>UQNO01000028.1 GCA_900542475.1 uncultured Bacteroidota bacterium
ACAAACGAAATCCCTTCATTTCTACCGAAGTGGAGACCTGAGCGAAGCGAAAGCATTCACCTCCGGTGAATAAATCTACGACAAAAAAACAGTCCGTCATTTCGACCGGAGCGAAGCGAAGTGGAGAAATCTACGACTAACGAAAGTCCATGAGCACTCGGTTGCTGTAGATTTCTCGACAAGCTCGAAATGACGGTGGTGACAAGCTCGAAATGACGGCGGTGACAAGCTCGAAATGACGAATTGTCAGTTTTTTTTCACAATCCGATGCAGCAAAATCAGAAAAAATCGTTATAAATTTGAAAAACAAATATTTTGGTACGATATTTGATGTTTCTCCAATGTAAATTTTCAATAAGATGGAAAACAACAACAACAAAAGACTTGAACGTTCCCGCACAAACCGGGTGGTTGCCGGTGTTTGCGCGGGTCTCGCCGACTACTTGAAAATCGACATCGCATTGATGCGTGTACTTTTTGTAGTGGCGACAATATGCGGCAGCTTCGGATTTTGGATGTATGTCATCTTTTGGATAGTGCTGCCGGAAGAAAGCACCCCGAAGAGTCAAGGCAGCACAATCGACATCACTCCTGACGAGGAAAAAAAAGAGAAAAAATCCGAAAAAGGAGCGATGATTGCCAGTTTGGTACTGATTTTCATCGGCGTGGTGGCGTTGATTAACAACTTCACGTCAATGATGTGGGTGTGGAAACTGTGGCCGTTGTCTCTTATCATAATAGGTGTCGCCCTTCTTATTAACTCTTCAAAAAATAATAAAAATGAATAACGATGAAAAAAAGAAAAACGACGGCTTTGCCAATGGTGTGACATTGATTGTCATAGGTGTGATAGCCCTGATAGTGACCTTCTTCGATTTTGAAATCGACTGGCATCTGCTATGGGAAATGTGGCCTCTGTTACTGATAATCATAGGTGTGTGCATCATGCCGATTAATAGATGGGTGAAAATGGCAGTCATCTTGTTTCTCGTAGCGGTCGGATTGGTGGCATATAGTCACAAAACAGAACATGTCACGAAAGTCATAAACAAGATAGAAATACGTTCGTCGCATTTCAATGATTGCGATTGACTAAAAACAATATAAACAGTTTGCTGCAGAGACGCGACTTGTTGCGTCTCTACTGCATATATAGATATAGGGAGGAAAAATTATGGAATATAAAGATTATTACAAGATTTTGGGTGTTGAGCGTTCTGCGAAGCAAGATGAGATCAAGAAGGCGTACCGTAAACTTGCCGTGAAATATCATCCCGACAAAAACCCGGGAGACAAGGCGGCGGAGGAAAAGTTCAAGGAGATTTCGGAAGCATACCAGGTGCTCGGCAACGAGGCGTCGCGCAAGAAGTACGATGAGCTCGGTGCCAACTGGAAGCAGTACGAGAACATGGGTCGTGGCGGCGGTGGTTTTCAAGGCTTTGGCGGTCAAGGTGTTGAGGGCTTTGGCGGCAGTGGCTTCTCCGACTTTTTCGACATGTTTTTCGGCGGCCGCGGGGGAGGCTTTGACTTTGGCGATATGGGAGGCTTCGGAGGAGGCAGGCGCAGCCGCTCAAGAGCTATGAAAGGCCGAGACCTGACAGCATCAATCGACATGACATTGCGCGAAGCGTATTCCGGCTCGCAGAGAATGTTTAAAATCGGCGACGAGACCATAAAAATAAGCATCAAACCCGGTGTTAAAGACGGTCAGACGTTGAGGGTGAAAGGCAAGGGACACCCAGGTGTCAACGGAGGCGAGAACGGCGACCTGCTCCTGAAGATAAATGTGTTGCAAGACCCCGTATATCAACGTGATGGCGACGACCTTGTCAGAACTGTCAATATTGATGTCTATACCGCCATTCTTGGCGGAAAAATGGAAATCGACACCATGAAGGGCAACGTCAGCGTGCCGATAAAGCCACAGACACAAAACAACAGCATGTTGCGTCTGAAAGGACTCGGCATGCCTCGTTACGGCAAAGATGGCAGCGGCTCGTTGCTGCTTAAAGTGCAATTGATGCTCCCAAATCACTTTTCCGAAAAAGAATTGAACCTGATTAAACAGGCGAAAGAAGCTTAAAATCTTTTGCGAATTGTTGAAGTTGTAATAAAAAAAACATTATCTTTGCGTGTTTTTTTGGAATCTATTTAACACTGATTGAAAATGGACATTATTACAACAACAATAAAGAAGTACTGTTTGCTGGTTTTCATGATGATAACCAGCGTTTTGGTCTTTGCGCAAGGTGACAATACCATTAAAGGTTTCGTTTACGAGACCTCTAATGGCGAGCCGGTGATGTTTGCCAATGTGTTCCTTAAAGGCACGGCTCTCGGCTCCACTACCGATATCAACGGATATTTCAGCATCACCCGAATCCCTGACGGCAGTTATACCCTCATGGTGACATCAATCGGATATGACACTGTTTCCGAGCTTGTCACCCTGAAGAACAATCAGATTTTAAACAAGAAATACAACATTTCGGAGGCTTCAATCCAGCTTGCCGCTGTGAGTATCAGCGCTGACAAAATAGAGGCCAAGACTGAAACCAAGACATCTGTGGTTTATATCACGCCCAAGACCATCACCAAGATACCGGCTGTAGGTGGTCAGGCTGACCTTGCCCAGTATTTGCAGGTGATTCCGGGTGTCGTGTTTACAGGAGACCAGGGTGGTCAGCTTTATATCAGAGGCGGTTCTCCGATACAAAACAAGGTGCTCCTTGATGGTATGATAGTGTATAATCCGTTCCACAGCATAGGATTGTTTTCGGTCTTTGATACCGATATCATCAGAAATGTCGAGGTGTACACCGGCGGTTTCAGCGCCGAATATGGCGGCAGGGTGTCGTCTATTATGGATGTCACAACGCGTGACGGCAACAAAAAGCGTGTCTCGGGAAAAGTCGGAGGCTCTACTTTCGGCGCTAAATTGATGGTGGAAGGACCTCTTAAAAAAGCCAGAAACGAAAATGACATGTCTGTGTCGTTCATTTTTTCGGCAAAGAACTCATATCTCGAACAGACAAGTCAGACGATTTACAAAAACATTTTAAAAGACGAAGTGCTTCCGTATAACTTCCAAGATGTCTATGGCAAGGTGTCTTTGAATGCGCCCAACGGCAGTAAAATCAACTTCTTTGGATTTAATTTCAATGACCAGGTGAATAACTATAAGTCGATTTCTGACTTTAGCTGGATGGCGTACGGAGGAGGCTCGAATTTCGTGCTTATCCCTGGAAAATCACCGGTTCTCATAGAGGGTAACATCGCTTATTCAAAATATGACGCGCAATTGTCCGAAGCCAGCAACCCAAGCCGCTCAAGCTCTATCGACGGCTTTAACGCCGGCTTCACATTCTCATATTTCCTCGGCAAAAACACTTTGAAATATGGTGTGGAACTGCTCGGTTTCAAGACGGTGTTCGATTACACAAAGTCTAACGGAATCAGATTGAATCAAACGGAGAACACTACGGAGCTGGGTGCTTTCGTCAAATATAAATGGCAACTCGACAAGCTTATCATCGAGCCGAGCCTGCGTGTCCAATGGTATGCTTCTTTGGCCGAGATTTCACCGGAGCCTCGTATCGCTGTGAAATACAACGTCACCGACTGGTTCCGCCTGAAAGCCGCGGCAGGTGTGTACTCGCAAAACCTTATCGCAGCCAACAGCGACCGCGACGTGGTCAACCTGTTCTACGGATTCCTTTCAGGACAAGATAATATTCCAAAGAAATTCAACGGCAAAGACGTTACAACAAAATTGCAGAAAGCCAATCATTATATAGTTGGAACAGAATTCGATGTGATTGATTACGTGACACTTAACATAGAGGGATATTTCAAGGATTTCCGTCAGCTTACCAATATGAACCGTAATCAGATTTATTCGGAAAGCAATCATCCGAGCAACGTCTCCGAAATCGAATGGCGTGACTTCATGATAGAAAACGGTCAGGCCTATGGTGTGGACCTCTCGTTGAAATATGAGTTCTTGAGATGGTATGTGTGGGCTGCTTATTCCTTGGCTTACGTCAATAAAAACTATGAGACGGCAAGTCATGAGATAATAAACTACCGCACCCATTACGATCGCCGTCATAATATTAATTTGATGGTGACATATAGCGGCGGCTCACGTAAACAATGGGAGTTTAGCGGTCGTTGGAACATAGGCTCGGGACTCCCTTTTACACAGGTCAGCGGGTTCTACGAGCAGTATCAGTTTAACGATATGGGCATGAGCATCATCGAGAATAATGGAGAACTCGGTATCATCTACGGAGAACTTAATAAAGGACAGCTGCCATGGTATCATCGCCTTGACTTCGATGTGAAACGTAAGTTCTGGTTTGGCGAAAAGATTATATTGGAAGCCGATTTCAGCGTGACAAACGTCTATAACAGAGACAATATCTTCTATGTCGATATCATAACAAGCGAAAATGTTTACCAGCTGCCGATTATGCCAAGTATCGGTTTGACCCTAACATTCTAAAAATGAATAAACCTTTGTTAAAAAAAACACCACACGAGATGACAATTCACGGTCACACTCGTGTGGATAACTATTATTGGCTGAACGAGCGCGAAAATCCCGAGGTTTTGGAATATCTTAAAGCTGAAAACGCCTATCAGGAAGAAATGATGAGGCATACTGAACCTCTTCAGGACCAGTTGTTTAACGAGATAGTTGGACGCATCAAGCAAAATGATATGTCGGTGCCGGTGAAACATAAAGGTTATTGGTACTATTCGCGTTACGAAGAAGGAATGGAATATCCGTTGTATTGCAGAAAACTTGATGGCACTGACGACGAGCAGATACTTCTCAACGGCTATGAGATGTCGAAAGGCTATGCTTTCTTCGATGTCGGCGGATATAGCATAAGCCCGGATAACTCGTTGATAGCCTATAGTGTGGACACAGTGAGCCGTCGTCAATATCAGATTTTTATAAAAGAAATAGCTACTGGCAGAATGTTTTCGGAAGTAATACAGAACACTTCAGGGAATATGGTATGGGCTAATGATAACAAGACGATTTTTTATTCTGTGAAAGATGAATCGCTGCGTCCGTACAAAATTATGCGTCATGAAATAGGCACGGACACCTCTCAAGATATCGAAATGTATCGCGAAGACGACCCCGCTTTCTGTACATTCGTAAGTAAAACAAAATCAGATAAATACATACTGATAATTATAGAAAGCACCCTTACCTCGGAGATTCGCTATCTCAATGCTGACCGTCCGAAAGACGATTTTAAAGTCGTTCAGAACCGCCAACATGACTTATTATACGGTGTCGGACATTACGGCGAATATTTTTATATCTTGACAAATGCTGATGGCGCAAAAAACTACAAACTGATGCGAACACCGGTAAACGCTACCGAAAAAAACAACTGGGAGGAGGTGATAGCCCATCGTGACGATGTCTTGATAGAGGATTTCGACTTGTTTTCGGAATTTATGGTGGTGGAAGAGCGTTCCAAAGGTCTTGTGAATTTCAGGGTTATGTCATGGGACGGCAAGACGGATTACTACATCAACTTCGGTGAGCCTGCATATACCGTTGAAACATCGGCAAATCCCGAGTTCGAGACACATCTCTTGAGGTATGTTTACACTTCGATGACGACGCCGGCTACCGTGTATCAATATGATATGAAGGAAAAAACCGTGGAACTGCTGAAACGTCAGGAAATTGTCGGTGGATTCGAACCTTCTGGCTATGTTACTGAAAGGCTTTATGCGCCAGCAAATGACGGTGTTTCGGTGCCTATATCGTTGGTCTATAAGAAAGGTCTGGTGAAAAACGGCGAAAATCCCTTGGTCTTGTTTGGTTACGGCTCATACGGCAACAGCGTCGATGCTTATTTCTCGACAGCGCGGATTAG
Organism: uncultured Bacteroidota bacterium; assembly: GCA_900542475.1. Lineage (GTDB taxonomy): Bacteria > Bacteroidota > Bacteroidia > Bacteroidales > F082 > Limimorpha. Next base: position 5,913 of record UQNO01000028.1, read on the forward strand.
CCTGCTCGAAAGAGGTTTTGTTTGGGCGATAGCGCATGTCAGAGGAGGCGAGGAGATGGGACACTGGTGGTATGAAGACGGCAAGCTGCTTAAAAAGAAAAATACGTTCACGGATTTTATCGCTTGTGCTGAATATCTTGTGAAACAAGGATTTACGAATAGTAAAAAGATGTTCGCCATGGGTGGCAGCGCCGGCGGACTGCTGGTGGGTGCAGTGGCAAACATGGCACCGCAACTGTTTCGAGCTGTCATAGCGCAAGTGCCCTTTGTCGATGTGGTGACAACAATGTTAGATGACACAATTCCGCTCACTGCCGGCGAATATGATGAATGGGGAAACCCTAACGAAAAGGAATATTACAACTATATTTTGTCTTACTCTCCATACGACAACGTAGAGGCGAAAGATTATCCGGCAATGCTCGTGACAACCGGACTTCACGACAGCCAAGTGCAATATTGGGAGCCGACAAAATGGGTGGCGAAACTGCGTGACCTCAAAACCGATGACAACCCGCTGTATCTGCGTACGGAGATGGACTTCGGTCATGGTGGCGCGTCAGGGCGATTCGAACCTTATCACGAGGTGGCGATGGAATACGCTTTTATGCTTGATTTGCTTGAATAATGACAATATATCAACTTTTTCCGCGAGTTTACGGCGCATCACAAACTAAACGCTGCGGCACTTTCAGCGATATCAACGATGATGAAATCGAAAGAATCAAGTCGCTGAACATCAGTCATATATGGCTTACAGGCGTGATACGTCACTCGGGACGGCGCGACACCAATCCTGCCGTTACCAAGGGAAATGCCGGCTCGCCTTACGCTATCGTTGATTATTACGATATTGACCCGGATCTTGCCGATAACGAGGCGAATAGAATGGAAGAATTTGAAAAAACAGTGGAACGTGTTCATAATCACGGACTTAAAGTAATTATCGACTTCGTCCCGAATCATTTGGCAAGAGAATATAAAGGCGATTTCACAGACGAGAATTTTTATGTCCTAAATAATCAGAGATTCGTCGCCCCGACAGAAAACAGCGGCGGTTATCATGAGTTTCCGGCAAAAGCCACAGGCAACGATGTGTTCAGCGCAACGCCATCGTTGAATGATTGGTACGACACGGTGAAACTAAATTATACTAATCATGATACTTGGCATAAGATGCTGAAAATCATGATGTTCTGGTGCGCAAAAGGCGTGGACGGCTTCAGGGTGGATATGGCAGAGATGGTGCCGGTGGATTTCTGGAAATGGATGATTGAGAACGTGCGTAAGTCGTTTAGTATCATAATGATAGCCGAGATATATCAGCCACGTCTGTATGAAAGTTATGTCGATGCGGGTTTCGATTATCTTTACGATAAAGTCGGGTTGTACAATACTTTGGAGGACATTTACCGCCACGGACAGAGGGCTGATGCCGTCTCTGATGTTTGGAAAAATCTTAATGGATTAGATGACAAAATGTTGCGCTTCATGGAGAACCACGATGAGGTGCGGCTGGCTTCGCGGTTTTTTATGCAAAAACCAGAAAACGCATTCCCTTTTGTCGCTTTGTCGGCCTTGATGAACCGTGGCCCCTTCATGATTTACAATGGTCAGGAATATGGCGAGGACGCCGCGAATTCAGATGATGGACGGACATCGATATTCAACTATGGTTACATGCAGTCAATGCGAGGTGGAGACACTATGAATCGCATCTCAACGTATCGTTTTTACACGAATCTGCTGAAACTTCGGGAATCCCGTGCCGCTATCGTCCATGGCGCATTTTATGACCTGATGTGGGCGAACCCGTGGTACAATAATTTCGACCCGCAATATGTTTATGCGTTTTTGCGTTATCATGAAGATGATAAATTGTTGATAGTCATCAATTTCAATTTAAATGACGACCGTGATGTTACGGTTGCGATACCTGATGACGCAAGGAAGTTGTTGGGTGGCTGCGAAATGAAATACGATGTTTCGTTAAGACCCGGCGAAATAAAAATAATACAATTATGAAAATCGTTGAAAACGACAGTTGGTTAAATCCCGTGGCAGAGGAGGTGCAAAAACGTTATGACCGTTTCTGTAACCGATTGACAGCCATTGAAAAACAGTATGGAAGTCTGGGGGCGTTTGCTTCGGCGCATGAGTTTTTCGGTTTCCATTACGACCGTGTCCGCCGTGGCTGGTGGTATCGCGAATGGGCTCCGGCAGCGCATTATTTGTCTCTTTTCGGAGATTTCAACGGATGGGCTCGTTATGACAATCCTCTCGAAAATGCGGGAAACGGTATCTGGGAGCTCTTTCTGCCGGACTCTGACTATAAAGATAAACTAACACACGGAAGTCTGCTGAAGGTGCTGGTGCAATCAAGTGTCGGAGAACAGGAACGCATACCTGTTTATATCACCAGGGTGGTTCAAGATGAAAATACCAAAGACTTTTCGGCGCAGTTTTGGAATCCCGAAACACCATACATCTTTGAAAATAAAGCCGCTATACTAAACGACGAACCTCTGTTGATATATGAGTCGCATGTGGGAATGGCACAAGAGAAAGAAACTGTCGGAACTTATAATGAGTTTGCTGCCAACGTGTTGCCACGTATCAAAGCTGACGGATACAACGCCGTGCAGCTTATGGCAATAGCCGAGCATCCTTATTATGGTTCTTTTGGCTACCATGTGTCGAATTTCTTCGCCGCCAGCTCTCGTTTCGGAACACCGGAAGAACTGAAAAAACTTGTGGATGCTGCCCATGGATTGGGGCTGCTGGTGATTATGGATTTAGTTCATTCTCACACGGTGAAAAATGTCAGGGAAGGCATTAATCTGTTTGACGGCACTGAATATCAATATCTTAAACCAGGTTTGGAGGGGGTGCACCCCCAATGGGACTCGAAACTTTTCAATTATGGAAAGACTGAAACGCTGCAGCTGCTGCTTTCAAACGTGAAATATTGGCTTGATGAATACCATTTCGATGGCTATCGTTTCGACGGTGTCACTTCGATGTTATATAAAAATCATGGTATTGGCGAGACTTTCGACGACCCTTGGAAATATTTTGGTGATAATGTTGACAATGAGGCAGTGACATATTTGCAGCTTGCAAACAAACTTATTCATGATATTGATAATCATAATGTTACTATTGCCGAAGACGTGAGCGGAATGCCGGGGATATGTGCTGATATTTGTGATGGAGGTATAGGTTTCGACTATCGTCTTGGCATGGGCTTGCCTGATTTCTGGATAAAGGTACTTAAAGACCAAACCGACGAACAATGGAATATGCACGAGTTCTTCTTCACCATGACAAACCGTCTCTATGATGTGAAGACTGTCGCTTACGCCGAATCGCACGACCAGGCATTGGTGGGTGATAAGACATTGGCGTTCAGGCTTATGGATAAAGAGATGTACACTGCGATGGCGAAAAATCAGCAAAATCTGACAATAGACAGAGGTATAGCATTGCATAAAATGATACGTTTCTTCACCATCTGCCTGGGCGGCGACGCCTGGCTCAACTTCATGGGCAACGAGTTCGGACATCCCGAATGGATAGACTTTCCAAGATATGATAACGGGTGGAGCTATAAATATGCGAAACGACAATGGTCGTTGGCTGACGCCGACTATCTGAAATACCACTGGCTTGGTGATTTCGACAAGGCGATGCTTGGCTTTGTGAAGAAAACAAAGGTGATGACAGCGGCTCCAGCCTGGCTTTTAAACGCCGACGAGGAGAATAAAACCATTGTTTTTGAACGAAACAACATGATTTTTGTGTTTAACTGGGGACAGAAATCATTGCCGGATTATAAAATAAAGGTAAAGCAGACCGGCGACTATGAAATTGTCTTAACCACCGACGCAAAATCATTCGGAGGCTTTGAAAACATTGACAAAGACGCAGTTTTTCCATCAGAAAGAAACGGCGACAATATTACCATGAAAATTTACAATGTGGCTCGCACCGCCACCGTCTATCAAGTTAAAAAATGATGTTTTTTAAAAAAAATGTCGAACGTATGGAAATATTCCATACCTTTGCGGTAGTTTAATCTTAATAATTAGAGAGGATGCCGAAAATCTCTGAAGAGTAGGCGTAACTAAAATTAGTTAAAAGATGAAAAAATTATTTATCACAGTCGCATTCGTAGCAGCAGCTATGTTCGCTCAAGCACAGTTTTTCCTTGGCGGTAATCTTGGAATGAACTTCGAAAAGAGTAAAACCAAAATGGCTTCATCAACAACAGACAATGACAAGACATTTGAATGGAACATCTCTCCATCTATCGGCTACATGTTTTCCGACAAAATTGGTGTGGGTCTTGACTTCGGTGTTGACATGACAACGGTTACGACACCTTCAACAGCTTTAACGCCAGAAATTAAAAACAAGACAAATGTTTGGACAGTAGCACCTTATCTCCGTTATGTTTTCGCAGAAGTTGACAACTTTAAATTCTATGCAGATGCAAAAGTCGGTTTAGGCGGTGGTAAACTGAAAGTTGAGTCTGACGGCAACACAACTGATGGCCCAAAGGTATCGTACTTTGGCATATCAGTTGTTCCAGGCATGGCTTACATGCTCACCGACAATATCTCGATGAACTGCACTCTCAATATTTTAGCCCTTGGCTTCGATCAACTGAAGGCAAAGGAAAAGTATGAAGATGGGGAGATAGAGCTCACAACAACACAGTTTGGTTTCGGTGTCAATAGAGAAACCCCTGTCAAAATAGGTTTCTTCTACACATTCTAAACCAATGGTTTGAAATAAAAAAAGACCGCCGGTTCGGCGGTCTTTTTTTATTGTTTACATCCGTCGCACCCGCTGCCGCACCCGCTGTTGCAATCGCAGCTGCCGCAGCCTCCGCCGAGGTCGTCTTCTTTAAGTTCGCGGACGGCGAGGATTTCGCCCTCGAAATAAAGCGGCACACCGGCTAACTCGTGGTTGAAGTCAATCTCGACAAGTTCGACGCTCACCTTTTTGATTTTCCCCGGCATGATGCCGTTGCCTACATTGAACTGCAATGTATTGCCTTCTTTGCAAAGCTCGTTGAGTTTGCCGTTCTCGTCAAGGAACATGTCTTTCTTTACAGTGAAGAGCATTTCTTTGTTGTACTCGCCGTAGCCTTCGGCGGGAGTGAGGTGAAAACCGTACGTGTCGCCAGGTTCAAGACCTTGCAGACATTCCTCAAAGCGAGGCAGGAACATTCCGTGACCGAAGATGGCCTCCAATGGTTTCTCTTTGGTCGCCTGGTCGATGACCGGACCGTCTTTAGTGTCGTTGTGCAACGTGTAAGTCAACGTTACAAATGTGTTGTTTGCTACTTTCATCTTAATGTATTTAATAAATTCCAAATATTTTTCTTAAAAGCCATTCCATGGTGATTAGTCCTAAAATGCCGAAAAACAACCATTTGAGACTTATAAGGTCGTTATATCGTGTTTCTTCCCGTGAAATTGACGTGATGCGTCTGTCATTCTCTAAATCTTGTATGATATTTTGAATATCAGCGATATAATAATGATTTCCTCCTGTTTGATAGGCCAATGAGCGCATCCGGTCGATGTTGGCGGTCAGGTCTTGAGCTTCGACGCCTATGGATTCCACCGTAAAAACGCCGTTGGCGTCGTATTCGACACCGCCGAATGATGTGTGGGCGCGATAGCTGTAGATGCCCTCGGGTAACATGCCGATATTCAAATTGTAGTTGTTTTCGCCCTTGGAAAAAACATAATCATACGATGATATTGTCGCGGAGACTCTATTAATCGTGTCTTTGCCCGTTGTTTTTTGAATGATTGTGATATGCAAGTCGGGTTCGTTGATTATTTCCCCGCCCGGATTTCGTAATTCCGCCGAAAGATGTATGTTTTCTGTGTTGAGATAGTTGTCTTTATGATAGATTGTCAATTCTTTATCTTTCTCTGTGAGAAGATATTTTATCGTTTTGTTGAAAATCTCGTTGAAACCGTCGTTGTTCTTGTGATGGTAATATTCGTATAATTTCCATCGCCAACAGCCTGTCCCGAATACGAAAGCATGTTTGTTGCCGTCGGCATCGTTTGAAAATGTGAAGAGAGGGTTCGGTGTTTCCAAGTCAAGGATATTCATGAGCAGAACGTCGTCATGACGACTGTTGAATGCGATATCGCAGTGTGGCAATGCCAGGGGAGGATACGATTTTATTTCATTTTTGATGTCAGATGAAATTGTAAACAACCCGAAAGCGTTGTTAAATCTGCCTCTCACGTCGAGGTTGGTGTTTGCCGCGCTGCGGTTGATTTTTACGATGTTTTGCGATTCGTTGAACGCATCGAAATCGGTGTCGGCACCAACAATTGTCAACGTTGGTGTCCGCAGAGGCGTTTCTTGAAACTTCTTGGCATCAAATTGATGCAAAATCACCAAATCATAGTTGGGAAGAGATGCCATCAAGCGCGTTTTAACATCACTGTCGTTAACGTTTCCGTTGTCATATAACGTCTCAAATTCAAAATGGTCGTCTAATACCGATTTTATCGCTGCGATGTCGGGATGTGGAGCCTTCGCGACGCAGATTACGCGGTGTTTTTTGTCGGTGACAGTTACAAATATGCGACGTGCCGGCAGTTGAGACGCACGACCGTGCTTCTCAACTGCCGGCACTAAAAATATCTCAATGTTTTTAACGCCGGAATCGCCGGAGTCGATGTTGAAATCAAAGGTTTTAGAGAAACGGTCGGAGGTGACCGTCACGGTGACGTTTTCAACCTCGTTGCCGTCCATTTTCACGATGACGTTCATGTCTTTCCCCTTGTTGTTCGTGGCGTTGGCAGTTACACGAAGCGGAAACAGCATGTTGGCGGGGACGGTTTTGTTATACCTCACATCCCTGATTGTCATCGAAGGATACGAAACGGTGTCGCCAAGTGTGACGGAATATATCGGGAAAGGATAATTTTCGATGTTTAGTTCGGGGTTGACACCTTGATTTACAATGCCGTCGGAGAGGAGAATCACCGCGCCGACGTTCTTTTTATAATATTGTCGTGAAATAGTGTTCAAAGCGTTGCTTATATTGGTGTATTGTTCGGAAAAGCCCTCGTTTCGACCGACAGGGGAGAGTGTGGCAACCTTCTTTGAATTTCCTGTTGACAGAGAGATGTTTCCCGATTCAACTCCGCTGCGCTCGAAACGACAGTTTTGACCGAATGTATAATAGTCGATTTCATACTTCTTGTCAAGAGTGTTGGCAATCATATCAATGAGTTGCGGATATTTTTCCTTATAAAAAACCGAGTCTTTTGTCAACACTATGGATTCCGAGTTGTCTTGGACGATAACGACAATCGGCTGCTCGATTTTGCGTGTCGTATGCTTTATGTACGGGTTGAAGAGAAGCATCGCTACGGTGGCGACTGCTGTTGTCCTTGACAAGAACAATAAAATCGTCAGAGACCTGCTGTATTTCTTTGAAAAAAGATACAACAAGGATGCGTAAACCAAGCCTATCGCTAATGCGATAATTATCAACCACATGTTTATGAAATGCGAAAAAAATTTTTTGCAAAAATAGTAAAAAAATCAATTGCTCGTCATTTCGGGCGCAACGAAGTGAAGTCGAGAAACCTCGGGCATTATGAATGCCGTTTGAATTATTTGTCGGAGATTTATTCACCAAGGGTGAATACTTTCGCAGGCTCGGGTCTTCATTCCGCTTCGCTTCGGTCGAAATGACGAAAAAATGTTCCTGTTATAAAAAATAATTAGTATTTTTGTAGTTTGTTTTGAAGTCATGAAAAAGTTCCTTGTGATACAAACCGCATCAATCGGCGATGTGATTCTCGCGACAGCCGTTGTCGAGAAACTGCATTCGTATTATCCTGACAGTCAGATAGATATGATGATAAAGAAAGGCTACGAGAGCCTTTTCGAGAGTCATCCGTACTTAAATAGGTTGTATTTGTGGGATAAGAAGCATCATAAATACAGGAGTCTGTTTTCCATCTTAAGATTGGTGCGACAGCAGCGTTATGACTTGATAGTCGATGTGCAGCGGTATGCTGCCACGGGTTTCTTGACGGTTTTTGGCGGGGCGAAGGCGACATCGGGCTTCGACAAGAATCCGTTCAGTTGTTTTTTCACACATAGGGTGAGGCACCAGATAGGGGTGAAGGGTTTGCATGAGGTTGACCGTAACCAGAGACTCATCGAGCATATCACCGACGAGAAAGCGATGCGTCCAAGGTTGTATCCGAGTGAGCGTGTTTTCGATGGCGTGAGACATTATAAGTCCGAGAGATATATCTGTGTGGCTCCATGTTCGCTTTGGTTTACCAAACAGTTCCCTGAAGACCGGTGGGTTGAGTTTTTGAGGCTTGTGCCGGATAATTTGAAGGTTTACCTTCTTGGAGGGAAGGACGATGTCGCAATTTGCGGGCGTATCGTTTCCAAGGTGGAGGGCAAGAGGATAGAGAGCGTGGCAGGACAGTTGAATCTCTTGGAGTCGGCGGCTTTGATGCGCGACGCGGCCATGAATTATGTGTGCGATTCGTCGCCCATGCACCTCGCCAGCTCACAAAACGCCCCGACGACAGCGGTTTTCTGCTCCACCGTGGCTGATTTTGGCTTCGGACCGCTCTCGGAAGATTCGGTGGTCGTCGAGGAAAACCGTGACATCGACTGCCGCCCCTGCGGATTGCATGGCTACAAAAAATGTCCGAAAGAACATTTTCATTGTGCGTATTTTATTGATATTAAAGAACTTATAGATAGATTATGAACACTTTTGAAGAAGAAGTAGAATTATGTGTCAAACTCCTTTCGGAAGGCAAGGTCTTCATTTATCCGACTGACACGATTTGGGGAATAGGCTGTGACGCCACCAATGCCAAAGCTATTGACAAGATATTCAAGATAAAGAGCCGTCCCGCAGGCAAGGGACTGATTATCCTGGTTGATTCCGTTGACCGCCTGAAGGATTACGTCAAAAATCCGTCGCCAATAGCGGCTGATTTAATAAAGGCTGCCCATAACCCGTTGAGTATCATATATAAAGAATCAAAGGGCCTTGCAAAAAACCTCTCGGCAGACGGTAGCGTCTGCATACGCGTGACAACCAATGAGTTCTGCAAGGAGGTGATACGCCGCCTCGGACACCCGATAACATCTACATCGGCCAACCTCAGCGGCGAGCCCTCACCGGCAAATTTCAGCGACATCTCGGAAAATATGAAAAACACCGCAGATTACGTGGTGAGCCTGTATCATGATGTCATAGTGAAACCCAAAGCATCGACGATAATCAAAATAAATGACGATAACACATTTGAGATAGTTAGGAGTTAATGGTTGTTATGAAAAGAATTGTTTTAATTATATTGTTGATTTCCAGTGTTTTGTGTGTCGCGCAAAACGGCAATGTGAAGCCGGCGGAGACCACGCAGAAAATGGCGACTACGATGTACCTCATCGACAATTTCTACGTTGACGAAGCCGACATGGCGAAGCTGACAGAGGAAGCCATAGTGTCCATGCTTAAAAGCCTTGACCCACACAGCGCATATATTGCGGCAAAAGATGTGCGGAAAGCTAATGAGGAACTTGTGGGCAGTTTCGAGGGCATAGGCGTGACATTTCAGATACTTCGCGATACCATACTTGTCGTCTCGGCCGTCCCGGGCGGCCCGTCGGAGAAAGTGGGTATCATGGCGGGAGACAGGATTGTCACCGTCGATGGAGAAGATGCTTTCGGAAAAAAGGTTAACAATGAATATGTCACGAAACATCTTCGTGGAAAGAAAGGCACTAAAGTGGTTCTTGGCATCAAACGAGGTGATGATGACGAACTTATTGATTTTGAGGTGATTAGAGATAAAATACCATTGAACAGCATCAATACCTATTTCATGATTGACAAGAAAACAGGTTACATAAAACTCGACAAATTCTCACAGCAGTCGGCCGACGAGTTCAAGAAAGCTCTCGACGACTTGAGACATCAAGGAATGCAGTCGCTTGTTTTCGATTTGAGAGGTAATGGCGGCGGTTATCTGCAAGTGGCTTTCGGGCTTGGCAACGAGTTTCTCGGAGGCGACAAGATGGTGGTGTTCACGGAGGGTTTGAGTGTTCCGAAGCAAGTTTTCGAGACAGACAAGGACGGTGATTTTTGTGAGGGCAGGCTTGTCGTTCTCATTGACGAGGGCAGTGCGTCGGCAAGCGAAATCGTCGCGGGGGCTATCCAGGACTGGGACAGAGGCGTGCTGATAGGCCGACGTTCTTTCGGAAAAGGCTTGGTGCAAAGACCATTCAACTTGCCCGACGAGTCGCAGATTCGACTGACTACGGCGCGTTACTACACCCCGACCGGTCGTTGCATACAGCGCTCATACGAGCAAGGCTCAGAAGAGTATTTCAAAGAGATGACAAAACGTCTTGAACATGGCGAATATTATCACGCCGACAGCATTCATTTCCCCGATTCTCTCAAGTATTTCACTCTTACAAGCGGCAGGACGGTGTATGGCGGCGGCGGCATCATGCCCGATATCTTTATGCCGATGGATACAGTCGCGACAACAAAACTTCTCACAGACCTGATAAGAAAAGCCGTGTTCAACACCTATTGCGTTGACTATGTTCTGACAAACAGGGAGAAAATTCTCAAAAACTATCCTGATTTCGAGAAATTCAACAAAAAATTCAAAGTCGAAGACACTATGCTGAATGATTTCAAGAAAGTGGCGGAACAAAAAAATGTTGTGTGGAACGACGAGCAATATGAGCGTTCAAAAAAATGGATAGAATTGAGAGTCAAGGCGATTATAGCTCAAAACGTGTGGAACATCGATAAATTTTATCAAGTTGTGGCAACAGAAGACAAGATGATAGAGAGGGCTGTCGAGATAATTAATTCTCCGAAAGAATACGATAAAATATTGGGAAAATAGAAAATTTTTGAAAAAATAATTAAAAAAGAGGCTGCACATTTTTAAAAAATGTGTAATTTTGTGGCTCGTAAAAAATAAGCTCTTGTCTTTAACAAATTAACATTAATAAATAATCAACAAAAATGAAAAAAAATCAACTCAAAAAGTTAGCAATGGCGTTGGTTGTCATGATGTTTGGCTTCCAAGCTTTTGCTCAGGGTCGTATTGACCTTGCGGCTAAGGGAACCGGCTCTACCGAAGCACAAAATGTGTCGATGAGCGGTTTCACTGCAACATTCTCATACAACAGCATTGAGAGTGTTAATGTTTCTACGGAGAAAGGTGAATTTTCAATTATTGCCATGGGCAATTCGATTCCTGGCGGTAACATTGGAGAGCCGCAGGTTCCGGTCAACCGCGAACTTATCGCCGTTCCTTTTGGCGCGACGCCGGTGGTGACAGTGAAGAACTATACGGTCAACGAGTATAACCTTGCTGACTATGGTATTGGGAGAATTTATCCACAGCAGCCTTCGCAGAGCAAAAGCGAGACCGACGTCAAGTTTGTTTATAACGAGGCGGCCTACGCGTTAAGAGGCTTCGATGAGAGCCGTCCAATCGCCGAGGTCAACATACTTGGAACAATGCGCGGTGTCCAGGTTGGCTCTTTGCAGCTCAACGCTGTGAGATACAATGCCGCGGCAAATACAATTCGTGTTTACAACGACATTGAACTCGAGGTCACATTCGACAATGCGGATCTTGAACTTACAGAGAGAACCCTGGTCAACACCTATAGCCCATATTTCAAGACGGTTTACGCTTCGTTGTTCAACGAGAAAGCCGTCCGTGATGTTTACGATGAGCACCCTGACCTCTGGGCGGTCCCTGTACGGGTTCTTGTTGTCGCCAACCGTATGTTTGAAAACGCGATGCAGCCATGGATCACATGGAAGACCGAAAAAGGCTTCTACATGGATGTCAACTACACAGATGAAATAGGAACGTCGGCGTCGGCTATCAAGACTTTCATCACCAATAAATACAACGAAGGTGTTACAAACGGCCAGACACCTACATTCGTTATCATCGTAGGTGACAAAGACCAGGTGCCGGCCTCACAGATGGGTGCCGAGTCACATTGCGTGACAGACCTTTATTACTATGCGGTGGCAGGCGGTCCAAACGATTATTTCGGAGATATGTACCACAGCCGTTTCACTTGCGAGACAGTCGAGGAATTTGAAATCGTGCGCGACAAGTCTCTCATCTATGAGCAGTACACGATGCCGGATCCGTCATATTTGAGCAACGTGTTGCTTATTGCGGGTTGGGACGCAAATTGGAACCCGAAAGTCGGCAAGCCGACGGTTCAGTATGCGACGAACTATTATATCAACGAGGCTCACGGTTATGCCAATGTCAACTACTTCTTGGAACCGCCGTACAACAACCCATACGCAAGCCTTAACACAGGTGTCGGTTTCGTAAATTACACTGCACACGGCGGCCACACCAGTTGGTCGGATCCTTCATTCACAATCAGCAATATCAATGCGTTGACCAACCAGGATAAATATTTCTGGGCAATGGGCAACTGCTGCATCGCCGCTGACTGGGGCCATAGTCCCAAGTGCTTTGGCGAGGCATTCATTCTTGCTCCTAACAAGGGCGCTTTCGCATACATCGGCTCATGCCCAAGTTCATATTGGTACGAGGACTACTACTTCGGTGTCGGCGCCACAACCGTAACGAACACAATGCCTACATACGAGAACACGACAATGGGTGTTTATGACGCTATGTTCCGCGATGACTTCAACAGTTTGTCGTCGGTGCCGTTCGTCGGCAACCTGGCTGTTGCATTCGGCCATGCAAGCGGCTATCCAGGCAGTGTTAGCGACCGTTACTATTGGGAGTCATACCATGTCCTCGGTGACGGCTCTATCTGCCCGTATCACACAAATCCAATTGAGAACTCGGTATCACACTTGCCAACACTTCCTATCGGAATGGATACATACGAGGTTTCAGCAGCCCCGGGTTCCTATGTCGGTATTTCAAAAGACGGTGTTCTCTATGGCGCCGGTGAAATCGGTGAAGAAGGCGTGGCTATGATTCCGATTACTCCTGTCACATCAGGTGGTGACGTGAAGATTGTTGTTACACACCCACAGCGTCAGCCTTATTCAGTCATAGTTCCTGCGGCGGCAATGACAGGTGCTTACGTGACGGTTGACTCCTTCACCCCGGGCGTTGTGCCAGTCGTCGAGGAACAGCACATGAGCATTACATTCAAGAATGTCGGTGCCGATCCTACAACAGGCACGACAAACGTTGTCCTTTCAAGTGAAGATACAAATATCACATTCACGGACAACACCGGCTCGTTCGGTGTTCTCGCAGTGAACGAGACCGTCACTTTGACAGACGAGTTCGCTTTCACAGTGGCCGCAGGCGTTGCCGACAACACAAAGATTTTGGTTGACGTCACGGCGACATGCGGTACAGACGTTTGGACAGGCAAAGCCAAGATTACCGTTGGCGCTCCTGTCATCGAGTTCTCCGCATTCCAGTATTCAGGCTCATTCGAGCCGGGGCAGACACAGACAGTCGTCGCCAAGTTCAACAACAACGGACACTATCAGGCGACAAACGCCGTGGTGACCGCATCGAGTGCAAGCCAGTATGTCTCATTTGCCGAAACGACATTCAATGTCGGCACAATCGCGGCAGGAGGCGAGGGCGTGGCGATATTCAACGTGACAGTTGACGCGGCTTGCCCGACAACGGAAGTCCTCAACCTCTCGTTCAATTTGACAGCCGACAACGGCGTCGAGGCGACAGGTACAGGCGTTATGAAGAACAGCTGCGTTGTTATCTTCGACCTCGCCGACTCATACGGCGACGGCTGGAACGGCAACCAGTTGACGGTGAGCTTCAGCGACGGCACGCCACAGCAGAACCTCACAATCTCCAACGGACCAAGTGCGACATACACACTTGAGATAACCACAGGTGTACACGTGACATTAGGCTGGATTAAAGGTAATTATACATCCGAGTGCTCATTCACGGTGAAGTATGAAGACGGCACAGTGATTACATCGGCCAGCAATCCTGCTCAAAATTACAATTTCGAGTTTGACGTGAACTGCGCCGGCGAAATTAACACAGAGGCTCCTGTACAGAACCTCGCGGCGACAGTCGAGGGTCACGACGTCACTTTGACATGGGCGGCTCCGGCAACAGGCACCCCGACAGGTTACATTGTCAAACGTGACGGCATACTGCTTGAAGAGCTTGGCAATGTCTTGACATTTGTCGATGCAGGCCTCGAATGCGACGTCACATACACATACCTCGTCATCGCAAAATATGCGGACGGCGAGTCGTTGCCGGAAATGGTGACAGCGACAATCGATTGCACGTCGGTTGACGAGAACGCGGTGGTCGTGGGCATTTATCCTAACCCGGCTGAAGACGTTTTGAACGTGAAAGCAAACGTAAGCAGCTTTGAGTACCAGTTGATTAACAATATGGGTCAGGTGGTCGTTAGCGGCAAGGCAAACGGCGAGACGCGTATCAACGTGAGCGAGCTCAACGGCGTTTACTTCTTGAGAATTATTGCTGACGGTGATATTGTCGTAAGAAAAATCACTGTGAAGTAAAATAATTAAAAAATATTTTAAGGATGTCGTCTGACGGCATCCTTTTTTTATATATCTTTGCAGGCTATTAATTTAATAAGGTTCTTAAAACAGAAGATTAATCATTCAAATCATTTTATAAATTATGAGAAAATCATTAGTACTAACAGCTTTGTTCCTGATGTTCTCATTTATGGGATTCTCTCAGGAGTGGCATGGAATCACAAGTGATTCTCCTGTCAAGATGAAGAAAACTTTAGTTTCTTCAACAGAAAAAGAAATCGTCATCAACGTGAATCTTGACGGTTTTTACACACAAAGTGTGACAACACCCAACGGCAAGCAGGTCATCGTCAGCGCTAAAGACATGGCTTATGAGCTTGAGGCTGGTAATCCACAACTTTCATACGATGTTATCCCTGTGATGATTGGTGATTTGGCAGAGATGGAGGTTAGTGTTGTTAATTCAACATACGTTGATTATGAAAACATTGAGGTCGCTCCGTCAAAGGGCAACTTCAGCCGTCAGATTAACCCTGATGATGTTCCATACACCTATGGAGAGATGTATCAGCAGGACGCTTTCTGGCCGGCATCACAGGTTGCGCTTGATGCCCCATATATCCTCAGAGACCTTCGTGGTCAGAACATCTGGGTGCGTCCGTTTGCCTATAATCCAGTCACAAAGACATTGCGTGTTTACACAAGCATGACAATTGCTATGACAAAGGTTAGCGACAACGGTGAAAACCAGAAATCAGCCCGCAAGAGCGCGACAGTGAAGACATCTGCGGAGTTCAGGTCGGCTTACGAACGCCGTTTCATTAACTTTGCCGAGGCTTCAAAAGATTATCCATGGTTAGAGGACAGCGGCGAGATGCTTATCATCTGTGCTGATCAGTTCATGGCAGGCATGCAGCCGTTAGTTGATTGGAAGAACCAGTCAGGTCGTCCTACCACAATGGTTAGCGTGACAGCAGTTGGTGGCAACAACGACAACACTATCAAGAACTATATCGCCAATTTGTACAACGACCCTAACCATAACCTCGTTTATGTGTTGTTCGTTGGTGACTATGAGCATATTACACCACATTCTATTAGCGCTGAACGTTCAGACAACTGGTTCGGTCAGATTGAAGGAACAGACCACTATCCAGAAGTTTTCATAGGTCGTTTTTCAGTGCAGACGGATGCTCATGTCGCAACACATGTCAACAAAGTTCTTTACTATGAACGCGACTTGCAGAGCAATGTTACATGGGCAGACAAAGGTATGGGTATAGGCTACTATGGAGCAGGCAGCGGTCACTATGGTGAAGATGACTATCAACACATCGACTTAATCCGCGACACCCTCTTGCACTACACATATTCAGTTGTTACTGAACATCACGGCGGAAACGGCGGTGACGCAAGTACTACGACAATCAGCAACACTATTAATGAAGGTATCGGTATCATCAACTACTGCAATCACGGTTCAGAGACATCATGGGGTGTGGCCAACTACAGCAACAGTAACGTCAATGCTTTGGTTAACGACAATATGTTGCCAATAGTTTGGTCGGTAGCTTGTTTGAACGGCAAGTTCAACTACGGTTCAGAATGTTTTGCAGAAGCATGGATGCGTGCCACCAACAACTCGAACGGCACACCGACAGGTGCTATCGGCGGTATGTTCTCATGGATGTCACAGCCTTGGGTTCCACCAATGTACGGTCAAGACGAGATGGTTAACATTTTATGCGAATGGGTCCATGTTGACCAGTTCAACCATACCTTGGCAGGCACTTCATTGAATGGTAACATGGCGGTTATCGACAAGGCAGGTGCAGCAACAGGAAATATCGTGCACGACACATGGATTCTCTTCGGTGACCCATCATTGATGGTTCGTACGGACAATCCAACTGACATGAACTTAAGCTTAAGCCCTGCGGCTTTGATGATTGGCATGAACACACTTGAGATTTCAGCGGATGCTGCATACGGTATCGCCACATTGTCGAATGCGGACGGTGTCATGGCAACAGCCAAGATTGTCAACGGCACAGCGACATTGGAGTTCCCTCCATTGGCTTCGGTCGAGACATTGACACTCACAGTTATTGGATACAACAGAGTTACCGAGGTTGTGCAGATTGAAGTTCTTCCTGCAGCAGGCGCTTATATCTCAGTTGACGCATTCACACCAGGCAATGTGCCAGTCGTCGAGGAACAGCACATGAGCATCACATTCAAGAATATCGGTGCCGATCCTACAACAGGCACGACAAACGTTGTCCTTTCAAGTGAAGATACAAATATCACATTCACGGACAACACCGGCTCGTTCGGTGTTCTCGCAGTGAACGAGACCGTCACTTTGACAGACGAGTTCGCTTTCACAGTGGCCGCAGGCGTTGCCGACAACACAAAGATTTTGGTTGACGTCACGGCGACATGCGGTACAGACGTTTGGACAGGCAAAGCCAAGATTACCGTTGGCGCTCCTGTCATCGAGTTCTCCGCATTCCAGTATTCAGGCTCATTCGAGCCGGGGCAGACACAGACAGTCGTCGCCAAGTTCAACAACAACGGACACTATCAGGCGACAAACGCCGTGGTGACCGCATCGAGTGCAAGCCAGTATGTCTCATTTGCCGAAACGACATTCAATGTCGGCACAATCGCGGCAGGAGGCGAGGGCGTGGCGATATTCAACGTGACAGTTGACGCGGCTTGCCCGACAACGGAAGTCCTCAACCTCTCGTTCAATTTGACAGCCGACAACGGCGTCGAGGCGACAGGTACAGGCGTTATGAAGAACAGCTGCGTTGTTATCTTCGACCTCGCCGACTCATACGGCGACGGCTGGAACGGCAACCAGTTGACGGTGAGCTTCAGCGACGGCACGCCACAGCAGAACCTCACAATCTCCAACGGACCAAGTGCGACATACACACTTGAGATAACCACAGGTGTACACGTGACATTAGGCTGGATTAAAGGTAATTATACATCCGAGTGCTCATTCACGGTGAAGTATGAAGACGGCACAGTGATTACATCGGCCAGCAATCCTGCTCAAAATTACAATTTCGAGTTTGACGTGAACTGCGCCGGCGAAATTAACACAGAGGCTCCTGTACAGAACCTCGCGGCGACAGTCGAGGGTCACGACGTCACTTTGACATGGGCGGCTCCGGCAACAGGCACCCCGACAGGTTACATTGTCAAACGTGACGGCATACTGCTTGAAGAGCTTGGCAATGTCTTGACATTTGTCGATGCAGGCCTCGAATGCGACGTCACATACACATACCTCGTCATCGCAAAATATGCGGACGGCGAGTCGTTGCCGGAAATGGTGACAGCGACAATCGATTGCACGTCGGTTGACGAGAACGCGGTGGTCGTGGGCATTTATCCTAACCCGGCTGAAGACGTTTTGAACGTGAAAGCAAACGTAAGCAGCTTTGAGTACCAGTTGATTAACAATATGGGTCAGGTGGTCGTTAGCGGCAAGGCAAACGGCGAGACACGTATCAACGTGAGCGAGCTCAACGGCGTTTACTTCCTGAAAGTTATTGCCAACGGCAACGCTCAAATCGAGAAAGTCGTTATCAAGTAAACGATAATTTTTTAAAAAAAAGTAAAGGACGTCGACACTGGCGTCCTTTTTTTATTTATCTTTGCAAAAATTAATAATAACCATGAAAAAACTTGTGCTTTTAGCAATAGGCTTAACGTGCATGCATTGGGCATTCGCACATGGGTGGAACCAGCATCAGGTTTCATCGACAGAGAATGAGATTACAGTTGAAATCGGCGAAAACATCGCTGTCAGCCATGACTACAACACAGATGAAAGCATTGTGCCGTTGATGGTCTTCGTTGTGGCGACACCAGATGAAATAGTGCTTGGAGAGTCGTTGACATTAGAAGCCAACGCTTCCGGCGGAACTGGCAATTATTCATACTCCTGGGAGCCTCAGGAACTGATGGCGAATCCAAATGCTCAAACGACAACAGCGACTCCAACGGAAGCAGGCGTAATAGAATTCTCCGCTACCGTTAACGACGGTGTCAGCACGGCATCGATGAAAATCGAGGTGGTTGTATATGCACAAGCGCCGGTGACCTGTCCTCAACCAAATCAATTCAGCGGAACAAATTACTACGAAGACGGAGAGTTTGGCGCACATCTGATGTGGGATAGGGCCGACTATGAATTCACTCTCGACAGATTCGAGATTTACAGAAGCGACAACGGCATTGACTTTGATTTGGTCAAGCGTATCGTGAACACACCCTCTATTAGTCATTACGAATGTGATGACGAGGTGACTAAACCAGGTTTGTATTACTACAGAATTATCGCTTTCTATCAAAATGACTGTGAGTCGGAGCCAGTTGAAATAACAGTTGATATTATTGATTACACTTCTGTTGGCGAAAACTTGGCGGAAAATGTCGCGGTTTATCCCAATCCGGCTTTTGGAAAGGTGACTGTTAAAGGCGAGAAGATGCGGCAGGTGTCGGTCTTAAACACGATGGGTCAAGTGGTTGCGGTACAAGATGCTGACAACGATAATGTTATGATAGATATGAGTGCCTTTG
>UQNO01000029.1 GCA_900542475.1 uncultured Bacteroidota bacterium
CAGGCTTCTCTTCGTACATCTCCGGATATAAGCCGCCTCTTGTCAAGTCGCTTTTTGTGCCGCATGATGTGGCGAGTATTGCCGAAACACCTAATAACAACGCAAAAATCAATCTCTTCATGGCTGCCTCTCTTTCGTGCGTCTGACAAGTGGCTCGATGAATTGAGCCGATTCAGGGTATAAATATAGTTCTCTTTGCATCAAATCCAAGCCATACTGATAAAAATCTGTCCGTGACATCTGCCTTTTCTGCCGTGGAGACGCTGTCGATGCGAAAATCTGGTCGATGTCGGGTGTGAGAAGCAGATAGCCATATTCGGCGCATATTCCCGGAGGCGGCATCTGTCGCGAGCCCCCCGGATGTGTGACCATGTCCTCGTAAATCATGATGAGGTCGCAGATGGCCTTTGGTGACTGTAAGTCATAGTAGTTATAAGCCGCGTTATCGTACTGATAAATGCCGTTTGATGCGACATCGCCCCAATAATATAACTGGGTTGACGCACATGACGACAAGCAGAGAATTATTAAAGAAGCCGATAAAACCTTGGTTATTTGCATAATTCGATGACTCTGCTTTCGTTGTTCGACAGGAATAGTGTGTCTTTCAAGACCTGGTTGCCTTTTGATGTGACAACGATTTCATGTTTGCCCGGAGCGATATAGATGGTGTTCTTTGCCGTCTGTTTGATACGTCTGTCGGTGCGATAATCCTTTAGTTTCACTGTGTTGACATTGTATGAGACACCGTCGATGGAGACGGTGACAGGATATTTGTCGTTGTCAACAAAGGAGACACCGGCTTTCTCGCTTTTGCCGGAATTGTGCGAATATGTGCCGACGCCGCATCCCGCCATCGTCAGCATAAGAACTAATATTGCAATGATTTTTTTCATGGTCTATTTGTCTGAAATGTAATACTTTGTTGTAAGATGTTCTTCTTCGAGAGCCTCGCCGTCATAAGTGCAGAAGGAGATTTCTGTCTCGGCTGTCTCGCCTGCCGACATCACGACGGTTACGGTGCCGATTTTCTTGCCGGGGAGTTCGATATTTGCTCCTGACTGTGGGTTTTTGACTACTTTGCCTTTTGCATAGACATTGAACACGTCGCCGTCAACGATGCCTTGCGACTTGCCGCCAGAGATGACATAGTTGCCGTCATCAATGGTGAGTATGTACGATTTCCAGGGCTGGTCGGTGCATTTTTTTATGATGTTCTCCACAAGTTGTGAAATGGCTGCTGATATGGCTTTGTCGCTCAACGTCGCATCGAATCCCGACTCGCCGCCGATGCCAAGCACCTCTTTTGAGGTCGTTTCCGCATAACCTTCAGCTTCTTCAGAATATATCACGAGGCCTGTGGCCGCATCGACTATGCGTATGCTCACGCCAGCCTCGACAGTCTGCGTTTTTGATGAAGAAAACACTTTCTGCTGACCCTCTGTCTTCCTGCCGTATTTTGTGATGGAGCCTATTATGAGATAGTCGGCGTTGATTTTGTCCATCTCATCGCCTTTTTCCCTGACGAGAGCATCAAGGTCGCTTCTTTCCAACAAGATGAATTTTCCCGACTGGTTGAGTTTTGCCATGAGAAAATCGGTGGCCTGCTTCTGCATGGGGTCGTTCTCTCTATCGTAGAACATGCCTTTCCCGTACTGTGTCTCATTGGAAAACCTGCCGATTGCGACTTTTCTTTTAAGGACTTTTTCGTTTTGCGCAAACGATGTCGCACTGATTAATAAAATCAATGCGAGTATAGATAAATTCTTAATATTTTTCATAGTGATGAAATTTAAAAATTAGGCTGCAAAGATAATGATTTTTCGTAATAGTTGCAACATTTCTGATAAAAAAGGTGCGAAGCGATTGTAAAAATCGCTTCGCACCAGATAATCAACCTTGATAAAGTTTGCTATTTGTCGGCGTGCTGGCAGCCTTCGTGTTGCTTCTGGCAGCCTTCGTGTTGCTTCTGGCAGCCTTCGTGTTGCTTCTGGCAGCCTTCGTGTTGCTTCTGGCAGCCTTCGTGTTGTTTTTGGCAGCCTTCGTTTTGCTTTTTACAGCCTTCGTTTTGTTTCTGGCAGCCTTCGTGTTGCTTCTGGCAGCCTTCGTGTTGTTTTTTACAGCCTTCGTGTTGCTTCTGGCAGCCTTCGTTTTGTTTTTTACAGCCTTCGTTTTGTTTTTGGCATTGCTCTTTCTTTGCGAGCATCTCCTTTGCCATGTTGATTGCGTCGGCGCGCTGGGCTTCGTCGAGATCTTCCCAGTCGGCGAGAGCCTTCACCATAATGTTCATCTGAACCATCATCTCATGGCACATCCCTTGTTTTTCGCCGGGATGTCCGCATTCGTGTTTCTTTTCGCACTGCTCTTTCTTGTCTTTGCAGCAGCCTTTAACGTCGTTGTTTTCTTGTTTGTCGCAGCATGAGGTCATCAAAAATGCCACGAGACCGATTGCTAATAAGTACTTTTTCATAGTTTTATAATTTTTGTGATAGTTATTCTTTTTTATCCAAAATGTAAATCACCTCGTCGTCGCGTTTCATGAGATGCTGCTCGCGCGCCACCTTCTCAAGCAATGCCGAGTCCTTCTTCAAGTCGTGTAACATCTGTTCCTGCTTCTCTATTTCGCGGTCGTAATATTCAACCTGTTTTTTTACTTTTCTCAACTTTTTATAGCTTTTCCCTTGTTCGAAAATGTTATATTGATCAATAAAAATAATGACAGCGGCAAAAATCAATGTCGCAATTATATATTTATTGGATAATTTTTTCAATATATCTTTAAAACTCATTTTTTTTTTAAAAATTTTTGCAAAAATAATATTTTTTTGAAAAATAATACTTGTTTTCATAACGATTTATAAACAATTTTATTATTTTTGCAGAATTAAAAAGAAAAAGTGTATGAAAAAACTCATTTTTACCTTGTCTTTTATCGTTGTCACCATTGCGGCATATTCGCAAGATGATGAGTATCAGAAGTTTATACAGCAAAGGGATAAACAACTTAAAGAGATGCAGGATTCTTACCAAAAGGGTGTGGCGGATAAAAACAAGGAATTGCAGGAATATATCGACAAGCAGAACAAGGAGTTCGCTGATTTCGTGGCGAAGCAATGGGAGCTTTTCAATGACTTCGCAAAGGACAGACTTGCCATGTCGAAGCCCAAGATGGAAAAGATGCCAGTTGCGGAAAACGTTGATGAAAACGTTGCCATAAAGTCGTCGGAAATAACGTTTACAAAGGAGGAGGAGTTGCCGAAAGTGACCCATACCGTCGCCATGGCATACGAAGATGAAAACGACAACAACTATGAGTTGAAAAGCCGTCTCGGCGCAGATGGCCCCGTCGAGTTGCCCACGAAAGATTTTGATAAGTCAAAGAGATTGAATATCGACAACAACTCAAATATTTTAATTAATTTTTACGGGAGACAGGTTTCTGTTCATGTCGATCCGAAGTTGAAGATAAAAAGTGCCGGAGTCGAGGAGAAGCAGGTTGCCGATTATTTCACAGGGATATCGAAGTGTCAGAACGAGACGCGTGCGCTGTGGGTAGAGCTCGACAAGGTTGTGAATGATTTCGGGCTGAACGAGTGGGGCTATTTTTGCCTCTTGCGCTCACTCTCGGAAAGAATGTTCACGAATGTCAACGACAGAGTGCTTTTCTGTTTCTATATGCTCAGAAACGAAGGCGGCTTCAAGACACGTCTCGCGCGTGGCCAAGAATCGGGCGCGCTGACACTGCTCGTGGCAATCGACAACAGCAAACAGGTGTATTCGTACACCTATTTCCGCTTCAACGACGATGACGCAGGCAAGACACAAGTGAAATATTACACCGTTTATGGCGGCGGAAAAGCCAACGAAGCCGTGTATTCTTACGATTATTGCAAACAGGACACCGAAAAGAAACAGATGTGCCTCGATTTCAAAAACAACTTGAACATGGGCGGCTGCGACGTGGAAAGAACAGTGAAACTGACGAAAACAGAAGACATCACACTGCCTTATAACAAAGCTCATATAGCATATCTCGACGATGTCCCGATGACAGTCTTGCCGATTTATTTCCAAAATCCCGTCGCCATCGAGACGCAGCAGGCTCTCCAGAGAAAATTCAATGAGATGAAAAAAGACTACACCCCGACACAGTTCATCGCAATGCTGCTTAATTTCGTGCAAAATGGCTTTGATTACAAGACCGACGAGGAACAGTTCGGCTATGAGAAATATTTCTATCCGGAAGAAGTGATTGGATACCCCTACAGCGACTGCGAAGACCGCTCGGCATTGTTCGCTTGGCTGGTGCAAAAATATACCAACGCAAAGGTAATCGGACTTCAATACGATGGACATGTCGCGACAGCCGTCTGGTTCGGCGACGATGCGGAGGTGAAAGGCGATGGGTTTATGTATGGAGGCAAGAAATATTACGTCTGCGACCCGACATATATCAACGCATCGATTGGCATGACAATGCCGCAGTATAAAAACAAAACCCCCAAAGTCATTAAACTCAAGAAATAATCGAGAATGTAAAACCTAAACATATATGGTGGCTTGAAAGTTTTTAGACATGAAAAAGAAAATTTGGACGATAATTATTATTATCTTGGCTGTCGCCGGAATCGCCCTGGCTGTGTACTACATCTGGTTCGCCGACCATAAAAAATATTATAAGCCTGAAATTGACATTCCGCCGGTTTACCACGACATCGAATTCGATGAAGACTTGCTTGTCGGCGTTTGGAAAGAAGATGAGTTGTATTATCGTTATAATGATGATGGAACAGCCGTGACATGGGATCTCTCCGACGATGTGCAAGAAGATGAGGGCGCTGAACTCACTTGGACCCTCGAGCATAATGTCTTCACGCACTATTATAATATGGAAATCGGCGGCGTCATTCCGAAAGTCTATAACATGAAAGTTCTTGAACTTGATATGTTGGAATATGAAGACGACTATGGCGTGGGCCATAAATTCTCAAAAGTGGAGGAGGAGCTGATTAATTAAATCGCTTCATCACGACGTAAGCCTCTTGGATACCGAGCTCGCCGGCCTTGCTTAAGTCCTTGATAGCCTGCGCTTTATTATTGAGGTAAAGAAGCGTCAACGCTCGGTTGTAATACGCTTCTGCCAGGTTTTTCTCATATTGTATCGCCTTGGTATAGTCTTCTATGGCTTTCTCGAACTCCTGCATCTGCAGGTGTATGTTGCCAATGTTATACCACACATAAGGGTTTCTTCTGTTTTTGTTCAAAGCATCGGTGATTGTTGCCAACGATTGCTGATAATCAGGCTTTTCCTGTGTTTGCGTGAATTTTTCAGGGGCTTTTTTCTGCGTTATGTAGATGGAGTTGTCGTAATCCTTTTCTTTGACGGCCATCTCCGCCTTGGCTTTTTGCAGAACTGAAAGGTTGAGAGCGGCATATATGCCTAAAACAGGGTCGTCGAGTAACGACATGAAGATTTTTTCACTTCTCTGATAATTGAAAATCTCAAAGTTGTAGATGCCGTTGATGAACTCTCTAATGTTTTGATTGTCAAATGTCTCGATGACGGAGTCGTTGATATATGATTTATGGTTCGCCTCAAACAGGTCGTTCACTACCAACGCTATTTTACCGTTGAGTCTGTTGTTTTGAGAAATCTGGCTGAGTGTCGCGTCGATATAATATTTGTTTCCCTCGGTGATGTTTACCATAAGGCTTTCCCGTGGCTTGATGTCGATGTCGGAGAACTGTATGAGCGATTTATGACGGTTGCCGTTGACGAAGTCGGACTCAAAGTTGATGATTTTGTTGTAATCCATCTTGGAATACTGGGCAAAGAGCGAGTCGATATTAGCCTGGTCTTCGCTCACAAATGCCATTATTTGTTTTGCCTGCCATTGGTCCTGCTCCGCTCCATGTATGTCGTTTTTCTCGAATTTCACCACCGCTCTGTTTACCCACGCATCGATGAAATCTGGGAAAAGTTCTATGACTTTTGTGAAATCGTCCTCGGCGTTGTCCCAGTCTCTCATTTTAAAATAAAGTATGCCTCTGTTAAAATATCCGTAAATGTTTTGGGGATTAATCTCAATCACTTTGTTGTATAAAGCCAATGCCACGTCGTATTCTTCGCGCATGGAATATATTATGGCGCGGTTGAAGTAGGTGAGGGCGTTGCGTTGGTCGAGGTTGTTCACTTTCTCATAGTCTTTCAGTGCCGCCGCGGTGTCGCCGAGATTGAGATACGCCACGGCTCTGTTGAAATAGATGAGCGGATTGTCTTTGTCCATGCGCAGCGCGTCGTTCAAGTCGTCCATCGCTGCCTGATATTCCTCGCGTTCAAGCTCTATCATGCTTTTCCTCACCAAGGCTTCGATGTTGAAATAATCGTAATAAACAGCGTTGTTCATGTCGCTCAAAGCTCCGTCGAGGTCGTCGAGATAGCGTTTCGCTATGCCTCGCGATATGTAGGCGTTGGCGTTTTTGGGGTTGATTATCAATGCTGTGTCAAATTCCGCCACGGCGTTTTCATAGTCGTTGAGGTGCATGAGTGTCGAGCCCGATGCAATGTGCAGCTCCTCGCTGAAAGGGTCGAGGCTGATGGCTTGCATGTAGTCTGCCATCGCATCGGCATAGTTCGAGAGACGGTCGTTGGCGACACCGCGATAATGGTAGGCTCGCACATACAGCGGGTGTATCTCGAGAGTGCGAGTGAAATCCTCGACGGCACCGCTGTAATCGCCTAAACTGAATTTCGCTATGCCTCTAAGAAAATAAGCCTCGAAATCGTTGGGCTTGGCAATGGTGGCAATGTTGAAATCGTGTATCGCTTCGGTGTAGTTGTCTTTCGAAAGCTCTATCTTGCCCATCAGAATGTAATGCTTGTGGTTTATCTGGGCGCTCGTCTCCGTTAAGGAAATAAGGAGTAAAAATAATATGACGAGAAGTTTTTTCAAGGCTATTTCTGGTATTTCATGAACGCGTCCATGATGGCTTCCTGATAAGTCTTCGACACGGTGATGTCTTTGATGCTGGTGGTGTCGAACTGTATTATGAAATCCGCCAGGTCTTTCTGTAACGATGTCACGTGCAACAGGTTGATCATAAACGAGCGGTGGCAACGCTGAAGCGGGGTGTCGCGAAGGTCGTCGGACAACTTCTTGAGGTTGGTTCTCAAAAGAAAATCGACAATCTTGTCGTTGTTTATGTATTTGACTGTCACATAGTTGTTGGCCGACTCGGCGTAAAGTATGTTTTCTATGTTGATAGACAGGCGTATTTCGCCTTTCTCATCTTTAAGATGTACGATATTGCTCTCCGATGTTTTAGCTCCTAATTCTTTTATTTTGTTCTTAAGATATTGATTGTCGAGGAAAAGAAGTGAAATAGTGTATGGTATGAGGAGCATCAAGACAGTGTTGGCTGTCGATTTCCAGAAGATGGCGAAAATCGCTTCCCAGAGAGTCAGGCCGATGTTGTCGTTGAGATAGTTGTCGATGAATCCCACCTTATAAGCGATGAAGACATAGAACACCGACACCAGGAGTGCATCGCTGACGAGCCAAAGCACATAGTCGGGGTATGTGATTTGCACTTTTTTGACCACGTAGTTCATGACGACTCTGCTGAGGGATACCACAACCATGCCTATGAGCACCATGAGTGACGAGTACATGAAATAGTTCGTGGCGTTGATGTTCGGAATCCATGTCTCGGAGTTGAACGGGCGGAAGATGTTTATAAACACCAGAGAATAAACTGTGGTGAAGAGTATCATCCTCACCACATTGTTTTTTTCAAGGAGATAGTTGGGCAGCTCCTTGTTGCCAAAGATTTTAAGTTTGTACTTTCCTGTATCCACTACTGAAGTTTGAACACGATAGGCAGTGTGTACGCTACACGCACTGGGTTGCCGCGTTGTTTTCCGGGTTTGAATTTAGGCAGGCTCTGCACCACGCGCACAGCTTCTTCGTCGCAGCCGCCGCCAATGCCACGGAGCACTCTAACATTGGTGATGGAGCCGTCTTTTTCCACGACAAATCCCACGAACACTCTGCCTTGAATGTCGCTTTCACGGGCCATCATAGGGTATTTGAGGTTCTTCTGCACAAACTCGAGCAGTTTGCCGGGGCCGCCGGGAAACTCGGGGTTTTCTTCCACAGAGAGGAACACCTCCTCCTCTACGATTTCCTCCTCTTCTATTTCAGGAGCCTCATAGGTGTATTCTTCAATAACCTCGTCTTGGTCAACTTCAGCGTTGATGTCGATGTCTTCAACTTCGGCGTCGTCTTCCACCACTTGAATCTGTGTCACCTGTGGTTTCGGGGCTTGTATCTGAGGCTTGGGCTGTTCCTGTTTCGTGATTTCCATTTCCTCATCCATAACCTCCACCGTTCTTGTAAAGGTGTCGAATTGCTGTTTGTCGTAGCTTCTTATCTCGAAGACGCGCCATACGATGAACAATGTGACGACTAACCCGATGAGCGTGAATGTCAATCTCTTGTCGTCAAGATTCGCTTTTGGTGATTTTTTTATTTCCATGATATAAGATTTTATTCTGATTAAAAAACGCTGCGAAGTTAGCAAAAATTATTGAATATGGAACTATTTTTTTGTCATTTTTTTTCGGAAAATGATTTTAAATATGAAAATGCCTAATACACAGCCGATTACATCTGCCATAAAATCCCATGCGCTGCCGTATCTGCCCTTAAAGATGTAGGATTGCATTATTTCGGTTATGGCTCCGTAGGAGATTGAGATTAACAGTGTAATCAGTTGAAGCTTAACGCGATACGATTTTTCACGCTGGCGATATTCATCTCTATAGCCAAAAATAATTGAGAAGGTGAGTGCGGCAAACATCAGTGTATGTACGAGTTTGTCAGGCTCCAACCATCCCCAAAAATCCTTGACGACAGGAAAACAAGACCCCGGCAAGCCGCAAAGTATCATGATTATGATGCCGCAGAATATGCCGGGGCAGATATGTCTTGTTAAACGTGCCAAAGATTATCCTATGAGGGCTTTGTAACCTTCGGCGTCGAGGAGACTGTCCATCTCTGCCGCGTTGGTGACTTCGATTTTGATAATCCAGCCGTCGCCGTATGGATCGCTGTTGACTTTCTCCGGAGCGTCAGCGAGCTCCTCGTTGAATTCGACGACCTTGCCTCCCACCGGCATTAACAACTCTGAAGATGTCTTGACAGCCTCTATTGTGCCAAATGTCTCTTCAGCTTCAAGTGTCTCGTCGAGTGTATCGACATCAACGAAAACGATGTCGCCAAGTTCGTGTTGCGCATAGTCGGTGATACCGATGAAAGCATTGTCTCCCTCCAAGCGGATCCATTCGTGATCCTTGGTGTACCTTAAGTTTGTTGGAATATTCATATCTTTTATTTAAAGTTAAATTACCTAATAAATTCCGCTACAAAGATACTATATTTATTTTATAATTGTAGATATTTCTTAAAATATTTTTTTATTGCGACAAGCTGAAGCGTGCCGTGACACCTGCAAACACGTTTGTCGTCTTGTAGGCGTTGGCGATGAACGGATTCGTCATGTCATATTTGAAGAACACCTGCATGCCGAGACGTTGGCTTAAGTTATAGTCTCCGGTGAGATAGATGTTGATTTTATTCTGACCGGAAGAGATTTGGCTGTGACGTTCGTCGATGCTTCTCAATGTCGTCATGTCGCGTCTGAATCCGATATCGAGTTTGAGTTTGAGGTCGTTGCTCACTTTCTTGGAGCCGTTCCCGTCCAATAACGACATGTTGAAGCCAAGGTTTTTGAAGGTGTAGCCGCATCCGATGATGATTTCGCGACCGTTGACCTCGGTTATTTGGTTGTTGCTGAATCCCAAGGTCACCGTCCTGGATTTTTTGTATTCGATGGAAGGACTGAAGCTGTTGGTGAACACCAGATTGATACCTATCAACGGTGAATACTGTTCGCTGAGAAGTAGCTGCGACATGTCGTATTGCGGGATTTTTGTGTTGGTGCCTGTGAACACCGCCATCTTGTTGTGAGCGTCGTAGTTGACGTTGTTTGACCATGCCGACACCGAGAATGTTGATTTATAGGCGTGTGACAATGTGATGGTCTTGAAATACTTCTTCAAGGCCGGGATTTTCGACAATCCCGTGAAGTTGACGCTCCAGTTAGGCAGGGCCACTGTCTGGAAGAGTTTGAGCGACACGTTGTTGGCGCTTTTGCCGCTATATGCCGCGAGGAAAGCGTATGTGAGCACCTCTTGCGATGACGAGGTGTATCCGTATGGGAATCTGCCGCCTGCTTCGTCGTCGATGTACGGCTCGCCCAAGTCAATCCAGGCGCTGTTTTCGTGGGCGAGACGGTCGGCAATCAACTGGCGGTTTTCGCAAAGGTCGTTGAAGAGCCTGTCGCCGTCAACAAACGAAGTGGCTGTCATGAGATAGGAGATGCTGTAGTTGCCGCCTGTCGTCGGTGTGTAGAACTGGAAGAGCCCCATCTCGTCGGCACGGAAATATTCGGAGAAGTTCTCCGCGTAAGTGCGGTTGCCTGTAACCTCGATTTTCAAGTCGGTGTACGGCTCAAGCATAATTTTGTAATTATATGTCTCGCTCATTCGCTCGGTGTACGGCTTATTGAAGGTGGAGTCGGTGGATAGCCACCCCTTGTTGATGGCTTGGTCAAGCACATTGTCGTTCTGTCCGATGACAAAACCCAATCCAGGAGCCCAGGCATGGTCCATGCCGAGCATCGTGGGCTCTGTCATGAATCCCGGCAAGCTGACACCGTTGTTCTTGGAATAGGAGAACGATACTTTCTTCACACTGAAGATGATGCGTAAAGCGTTGTCGGCTACGGCTTTGCCGATGTCTTTCCTCTCTTTCTTCTGAAGGGTGTCGGTGACAGTGTTCCTGTTTCTGCTGTTGGCACTTGAACGACGAGGCGACATAAGCTTTTTGAGATATGCCGACCTGTTATACAGCCTTGTCAGGTCGGCGGTGGCTGTAAACTGGACGCTGTTGTCGTTTTCTATTGTGTTGCCCTGTCGTACCTGGGTGTAACGCGAGTTGGCAATCCAGCGATAGTTGCCAGTGTAGTTTATCGTTGAGCCGAGCCAGTCGCAGAATGGCACTTTATTAATAGGTATAGTATAGTTCAACTTTACCGACTGGTTGAATCTGGATATGGAGCCGAACCGCATGAGCTCGTCGCGCACAGTGTCTCTGTTCGCTTTCCATTCGTCGCTGCCACGTTCCGGGTTTCCGGCAGGCTCATAGATATAAGCCTGTGACACGGCGTTGTATGTGAAGTTGAGATTCTTCGTGATGTCATAACGGAAGTCGTAGTTTCTCGTCCAATCCCAGCTCTTGGCTGTCGTTTCTTTCAGGAGAATAAGTCCCGACGACTTGTTACGCATCTTTTGAGTGTTTATCTGTCGATACATCTCTGTGTTGAACGAGAAGCTCTTTGGCAAATAGTAAAGGTTGAAGTCTTTGATGAGCAGCATATATGGCGACGAGGCCCATTTTTTATTTGCGAAGGGTGTCCATGGCTTGGCGCCGGTGGAGTAGGAGTATCCGATGCCGCCGCGATGTGACTTCTGATTGTTGTATTCCAGGTCGGGTGTCGTCTGCTCCTGGTCTGTATAGGCGTATGACGCATTGAGGTTCTCCACGTCCCAGAAATGCGGTTTTTTCGAGCCTACGCGGTTCTTGCGCATATTGGTGACGTTGAAGTTTGTTTGCTTCGTGACATCGCGCGCCAAGGCGTTGAGCGAGTCTTGACCATGACCGTCAAGGTCTTTCATCGACCTGTCGAGTTTGACGTCAGGGTCAAGAGGGTTGTATTCTGGAGTGATAGTGGTGTTGTTATGGTCGAAATGGACAGGCACTGTCATGCCGCTCTTTTCCGGAACCATGAACTTGCCGAGGTCTATATCGGCTGCCACGCTATAATATCTGTTAGCGCGCAGGTCGTTGTTGGTGATTTTTGTCTCAAGGGATCCATAGCCAGCCGATTTGTATGAGCCTGCCACTGTCACGCGGCCGAGGTCGGCAAGATAGGCTTCGACACGTCCTGTGGCAGCGTAACCGCCACTGCTGTTCAGGTCTGTCATGCGTAACTCGTTGATCCACAATATAACACTCTTGTCTTGCGGCACCTCGTCATCACGTCTCGGATTTCTCACACCTATCATCATGGAGCGCACCTCGCTGATAGTAGGATTGCCCAACACTTTGATGGTGTTCTTCCCGTCGCGCTCACAGTATAACCTGTTGGTTTTCACTTCAGTGCTGCCGTTGGCGATGGCGGTGTTGCGGTTCGATTTCACGTTCACCACTTTGTCAAAATCAATATCAAAATTGTTGGACTCAGGCCAGATGCCATATTCGTCCGTTTTCGATGTACCCCATGGCGTTATCTTCAGCGGCACCTCGTATTCGTAGTAGTTGTCGGTGAGGTCGGAGCCGAAACGGATGAACGCTGTCACCTCGTTGTCGAGCACGGGGTCGTCCTCGTACATGCTCTCGGCGTGCACGAACATCTTCAGTTTTTTGTAGAACCGGAAGTCGAACTCTGTCGTTTTGTAAACGCCACGAGCGTCGCCATCGACGAGGTGTTTCACTGCGAGTTGCAGTGCTTGCTCATTCTGACGCACTGTCGATGTGGCTCCGGTATAAACCTCTTGGTCGATGCCGGGTGGTATGCAGTAAGGCACAGGGTAACGGCCGCTGTTTTCTTCCACGTTGACAGCCGACATCTCGAAGATGGTATGATTGGTCTGGTCGCCAGGCTGATATTCTCCGGGAGCTTGAATGGCGTTGGTGTAGGTGCGCCATTCGCCTCGCACGAGGTTGAGTGTGGCGAAACGCAACACTATGTCGTCTTTGAATCCTTTGAGGAACATACGCATGAAACGGATGGAGTTGTATCCCTCGATGTTGCCTACCACCTTGCTTGGCTCGCGGATAGGAATGCGGAATTGATACCATTTCACGCGTCTTGTAAGACCGTTAGGCACTTGCACCACGGCCTCGCGAATGTCGGCGATGAAGTTCTGTCCCGAAGATTGCATCTTGCTCGGGTCAAGTTCTACGACATACTGGTAATAGTTCTCCGACTCATTCAAAATGTTATCGCCGTTGATATCTTCCTGGTCGGGACGTGTGCTGTTGTTGGTGGTGTAGTCGCCTGTATATTGCGCTTCTGAAGGAGAGTTGCCTTCGTTGCCGTTATATCTCTTATAACGTTCGAGAATGCTCGAATACAAAGGGTCGCTGTCGAAATCGCTTCCGCGGAAATAGTGATAGTCGTCAGATGACGGGTCGCTGTTGATTTTGTTGAATGCCGCGTCGTCAACCTTGGTCTTCATGGTTGTTAGAAAATCGGCGAAGAACTTGCGCTCGTCGTCGTTGTTCAAACCGTCGTAACCTATATCTTGATACTGTCGTGACTCCGGGTCTGAATTGAAGGCGTTGACAAGGGCTTGCAGTGACGGCACGCGTCCCCACATCGTCGTGTCCACGTTTTCGACTGTGGCGGTGGTGGGCAGACCATGCTCGTAGGACATGCGTCCATCACGTAAGACGTCTTCGGAGACATCACCAAGGTTGAAATACAGCTTGCCGGTGTTTGTCTGGTCCATGCCCTCATAGAACGGGTCCATCATCCAAAACTCTATGTATTCCACGTTGGTGGCGTTGAAGTCTGACGACTCGATGGCTCGCATGATACCGCCCCATCTGTCTTCGGGGTTGCTGAACGTGCCGTCTCTGTTGATGCTCTCTGTGTCGTAGTTGTACGGTCCGCGTTCTTTCGGATAATATGCAAGATTGAGTACCGACATGTTTGTCGAGGTGCCTGCCTGAATGTCTTTGTTAGGATATAACTCGGTAAGAAGCACCTGGCGCACACGGTTGTCGGACAGCTCCTCGTTGTTGATGTTCGGCGGCAGAAGGTTGCCGTATCTGTCATAGAACACCGATTGGTCTATTGTGTACCAAGCGAGTTTGGCGCGGTTCTTGCCGTTGTCAAGACCGCTTGCGCTTCCTTCCGGGAAGAGGTGGCTCTGATGTTGGGGGGTGCTGGCGAGATGCCAGAAGTTCCACTGATGCATGTCGATGGTTGACTTCGCTCCCTCGAAGTCGTCGATGTATGACGAGCCGGTCTGCTGTGAGCTCTTGTTGATGCCTTGTATGAATCGCGCGAACTCTCCCGACACCGTCACCCTCGACTTGGTCTTTGTCTCGTAGAAAGGAAGTTTGTCGAGGACATCGGTCAGCCATTGCGACTCGGTCTGATAGTTGATGTCGAAGCCGTAAATGGTGTTGGAGATAGGCTCGTCATTGTAATTGACTTTCGACGTGTATGCGCGCTCGCTGAGATGAAGCACTGTGCCTCCGATGATGAATGTCGGGTTGATTTCATGTTCCACACGCGCTCCGAGGTACGTTTTCCTGATTGTTGACAGCGCGGTGTTGTTTTCGAGCGACACATTGATTGTGCTTCCCGAATTGAGTAGCGCCTCGTTAAGTATCGTTACGCGTCCGAGGGTGTAGTCAACAGTGTAATCGACATTTTCCACCAACGGGATGCCGCCTGCCGTCACACGCACAGAACCAGGCTGCACGTTGAGAGCGTTGAGGTTGATCTCGCTGCCCGAAGAAGAGGTGTAACGGCCTTCTAAACGGAATTTGTTCTTGTCGGTGTACTGCTGTGCCATCACCTTGGTCATGGTGTATAAAGAGTCGTAGGCGTATTTGTCGGCAAGTGCCGGATGGTCTTTGAAGATTTTGTCTCTGATCTGGCTTCCGAAAGGCTCCAAGACAGTGAAATAGATACGTCCTGTCGCCGCATTGATGGTACCTCCGTTAGTGGCGGCGCCGTTGACAAAGTCGAACATGCCGTCTCCGCCTTCAACAGGGTTGTTCTGACTGTTCAAACGGTCCATGCCCATGAGGTTCAACAGAGAATTGCCCTTTATATCGTCGGGAGCGTCGGCGAAATAGCCTGTCGCCACACCGTTGTCGTTGCCGAGATAGAGAATGTTCATCATGAAGTTGGTCGGCGACACCTGATAAGCTCTGATGTTGTAAACGTTCTTCATCATAAGATTCCACATAGGCATGTTGGTGTTGACGGAAGTGCTTCTCAACATTTTGGCTGTCAACAAGTTGGGCTCTTGAATGCCTTGGTCGGAAAATTCACCAACCTGAAAAACTCCATCTTGTCCGATAACAGTATATTGATATGCCACGGCGAGGGTCTGGTTGGAGTTGAGAGTGATGTTCAACGTGATGAAACCCAGTTTTCTGTTCACGGTGTATTCGTTGGGCGACAGCTTTCTCGCTTTCTGAATTTTCTCGAAATCACGGCCAGAGGTATATCCAAGTCCGGTGAGGTACGATGTCACCGTGTTGAGGTTGCGGATTTGTGTCGTGTCCATGTTTTGGACGAGGTTGTTCGCCGAGTTGTCGGGATATGGCTTGCCTGAAATCATGTTAGGATAAACCTTGGCATGGTTGTATATCCATTCGTCTTTGCCTTCGCCCAAGTCGGTGAACGCCACGATGTTACGACAGTTTTCGTAGTTCGAGTTAGTGTTTGTGACCCAAACCTCGATTTTCGTGATGTTGATGTCTGATGTCACTGTCGGCAGAGTGGCGAGAGCCGCCTCGTAGTTGTCACGGAAATACTGGCTGAGGAAGAAGTGTCGGTTTTCTTCATAGTCAATGGCTTCGAGTTTGAATTCCTGTGTCAGCGCGCCGCCGCTGACAGCTATGTTTTGCGTTTCGCTATCTTGGTATGACGCGATGGCGGTGACTGTCGTCTTGCCGAACTTTAATTTGGTTTTAAAACCGAAAAGTGATTGAGTGCCGGTGATTAAGGTGCTTTGTAGCGGCATGCTGACGTTGCCCGCTTCGATGAGTTGCAGGATGTCGTCTTCGTCGCCCTCGTATTTCAATGTGAACTTGTTTTCAAAAGAGAACTGTGTCTTGGTGTTGTAGCTCATCTTGAACTGAATCTTCTCTCCGATTTTTGCCGAGGCGCTGAGCTGAATGTTCTCGGAGAAGTCGAAGTTGGTGGTTCTTTGCTGTGCGATAGTCATCGAAGGGTCGTGGCGGCGTTGATATTTCACGCCAAAGGTCACGTCGGCGGAACCTTGCAGTTTGATGTCGATGGTGTTGCTGCCGAAAATCTTGTCGAACACCTTGCCGCCCACGTAGATTGGTGGAATCAAGGAGTTGCCGTTGCTGACACCCGTCGCCGACTCGCGGCGGTCTCTCCAATAGTCTTTGAGGGCTTGTTTCTGCACAAAGTCGGCGTACTGTTCCTGTGTCATGATATATGGCTCACGATAGGTGAAGTCGCCGATTTTGCTGACGAAGACATATTGTCCGGTTATCGGGTCGTACTCTATGGAACGGGTGATATTATCCGGGTCTTTCAGCATGATGCCCGTTTGTTCGCCCTGACCGAAAGGGTCGTCGCTGCTTTGACCGATAGCAGTGTGGCTGAAGCAGACAAACAATAATGTTAAGAGATATATTAACTTCCTGATAATCATATCATTTCAATTATAATAGTCTCAACGATTCCTTGATGAGAGTTTCCACCGATGGGTCGTCCATCTGCTTGAGAAGCTTGTCGATGGTCTTCTCGATACTCGTTTTGTTGAAACCCAAGACCATTAATG
The DNA here is from genome assembly GCA_900542475.1 of uncultured Bacteroidota bacterium. Classification (GTDB taxonomy): domain Bacteria; phylum Bacteroidota; class Bacteroidia; order Bacteroidales; family F082; genus Limimorpha. The sequence continues at coordinate 16,691 of UQNO01000029.1, forward strand.
CAGATAACGCCTCGTCTTTCAATGTATTGTATCCGACAGGAGATTTTCCATCGCCGCCCGCCTCAAGTTTGCCTACTTTGTCATGCAGGTCAACGACGATGCGCTGGGCTGTCTTGGCGCCAATGCCTTTCACCCCTTGAATCATCCGGATATTGTTGGTCGCGATGGCGTCTGCCGCCTCTTTCACTGTCATCGACGACAAAATGAGGCGGGCGGTGTTGCAACCCACTCCCGACACCGTGATGAGCTGAAGAAAAAGCTCCCTCTCGCTTTCAGTGTAAAATCCATACAGAGTGTGCGCGTCTTCACGAATCGCAAGATGCACGAAAAGCTTTGCCTTCTCCTGCTCCCCAATAGCTGTGAAAGTGTTCAAAGTGATGTTAATCAAATATCCAATACCTTGATTGTCAATTACTACATAAGTGGGGTTCTTCTCAACAACGGTTCCTGAAATGAAACTATACATATCAAAATTTGCCAATTATCTTTAAACTTGCAAAAATAATAAAATTTTCAGTATGAAAAAGGATTATTTTTTTGAAAAAATATTGAATTGATTTAGGTTTTTTGTAACTTTGCACAATCCAACATGGAATGAGATTTCTCCACTCCATGCGGTCGGTCGAAATGACAGACACCTGCCACCTCGTTTCGGGCGGAACGAGGTGAAGTCGAGAAATCTCAAATAATTGGATGAGTTTCTTTGATTGGAAATTATTAAACATTATTTGTATATGAAATCAATAGTTATTCTCGCCGGCGGCGGTCCGGCCCCGGGCATCAACACGGTGGTGAGCACTGTGGCAAAGACATTTTTAACCGACGGATTCCGTGTCATCGGTCTCCATGAAGGATATAAAAACCTGTTCAAACCTAATCCGAAAACGGTTGACATCGACTTCCTCTATGCCGACCAAATCATGAAGATGGGCGGCTCGGCCTTGCAGATGAGCCGTTACAAACCGAAAGACGAGGAGTTTAACGTCGATTTCTTCGTGAAAAACGATGTGAACCTCTTGGTGACAATCGGTGGCGACGATACCGCTTCGACGGCAAACCGCATCTCCAAGTTCTTGTTGAAAAATAATGTCCATGTGCAGAATATACATGTTCCGAAGACTATCGACAACGACCTTCCGTTGCCTGAAGGCAGTCCTACTTTCGGATATTATTCAGCCAAGGAAGCGGGAGTGAAGATTCTGCAAACCGTGTATGAGGACGCGCGCACCAGCGGCAACTGGTTCGTGGTGTCGGCGATGGGGCGTGAGGCTGGTCACCTCGCGTTCGGAATGGGTTATGCATGCCATTACCCAATGATTATTATTCCTGAAATGTTCTACAAGACAAAGGTGACATTCGACAAGATTATGCGACTCATCATCAGCTCGATGATTAAACGCAAGATGACAGGCATCAACTACGGCGTGGCGAGCGTGAGCGAGGGGGTGTTTCACTTCATGACCGACGAGGATATTCACAACTCGGGCGTGAACTTCACCTACGACGAACACGGTCACCCGGAACTCGGCAACGTCAGTAAGGCGCACATTTTCAATATGTTGCTGCAACAGTACTTGAAAATGTTGGGACTGAATATCAAGAGCCGTCCGGTAGAGGTCGGCTACGAAATACGTTGTGTCGACCCGTGTGCTTTCGACTTGCAATATTGCTCGATTCTCGGCTACGGCGTGAAAAAACTGTTCGACATGGGCATCACAGGCGCTATGGTGACCGCCGACCCGAAGGGACAGGTCAGCCCGCTGTATCTGAAAGATGTGGAGGACGAGAATGGCAAGGTGAAGCCGCGTCTCGTGAACATGCAAGGCGAGAAAGCCAAGCTGGTGTTCAACCACTGCATGCAATACATCACGCCCGCCGACTATGAAGGTGCGAAACAATTCGTGGAAAACCCGGAAGAATACGATTTCAGGAAAATCCTGAATTGGACAAAGTAAATTATAGACGCGAAATGTTCAAAAAACAAAAGAGACGCAACATGTTGCGTCTCTTTTTGTTGCGTCTCTACAACAAAATTATTTTACAACGAATTTTTTCGATTGAATAATTCCGTCACCGTAGATTCTGATGACATAAATGCCGGCAGGCATGTCGCTAACGTTGACCTCGAATGTCTCTGCGTTGACCACATCGCTTGTGATTTCCGAGCCGGCGATGTCGTAGATACGATATTCGTTCACCATTGCCTCGCTTGTGAAGACAAGCTTGTCAGCCGCCGGATTAGGATAAACAGAAAGCATGTTCGCTTCTTGTTCAGGCACAGCAGTGAGCGTAATGTAATAGTCGATTGTATATACAAAGAAAAATCCTCCGGTAAGACTGCTTGCCTCCGGGTCATATACGGAATCATCGCCGTCGAAGTAAACAGTGGCATTTTCATCAAACTCATAGCCTGTTTCGGGCAATAATGTCAGATACATGTAATAGGTGCCTCCTTCACTGAAGACAGATTCCGGTGTCAACTCGTAAGAATCACCATACCAAGCCAAGTCCACTATTGAATAAGGCGCTCCTGTCGGTACACTCACATCAAAATCCGGATTTGCGCCATAGACCGGAGCCGTATAGCCTTCGATATGAATCTCGCCAATGGTGTTTACGCTACTGCCACCACCCGTAACAGTTACATCGTCGATGAACAGATAGTTCTGATTTTCACTGTTGAAGTGACGAAAAGCCACATACTTGGTTCCTGCCGGAAGGGTTATGTTTCTCTCAATCCAAGGCCCCTGATTGCGGATTTCGCCTTCGGCCGTCGAGCTCTTTTCCCCGGAGTGTGCCATGCCCCTGGCGGTAGGAGCGTCTTCCTCAAACACAATACTGAAATCGCTCAAATTGATGCCGGTAGATGATGCCATGATTGCGTAATGATCAGGACAGTTAATGTTTGTGGAAACAAAATATTGTACATTTGTTGCGCCAGTGACATCGGGGGTAATCATCCAATTGTCGGGATTATAGGCTATAAAATCCCATGACCATGAACTGACCATGTAGAAGCCACTGTGTGGAGGGTAAGTGCGAACGCCCCAGTTGCTGCCGTCTCCATCGTTGTCAACGAGAGTCCAGTTGTCCAAGTTGCCGCTCTCGAAGCCGTCGGTGAAGAGCACCTCGCTGTTGTTTTGTGCGTTAGCCATAAATGTAAATGCTAAAATCGCAAATACTGAAAGTAAAAATCTTTTCATAATTATAAGAATTAGTATAGGGTTCTGTAAATTCATTCTTTACCGTCGCAATGCAGACAAGAACCCATAATCTACACCTCGACTTAGTCATGTTGATGGTACAAAAATACTGATTTTTTTCAAAATAAAAATGTTTTTTTTGTATTTTTTTTTGAAAAAAAATTTTAGGACGGTAAAAATAAGATATTGATTGTCAATATATACGCAACACTTGTGGAGACACGACATGCCGCGTCGGTGCTAATCAAAAAAGGAAAATTCAACCAATAACCAATTGCAATGTGCTTCGGCTTCTTTGTTCTACGAAAACCTGTTTGTCTTCGATAAATTCTTTTTCTATGCCGTTCTCGTAGTGGCGGATGGTGAAGAGTTGCAGGTCGGTGTTGTATTTTATGATGAACGATTGTTCGAGTTCGGCGATGAGGCGTGTGAGTTTGCGTTCATTTTCGTCGAAGCAGACGGAGAGGTCGAGGGCTGATGTTTGAATCATGTTGGTGTGGATGTCGAGTTCGTCGAGCATTGCGAAGAGTATGCCGAGGTTCTGCTCGTTCATGAAGGAATAGTCGCGCGGTCTTATCGTCACGAGTGTTTGACGATCTTTCACGATGAAAGAAGGGATATATTTGATGAACTCGTCGCTGCCATCGACGATGGTGGGTTCTATAGATGCGTCAAGGAAACAGCGCACTTTCAGAGGAATGTTCTTGTTTTGCAGCGGCTTGGTGGTTTTAGGGTGCAGCACCGACGCTCCGTAAAACGTCAACTCGGTGGCTTCGGAGTAGGAGAGATGCGGTATCTTCTCGGTGTGCTCGAAACGTTTTGGGTCGGCGTTGCGCACTCCATCGACATCTTTCCAAACGGACAATTCATTGGCATCTAATAAGTTAGCAAAGACAGCCCCTGTGTAGTCGGAGCCTTCGCGGCCGAGTGTCGTGGAAACCACGGGTTTGGTGGACGAACCTATAAAACCTTGAACAATATACAATGTTCCGTCGTGCTCCCGCTGAAGTTTCTCGATGCGCAGACGGCTCTCGTCCCAGTCAACGTTGGCGGCGCGGAAAGTATGGTCGGTGATGATATATTGGCGTGCGTCGAGGAGTTTGTTTTTGATGCCGTTGTCGTTCAGATAAGCCGATATTATCGTGGTTGACAGCATCTCGCCGAAGCTGACGGTTTGGTCGTATTGGTAATCATAGTCGTAGCCGGTTTCCTGAAGGTTGAGATACAGGTCAAGAAAAAGATTTGTAACTGCTTCAAACACAGGGTGTCCGGTGTTGCCGTCAAAGAGTTCTGTCATGATTTTCTCATGATATTCCATGAGGTCTTTAAGAGCGTGTATCGGCAGATGGCCGTCGTTGTCGCGGAAATTTCCGAGTGCTTTCTCTATGCCGTTGGTGGTCTTTCCCATTGCCGAGACGACGAGCAGCAGGTCGCTGCGCTCTTCATTGTCAAGGATTTTCTTAAGGTTTCTCACGGCATCGGCGTCCTTCACCGAGGCTCCACCGAATTTATAGACTCTTTTTATCATAACGACTTGAAATTTCACATAATAACGTTACAAAAACATAAAAAAGTGCAAGGTGCGATGTAAAATTTTTCGATGTGTCGTTTTGTCGAGGCGCACATTTAGAATATTAGAGTGAGCAGCACATATATCCAGTGTGCCGACACTCCTGCCACGAGGCCTCCGATGGTGTGTGCTCCGATGGCTTTAGGTATGAGTTCGCGGTGGCCGAGGGAGTCGAGCATTGCGGTGTGAGTGCTGAGGAATCCGCTCCAGCACATACCGATGGCGGTGCATACTGCGATGGCGTTGTTATTGATGATGCCTGACTCGATGAACTTCGGGAGCAGACCAAGGGCGGCGCCGACGGCACCTAACGATGTTATCGGGAATGCCACCAACTCCGGGTTCTTGAAGCCGAAGAGCCAGTCGAACACGAAGTCGATTTTTCCGGCGAGATAGGGCAGCACCGGCACGCCTTCGTAGGCCACGCCGCTGTACTCTGTACCCGCTGCCGGCCCGAAAGTCAGCATCATGACGATGGTGGAGATGATGAGCACGCCTGGAATGATGGCGAGACCGATAGTTACACCTTCCTTGCCGCCGTCCAAAACGGCATCGAGGAAACGAAGGAACACATTGCCTTGCGACTTGAACGAAATCTTCTGCTCATCGCCGCTCTCTGGACTTTCCTCGACATCGAGCTCGGGATATGTCTTCAAGGTGAAGCGCTGCATCAGATGTGTCGAGACAATGCTGCCAATGATGGCGCCAAGCAAGCCGACGAGGGCTCCCTTGAGATAGCCGAGACCAAGCATATAGAAAATCACCACTAAACCCATTCCGAAAGCAGTGCCGAAATTGGTCAGCGAGGCGAGCTGGTATTTCTTGAAATATTGCGAGAAATATTTGTCTTTCGACAAGGTGATGATTGCAGGATTATCCGATAAGAACGTGAGTATTCCGCCGAGGGCTGCCACGCCGGGGAGGTTGTATATAGGCTTCATCAAAGGGCGAAGTATGTATTCGATAAGTCGCACCACGCCGAACTCCACGAGGAGCTTCCCGAGAGCGCCGGAGACGACGCATACCGCCATCAGAAAGAAAACGGTCTCCAAAAGCAGATGGTACGAGGTCTGCATGATGGTGTTCAGCATGTTGGCTGCCCCCATACGTGTGCCGAGGAAACCGAAGAAAAGAGCGAAGACGGCGAGGAAGATACCTGCCTCAAGACGACGCATGCTCAAAAATTGCCGGTTTTTTATTTTCATAAGGAAGGATTTATTTGTCAATGAAATTGAGTCTCCAAGTCAAACCGACATTGCCTTGATATAAGATTTTCTCGTCCTTGGTGTCGTTGACGGCGAAAAACGCATGGATTCGTAAGTTTTTGCTTCCGTTTACCGGATAGAACTCCAAACCGCCACCGTAGGTCTTCATGTCGGTGCCCGGCATGACGTACGGGTCATAAATGATATCGATGGGAGTGTCGGAAGGCTGGGCGTCGTTGAAGTCGTAACCACCCTTTACATAGAGATGCAGCTTGTCCTTGCAAAGATTGACACCTAACTGGGCGATGAAGGTGTAGTCATGGCCCAGAAACTCACTCTGCGCGGTTGAAGCGCGGTGCAAAAAGTCGAAATGACCGTCGATAGGTCCGAATTTGTATGTCGTGCCGAGCGCTATCACGTTGAGAAAATCTCCTTTTTTGTGTTCAAACATGTTGATAGAGCACACCGGGCCGAAGTGCTTGTAGTTGGCGCGCCAATGAAAGCTGTAGTTATATAATCCGCTTTGATATCCTATTCCGAAAGGCGAATTGGTGA
>UQNO01000030.1 GCA_900542475.1 uncultured Bacteroidota bacterium
TTTCCATATCCGACCTCACGCCCAAGACTTTCGTCAAGAAAGACGGCGCCTCGTTGCTCGCCGACTTCCTCTTTGAACGCGCCACTCACATCACATTCTTCGTCGGGCAAAGCATCAATATTGCCCACCAAGGATTGCCTATTGATACAACCATGAAGATGAAGATTGTGGAGAAACTTTCAAACAACCTTCGCCAGATGGGAAAGATTGTAGAATTGAATTATTATTAAACTATTATTGAAAATAAACCCCAAACACGATGAAATCACAAACTGTTTTCGATACCGATGTGCAGCTTATCAAGTACAAGGTCCTGAAAGAGATTATAAGGCGAGCTTATGAGGGCGGATTGGAAGACGCCTACATGGAGGTACCCAAGCAACTCAGCCCGGGACCAAAGCCGGAAATCAGGTGTTGCATCTACAAGGAACGCGCCATCTTGCAAGAGCGCATCCAAATGGCCATGGGTGGCAACAAGGAGAACCCCAATGTTATAGAAGTCATCGACAGCGCTTGCGACGAATGCCCTATCGACGGTGTCTATGTCACACCGGCCTGCCGTGGCTGCATGGTGCATAGTTGCAAGGAAGTGTGTCCGAAAGACGCTATTACAATAGTAAACCACAAAGCCACAGTGGATAAAAGCAAATGTATTGAATGCGGTAAGTGTACGCAAGTTTGTCCATATTCGGCCATTATCCTGCAACACCGTCCTTGTATGGTGAGCTGCAAGGTGAAGGCCATCTCCATCGACGAGAACAAAAAAGCCAAGATAGACAACGAAAAATGTATCTCTTGCGGCGCGTGTGTTTATAAATGCCCTTTCGGCGCCATTACCGACAAGTCGCTGGTGCTCGATATTATCGACATTCTGAAGAAGTCGGAAAACAACACCAAATACAAGGTGTATGCCGTCATCGCGCCGGCTATCGTCAGCCAATGCCGCTTCGGACGTGTCACCCAGGTGGTCACGGCTATCAAGAAGTTGGGGTTTTATCATGTCGTGGAGGCTGCTCTTGGAGCCGACATCACCCTATACCGCGAGGCACACGAGTGGAAAGAGAAGCGAATGCTCACCACGTCATGCTGTCCCTCGTTCGTCATGTTCGTCGAGAAGAATTTCCCCGAATTAGTGCAATATATCTCAAGTTCGGTGTCTCCCATGGTCGAGACCGCAAGACTTATCAAGAAATCAGACCCGACAGGAAAAGTCGTGTTCATCGGCCCATGCACGTCGAAAAAGATGGAATACCGTCTTGAGAAGACCGGCGGTGCCATCGACAGTGTGATGTCGTTCGAGGAACTGCAAGCATTCGTTGACGCCCGTGGCATAGATACCACGCAGATGGAAGACTCCGAGTTGAATAACGCCTCTTACTACGGCCGTATCTTCGCCAAGTCGGGCGGCATCTCGCAAGGCGTTGTCGATGTGACCCGCGATATGGGCGTGGAAGGCGTGAAGCCAATAGCCATGAACGGCATCGCCGAGTGTCGCGCCAACCTGCTGAAACTCAAAATGGGCAAAGCAGCCGAAAACTTTTTTGAAGGCATGGCTTGCGACGGCGGCTGCCTCAACGGGCCGGTATGTATCACGCACAGCCCGCGCAACGTGGTCGATGTAGATAAGTACGGCAACGAAGCGCAGGAAAAGACCATCTTCAACTCCGTCAAACTGATGGAAAGTCTTTGAGATACAAAAGTTATTGAAAAATAAGACATCAGAAGGTTAAGTTATGTTGATATTTTGGGGCGGCGGCAACGCCGCCGCCCTGTTTTTTGCCCGCTATTTGAACCCGCAAAACGGCTTTTTTGATATTTTTTGTGCTAAATGAAAAAAAAGTGTTACTTTTGCAACCGGTTTTTTGATGAAAATTGAATCAAAAGAAAGACTATCTTTGTAAAAATAGATTTTAAAAAATAATAGTCTATAGGCGTTCTTAAAGTAGAAAAATGTTGACAAAAAACGACTTTGTTGTCTATAGCCCTATTTAAATTTAAGGTTTAATGAAATCACTTCTCGGAATGTCGTTGTCGGAGTTGCAAGACCTTGTGGCTCAACATAATATGCCTAAATTTACTGCCAAACAACTTGTCGATTGGCTTTACCGTAAACGTGTCGCCTCTTTTGACGAGATGACAAATTTGTCGAAACAAACACGTCAGGTTCTTGCCGAAAATTATGAGACAGGTTATCGTGCCTTCACCGACGTGCAGCAGTCAAAAGACGGCACGAAAAAATATCTTTTCCCGACTGAAAACGGCTTCGTCGAGACAGCGTATATCCCTGAAAGAGAACGTGCCACGCTATGTGTGTCGTGTCAGGTGGGGTGCAAGATGAACTGCCTCTTCTGTCAGACCGGAAAACAAGGCTTTCAAGGAAATCTTTCGGCAGGAGACATTATAAATCAAATCCTTGGACAGCCGGAATACGAAACATTGTCGAACTTCGTCTTTATGGGCATGGGCGAGCCTATGGACAACTACGACAATATCATGCGGGTGCTCGAAATCATGACCTCCGACTGGGGACTGGCTATGAGCCCGACACGCATTACGGTGTCGACGGCAGGTGTCATTCCTAATATGAAACGCTTTATCAACGAGTCGAAATGCAACCTCGCCGTCAGTATGCACAGCCCGTTTCACGATGAACGCGCAAGGATTATGCCAATTGAGAAGACATATCCCATCAACGAGGTCGTTCACGCTGTCCGCCAGCACGACTGGAGCGGCCAGCGTCGCGTGTCGTTCGAGTACATCGTCTTCAAAGGCTTTAACGACACCCCGAGGCACATCAATGAGCTTGCCAGACAGCTCGGCAGCCTGCGTTGTCGCGTAAACCTCATCCGTTTCCACTCAATCCCGGGTGTGGACTTGCGAAGCCCGTCATTTGAAGACATGGCGCGTTTCCGCGACAAGCTCAACGACAAAGGAATTATCGCTACAATCAGAACTTCGAGAGGACAAGACATCGACGCTGCCTGCGGATTGCTGTCAACAAAAAAAGAATAATACAGCCATGGAAATACAGCAATGTTATTGATGATGTCGCCAAAAACAGTCGCCGACAGCTAAGTACCGCCTTTCAATGATAAGGTCAAACTTGTTGCTTCCGCCACATTCCGCCATAAACATTGTTTTTTGCAAAAACACGAAATGTTTTTCAATCGTCATGCCATTTCGGGTATAAAAAGTCGTGTTTTCAATCAAATTATATCCGAAAGGGTATAAATCTTGGATTAAAAGAGATAATTAATCATGTGTTTATGAGCGTGGAAGGCTGTTTGAAGTTGTGATGAATAATTTTTTTGAATTTTAACTGACATTTTGTCAGAATTTTGTATTTTTGCAGTTTTGGAATAAGATTTTCCCGTTTCGTTTCGCCATAGTCGAAATGACAAAGACAATAAAAGAAAAAATTTAACATCATGAAGATTTCATATAATTGGCTTAAGCAGTACATTCAGTGCGATTTGCCGGCTGAAGAACTTGGAAAAACATTGACCGGCACTGGTCTTGAGGTTGAAGACATCACACCTTACGAGTCGGTGCGAGGTGGCTTGAGAGGCGTTGTCGTCGGCGAAGTGCTCACTTGCATTGACCATCCGAACTCCGACCATCTTCACATCACCACTGTCGATGTGGGACAGCCGGAGCCTCTGCATATCGTTTGCGGCGCGCCTAATGTGGCGGCTGGACAGAAAGTGCTTGTAGCCACGATAGGTTGCGAGCTGTGGAGCGGCGACGAAAGCTTCACCATCAAGAAAGGCAAGATTCGCGGCGAGGTGTCGGAAGGCATGATATGCGCCGAAGACGAGCTGCAACTCGGCACATCGCACGAAGGCATAATGGTGCTGCCTGAAAACTACGAGGTGGGCAAGCCGGCGTCGTTCTACTTCCCTGTTGAAGAAGACTTTACATACGAAATCGGCTTGACAGCCAACCGCTCCGACGCGACATCGCATATCGGATGCGACCGCGACATCGTGGCTGCCTTGAACCATAAAAACAATACGCGTCAATATAAGATAGAACGACCGTCGGTAGTTGCTTTCAAGGTTGAAAACACAAACAACGACATCGATGTCGTTGTGAAAGATACTATGAACTGCCCTCGTTACACAGGCGTTACCGTCAGCGGCGTGAAAGTGGGTCCTTCGCCGGCATGGCTCAAACATCGCCTCGAAGCCGTGGGACTGCGCTCAATCAACAATATCGTGGATATCTCTAACTACGTTTTGATGGAAACAGGACAGCCTCTTCATATCTTCGACGCGGACAAAATCAAAGGTAAGCAAGTCATAGTGAAATGCCTGGCGAAGGACACTCCGTTCACTACTTTGGACGGTGTCAAACGCAAGTTAAGCGACACCGACCTCATGATTTGCAACGCCGAAGAGCCGATGTGCATCGCCGGCGTGTTCGGCGGCATCGACTCCGGGGTGACAGAAGATACCAGGAGCATCTTCATAGAGAGCGCATGCTTCAACGCGACATCAATACGTAAGACAGCGCGTTTCCACGGACTGCAGACCGACGCCAGCTTCCGCTTCGAGCGTGGCAGCGACCCCAATATCACCCTCTATGCACTGAAGCGTGCCGCCTTGATGGTGAAGGAACTTGCGGGCGGAACAGTGTCTTCCGAAGTGAAAGATGTCAAAAACGGCGACTTCACTCCCGCTCGCGTGCAACTTGATTTCAACTACCTCGATAAAATAGCAGGTCAGGAAATAGATGAAAATGTAGCGGTAAATATTCTCAAAGACCTTGACTGTCAAGTAGTTGAACGTACCGATGCATTCGTCGTCGTCGATGTTCCGACATGCAAGGTCGATGTGTGCCGTCCCGCTGACCTCGTCGAGGAAATCTTAAGAATATACGGTTACGACAACATAGCAATCCCTGCAAAAATCAACGCCAGCATCAACGTCAACAACAAACCCGACAAAGAGAAAATCCAAAAAGAAATCTCCATCATGCTGGCTTCCAACGGCTTCTATGAGATAATGAACAACTCTCTCACGAAATCGGCATATACAAGAAACCTCGACGGCTTCGACGAAGCCAGGAATGTGAGGATTCTCAACCCGTTGAGCAGCGACCTTGACGTAATGCGACAGTCGTTGCTGTTCGGCGGACTTGAAAGCATCGCGCGCAACCAGAACTTCAAGAACTTCGACATGAAATTCTTCGAGTTCGGAAACACTTATTTCTATAATGCCGAACTGAAACAGACCGAGGAGAAACCGCTTAATCCGTATAGCGAAAACTTCAATCTCGACCTGCTTGTCACAGGCAACGACAAGGAAGAATCGTGGAACAACAAGCCTCAAAGCCTCACATTCTACGACCTGAAGAAATATGTGCTTGGAATCATTCACAAGACAGGTATCAAAGCCGACGACCTTGAGATGACCGAAGGAACAGAGCCGCATTACGATTATTCGATAGAGTACTCTATAAACAAAAACACCATAGTGACACTCGGGAAAGTCAACGCAAAAACGTTGAAGATGTTCGACGTGAAGAAGGAAGTCTATCACGCCTCCTTTGACTGGGACATGGTTTTGAGGGTCGTCAAAGACTTGAAGACCGTCAGTTTTGAAGCCTTGCCGAAGTTCCCGAGCGTGCGCCGCGACCTCGCCCTTGTCTTGGATAAGAACGTCACTTTCGGGCAAGTCAAGGACGTGGCTTTCGCTACAGAAAGAAACATCTTGAAATCAGTGAATCTGTTTGACATCTACGAGGGTGACAAGATACCGGCAGACAAGAAACAATATGCTGTCAGCTTCACCATACAAGACAAGCAGAAGACCTTGACCGACAAGATTATCGAGAAGACCATGGCGAAAATACAGTCGGCTATCGAACAACACCTTAAAGCAACATTGAGATGATAGACCTCCAAGCCATAAAACAGCGTTTCAGCATTATCGGCAACGACCCTAATCTGAACCGAGCCATAGAGGTGGCTGTGCAGGTGGCTGCCACCGACCTCACCGTGTTCATCAACGGAGAGAGCGGCACCGGCAAGGACGTGTTTCCACAGATAATACATCAGAACAGCGTCCGTAAACACGGTCCTTATTTCGCGATTAACTGCGGCGCTATTCCGGAAGGGACTATCGACTCGGAGCTTTTTGGTCACGAAAAAGGTTCGTTTACAGGTGCTTACGACACCCGCAAGGGTTACTTTGAGGTGGCTGACGGAGGCACCTTGTTTCTCGACGAGGTGGCAGAACTGCCTCTTGCGACACAAGCACGTTTGTTGAGAGTACTCGAAAACGGAGAATTTATCAAAGTGGGCTCGTCAAAGATACAAAAAACCAACGTCCGTGTCGTCGCCGCCACAAATGTCGATATTCCCACGGCGATAGAGAAAGGACGCTTCCGCGAAGACTTGTATTATCGTCTCAATACGGTGCCGATACATATCCCGCCGTTGCGCGAGAGAAAAGACGACATCAAGCTCCTTTTCAGGAAATTTGCATCCGACTTCGCTGAAAAATACCGCATACCGGCTGTGCAACTCACACCGGAAGCCCTCATGATGTTCGAAAACTACCGTTGGGACGGTAACATCCGACAACTTAAAAATGTAACAGAGCAGATATCCATCATTGAGACGGAAAGAGTTATCACTCCGGAGATATTGAGAAATTACCTGCCGATACAGACGGCCCTGCCTGTTATCATAAAAGACGACAGCAAAGCCGACACCCTCTCCGAGCGAGAAATCCTATACAAGGTGCTTTTCGACATGAAGAAAGACATCACCGAGCTTCGTAAAACCGTCGATGAGTTGACATCGGGACAAATATCGACGGCGCAGAAGCCCCAACATCAGATAACGCCTATAAAAGCCACCGTGATAAATCACGTTGAAGACAACAACTTGATGGATTACGAGAACACCCAAGAAGCCGAAGTCGAGTATCTTCATGAGAAGCAAAACAACGACAGCCTGTCGTTGCATGACAAGGAGAACGAGGTGATTATCAGGGCTTTGCGCAAATACAACGGCAAAAGAAAAGATGCCGCCAGGGAGCTCGGCATCAGTGAGCGCACTTTATATAGAAAAATTAAAGAATACAATATTAATATTTGATGATAAAAAAGATTAACACCATATTAATATTAATGGCAGCGGTTTTGTTGACAAGCTGCGGCATTTATTCATTTACCGGAGCGAGTATCCCGGCGGAGGCGAAAACCGTGTCGATTCAGCATTTCCCGAACAATGCCAATTTAGTTAATCCGTTGCTCAGTGATATGATTACCAACACCTTGCGCGACTATTTCATGAACCAAACCACACTTGACGGAGTTAACGACAACGGAGACCTCGCAATTGAAGGGGAGATTGTCGATTACAAGACGGCGCCGACGGCTATCACCGGTGATCAGGTGGCAGCGCTGAACCGCCTCACAGTCACTGTGAATGTCAGGTTTTACAATAGATACGATGACTCCAAGAATTTTGAGCAGAGGTTCTCGCAATTTGAGGATTATCCGAGCAATCAGGACTTGAATGCAATACAGGACGGGCTTCTGACCACAATTTGTGATAAACTTTGTGAAGATATTTTCAATAAGGCGGTAGTAAATTGGTAGGCATTGGATAGAAACGATTTGACATGGTTGATGGAGCATCCGGAGATGATTGACGGTCAGGATGTCGGCAAGCTTGAGGCGCTTGTGAAGAGGTATCCGTACTTCACGGTGGCGCAGGTGTTGCTTGCCGTAGGCATGGAGCGTGGCAGTCACGCCCGGTCTTTGCAGCAGCTCAGGAGCGCGGCAGCGATGACACCGAATAGAAACGTACTCCGCAGACTGTGTACCCAACTTCCAGATGAATATGCCCCGCAAACTGTTGATAATGAGATAATCACGGAAAAAACCATACTCATTCCCGAAATAAATCTCGGCGACACTGTCGAAGACATCAACAGAGAAATGGCTGTTCTGGAAGAGAAAAAGAAGTCTCTTGACGAACTGAAAGCCATCATCGAAAATAAAATAGCGGAACTCGAGAAAAAGAAAAAATCTTCCCAAAAAGACGAAAAAAATCTTTCAAAAACAGAAATTATCGACAAATTCATCGCCGAAAACCCGTCTATTTCACGTCCTAAACAGGAGTTTTTCAATCCTATTTCAGCTGCGCAAGAATCTGTTATCGATCAGGAGAATATTGTAAGTGAAACATTAGCAATGATTTACGAAAAACAAGGATATTATCAAAAAGCAATTTCGATTTATGAGAAATTAAAATTAAAATATCCAGAAAAAAGTATTATTTTTGCAGGTCGAATAAACGCGTTAAAAAATAAGTTAAACAATTAATATTTAAGACGATGTACGTAACAATTTCAGTATTAATCCTTATCGTCAGTTTCTTGATGATGTTGGTTGTTTTGGTTCAGAATTCAAAAGGTGGCGGATTGGCTTCTAACTTCTCGTCACACAACCAGATTCTCGGCGTTCGTAAAACCACCGACTTCTTGGAGAAGACAACATGGACTTTGGCAGTTCTTTTAGTTGTACTCTGCCTCGCTTCCAGTGTCGCGGTTACTCACAGAAGTGCTGCTGGTAACATAAGAAATACCCAGATCGAGGTCCCTATCCAAAACCCTCTTCCAATTCAGGGTGCGGAAGTAGCTGAATAATACGATAAGCAAGACAAAAAAATGTCAGAATGTCACACGTTCTGACATTTTTTTTGTTTTTGGCAGTGATAAATACTTTGGAATGATTTTTGATAAACACATTTCACAAGAAAATAACAATTAAAAACATAATATCATGGCAAAATTGAATATCAAACCCTTGGCAGACCGCGTCGTCATCGAGCCGGCTGTCGCAGAACAGAAAACAGCAAGCGGAATCATCATTCCCGACACAGCGAAAGAAAAACCACAACAAGGCACGGTAGTGGCTGTCGGGCCCGGCACCAAAGACAATCCGGTCACGGTGAAAATCGGCGACAGCGTCATCTATGGCAAATATGCAGGTACAGAATTCCATCTTGATGGAAAAGACTACATGATTATGCGTGAAAACGACATTATAGCAATCATCTAATTTGTAAATAATTAAAAATCAAGGATATGGCAAAAGACATAGTATTTAATCTTGATGCACGCGACAGTCTGAAAAAAGGTGTCGATGCATTGGCAAATGCAGTTAAAGTGACCCTCGGTCCCAAAGGCCGCAATGTCATTATAGAAAAATCATACGGAGCCCCTCATATCACTAAAGACGGTGTGACAGTGGCAAAGGAAATCGAACTCGCCGACCCGATAGAGAACATGGGCGCTCAACTTGTGAAAGAAGTGGCATCGAAGACTAACGACCTCGCCGGTGACGGTACCACAACAGCCACGGTGCTGGCACAGTCAATCGTGGCAACAGGCTTGAAAAACGTCATCGCAGGCGCAAACCCGATGGACCTTAAACGCGGTATCGACAAAGCCGTCGCTAAAGTCGTCGCTTCATTGAAAGAACAGTCGGAAATCGTTGGCGACAACACCGAGAAGATACAGCAGGTCGCTACAATATCGGCTAATAACGACTCTGCAATCGGCTCTCTCATCGCCGACGCGATGAAAAAAGTCAAAAAAGAAGGTGTTATCACAGTCGAAGACTCAAAAGGCATCGAGACATACGTTGATGTCGTCGAAGGCATGCAGTTCGACCGCGGCTACATCTCGCCTTACTTCGTCACCGACACAGAGAAGATGGAGTCTGTCTATGACAATCCGTATATCCTCATCTATGACAAGAAAGTCAGCGTGATGAAAGACCTTCTCCCAGTTCTTGAGAAGACCTTGCAGACAGGCCGTGCTTTGTTAATCATCGCAGAAGATATTGACAGCGAGGCTCTTGCAACATTGGTTGTCAACCGCTTGCGTGGCTCGTTGAAAGTCGTGGCTGTCAAGGCTCCTGGCTTCGGCGACAGACGTAAGGAGATGCTCGAAGACATAGCCATACTCACCGGCGGCACTGTCATCAGCGAGGAAAAAGGCTATCGTCTCGAAGACGCTACTTTGGCAGAACTCGGAAGCTGCGATAAGATTACTGTCACAAAAGACAACACAACTATCGTCAACGGACACGGAGATAAAGAAAATATCCAGGGTCGCACGGCACAGATTAAATCACAGATTGCAACAACGACATCTGACTATGACCGTGAGAAACTCCAGGAGAGATTGGCGAAAATCGCCGGCGGCGTGGCAGTCGTTCATGTCGGCGCAGCCTCGGAAGTTGAGATGAAAGAGAAGAAAGACCGTGTTGAAGACGCTTTGAACGCAACACGCGCCGCTATCGAAGAGGGTATCATTCCAGGCGGTGGTGTCGGATTTATCCGCGCTATCAAGGCTTTGGAAAAGATGAAAGGCGATAACGACGATGAGACAACAGGTATCTGCATCATCAAACGCGCTTTGGAAGAACCTCTCCGTCAGATTGTCGAGAACGCCGGCCTCGAAGGCTCGGTGGTGGTTAACAAGGTCGCCATGGGCAAAGGCGACTACGGCTTCAACGCCCGTACAGAGACATACGAGAACATGCTCAAGACAGGTGTCATAGACCCGGCAAAGGTGTCGAGAGTGGCACTCGAAAATGCAGCGTCTATAGCAGGCATGCTTCTTACAACAGAATGCGTCATCTCCAACCACAAAGAGGAGAACCCAGCACCGCAGATGCCGGCAATGGGCGGCGGAATGCCAGGAATGATGTAGTCTTGAACTCACGTCTGTAAAAAAAAATCGAGGAGGGCGAACCTCCTCGATTTTTTTTTGAGTGACAACGCTTTAGTGGGCAACTACAAAACGTTGCGTCTTGTCGCCAACCTTAACGAAATAAATACCGTTGTCGTATTATGAGACATCGATTTTCAACTCGTCGTTGCTGACTGTGAACCCCTCGACTTTCTGGCCGACAATATTGAAAATCATCACATTGTCGATGTCTTTACCGGAGATTTTTACAAAATCATTTGCCGGATTAGGGTATAAAGAGAAACTGTTTGCGCTAAATTCATCAACATTGGTGGGTCCGCACTCGTATTGCTGAAGACCATGCTTTTCCAATTCCGAGATAACTGTCTGTGCACTTGGGATTGGATACAAGTCTTGAATCACAATTGAGCGGTCGGGAGCGATGAGAATCACTGTCGGAAAAGCCTCGAGGCCGTATTGATTGCAAATGGCTGTTCCGCCTGCCACACCGCTAATTGTCGGGTACTCGACACCATATTTTTCAACCCATTTCAAACAATTGGCATCGCTGTCGCCAAAGGCTATTTCCATATAGAAAACATCGTGCATGTTACAGCCCATGGCATAATACGACTCAACAATTTTCGGTGCGGCCTGCTGGCAGGGGACACATGTCGTGAAGAAAAAGTCAATTAGCACATACTGTCCGCCGTCAAGGATGTCAAACAGGTGAATCTCTGTCCCGTGGATGTCAGTGGCTGTGAAATCAACGGCTTTTGTTAACGGGCATTGGGCAGATACGCCAATGCTCAATGCAATGGCGAAAATAAAAGTAAAGATTTTTTTCATATTATTTGAATTTTAATAATTATTACGAGGCAAAAATAATTAAAAAAAATTGAAACACAGGATAAATTATTTGAAAAAATCTTTTTTTGTTGTTATTTCTTGTTCTTTTTTATCCACTCTCTCGCATTCACAAACGCCTCAATCCATGGTGCCACCTCGTCGTTTTTGCGGTTGCTGGGATAATAAGCCCACTGCCATGGCAAGAATGCTCTCTCGAGGTGAGGCATCATTCTCCCTGTCACAACCATGACATCCATCGGCTATAAGGCAAAAACACATACCTTCCAACTCAGCAGGATAGCAGGCTTCTGTATTGCCTTCTTTGCAGTTGCATTTAAAACTTACTTGTGATGACAAAAATGAGGATTGGCGGTTATTTTCCGGGACAACCACCCAATAATATCCTGTCGGTAATACCAACATACGGTATCCATCTCTGCCCCTATATGCCTTACTACCTTCAGGAAATGGTATTCCCTTGTCACCGTAAGCAATAATATTGTTTATTATATCCGAATCGGCAAACTCATCAAGCTGCCTCACCTTCAATTCCACCAACCTGTTATTTTCGCTACAGGCTGTAAAAACCAATATGGCAACAGCTACTGCAGACAGCGCTGCCAATATTCTATTTAGGGATTGTCGTTTAATTCCAAGAATTCAACATCTATAGACGAGGGTATGCCTTCTGAGGTTGCCCTCGTCTGCTTATTTCCGGAGTTTTATCGTAATTTGAGTCGGTTTTTGTTTTGTCAGGGCATAGTTGTCCCTTGTATGGAGGATAATGCCATACATGGTTATGCTGCCTGGTGGAGTTCCGCTTTCGCAATTCTCCTTGCCAGTTGTACTGCATTAGCCGTGTGGATGCCGAAGAAGATGATCAGGATTTCCGTCTTCTTGATCCGGCCGTTTATCCGCTTGAGTCCGTAATGTTCCTTCTGCGTTCCAAAGGATCCTTCCATTGCCGTGGCTCGCACACGGGCAAGTTCTTTCTTGACCATGCTGACAGAGGATGTGGTTTCTCGCTTCCTGCCTTTCTGCGAGAATGAAGTCACTATGTTTTGTTCACTGCAGAAGGAACGGTTGGCATTACCAGAATAACTGCAGTCGCCAGCAAGTTTGGTGGTCTTCTCTCCAAAGAGTTTCTCTGCAAGCTTTACACAATGCACAAGACGGGTACCCTCATTGAATGCGTTGAACGAAAGCTTCTCGATGAACGACAGACCGTCAACCAGGATGTTGTTGCACTTGGCTCCAAACTCGACCTTCTTTACTTCCTTGCCACGGACGATTGGACGTATGTATGGCTTGTTGACGCTTACGATACGATCGGGAATGCTCTCCTTGGCATTGCCACTCTCGTGATGCTTGCGTTGCTGACGGTATATCTTCGTTATCGTCTCTATTTCTGCGAGTTGCTTGTCGGAGAAGAGCCCTGCGCAGGGATTTTCTCTGTCGAGTCTTCTTAACTCCTTGAGAATCTTTTCCAATAGATTCAACAGTCGATGGGTCATCTTGCGAGTACGTTCCTTGGTGTGACGGCGTTGCTTCACATAGGCCATGTTGTCGCGGGCTACATCAAGGTACTTCGTCCTCATGCGGTGAATGCCGAGTTCCTTACTTGCCTCACACATCATTGCATATGCCTTCTCTACGCACTCCCATAGCAACTTTGCGTCGGTCGGGTAACGCATGGCACTTTCGTAGCACGTTGCATCGGTATAGACCGTATCAAGATTCTTCATATATGGTTTCCACGCTTCTGCCAATGACTCCTGCTGAGTCTGGATTTTCAGGCGCTTGGACAGTTCAAGGATAATATCATCTATGAGCTTGTAGTTGGTCAGGGGATTCGCTGAACTTATTCGGATGCCACAGAATATCTGATAGTGGATGTTGGCGTTGGGCTGCTCCATAAGTTTTGGGGCAGACAATCCGGTATATGACTTGAGGAACATGAGTGCCACCTTGCCTTCAGGACTGAAGTAAGATTTGCGACCGACTTTTCTGCGTGGTACAGAGTCAATCAAACCGAATCTGATGGCCATCTCACGCAACGGAAGGAGGGTATGAAAGCGTCCGAGCTCACTCTTTTTGAACGACTCTTCATAATCTTTGTAAAAATCGTACTCTGTGAACGCAAAACTTGGTGTTATTTCAGAAATTTGTTGTACCTTTGCCATGACGATTATTTTTCGTTTCCCCCAAAACAGGCCGTTCAAAGCAGTTTGGGGGATTTTTTGTTGTTTTATGCAAAGATACAAAAAAATTATAACACTGGCAATCAAAACGCTATGTTTGTTTCAACTATTTTGCGACCTTCCCTATTTAATCTATTCATCTTTATATACTTTTTTGTGTTAATAATATTATGAATTTTAGTGCTTTTTGCCATTTATATTGATGCAAAGACAGCATTGTCCCATTACCTTGTTGATTTTATCTCGTGAACGGCAAGCACATTATAATATTATCACGAGATATACATTTGACGAATTTGTTTTTCCCTGATTTCTGCCAGCTATCATATTTCGTCTTTGGGAAAACGTTTGACATATAATAACCTGATAATTGCGGTGAAGAAGATATTGTATTACGTAAATGTTTTTTATAATATGGTGTGTCAGGATTTTCCGTGTTGGGAGCAAAATGAATTGTTGCCAATACGGCAGATAAAGAAGCTGCTATCGTGATATGGCCATATGACACTTTCATTACTTTTCATGTTGTTTGCAAAGATAATAAAAAAAACGGCATTTTCAACAAAAAAACCAAAAATCAACTATAAATCACCGAATTTTCAAGCGAGGAAAACTCCCATCCATATATTTATCAGTAGAGGAAAACGGTATACAAAACGCTTCGATGGATGGGTTCACCTTATCGTGATGTGACACCAAAAAAAAGCTGGATGGGTTATTAACTATCCGATTTGAGAAAGAGTTCGGTATTGCACCGGACTCTTTCCTTTTAACCGGGATTTTATTCTTTTATTGTTATAATCATATAGTCCTGAAATAACGCTACATATTATTTAGGACGAGACAATTTTACTATTATCTGATAATAAGTTTCTGTGTGTTTTTACCGTTAATTCTGACAAAATAAACATCTGTCTCAAGATTCTCGGTTGAAATTATTGTTTCCAAACCGTCAACATTCTGTTTAACAAGTACTTGTCCAAGCATATTGACTATTTCAACATAATTGATGTCACCGCCTGCGATTTTAACAAAGCCGTCAGCCGGATTTGGAGAGACGGTAAAATCGATGACATTGTTATCGGTTATTCCGTCTACAATTGTGGTGAAAGATATTATCGTGGTCTCGCCCCATTCTCCATCAGCGTTCTGCCCGGATGAAATAACGTAATACTCGGTACCTTCATCAAGGTCCGACCAGACCCAGACATCCTGTTCATAAAGGGGATAACCGTTTCCACGGATTATCTCGACAGCCTGATCTTCGCCGATTTCGTTAAAATATTCTACGGTGACAAGTCCATAAAAGTAAACCGATGTATTTTCATCCGGAGTGGCAATCGTTTTGACGGATGTTGCTGTAATATCCTGAACCTCAAGGGCAACGACAGAAGTACCCGAACCGCCCTGTTGAGCTGTCGTCGCCAATGCTGTCACAATTTCCTGCATCTCCGTATCAACGAAAGGAAGGGCATAAATGGTATATTCAGTATCAGGAGTCATATCTGTCCAGGTATAGGTAGTTGTCTCCGATGTCTGTATACCCCACTGCATTACAAGCTCCTCGAGAGAAACCTGCATCATCTGCATCCACATTGCCATTTCAGTTTCAGTGCTCATCATGTAATAATATGAGGAGCATTCCGCCGACATCTCGAATGTGGCTGTAACCGTAGTCGCGGTCGTAGAGACATCTTTTATCTCGACCAACACATCACTGGTGCCGCACTCATGTTGCTGAATACCGAAAGGAGCCAACATGTCCACTATTGTCATGGCATTATAAATCGGCCAGATATCATTAAGTACAATACTGCGGTCCGGAGCGATTAGGATACAGGTAGGATAAGATGCTATGCCGTACTGGTTACAAATGGTAGCGCCACCGCCTGTCGTTCCGATTGTAGGATACTCAACACCGTACTGTTCACACCAGTTCTGGCATGACTGGTCATTGTCAGACGGGGATATCTCCACGAAAAACACTTCATTCTGATTACATCCGAGCAACTCATAAGCCTCAACTATGGTGGGGCAGACCTGGTTACACGGTCCACATGAAGAATAGAAAAAATCGATGAAGACATACTGTCCGCCGTCAAGGATGTCAAACAGGTGAATCTCTGTCCCGTGGATGTCAGTGGCTGTGAAATCAACGGCTTTTGTTAACGGGCATTGGGCAGATACGCCAATGCTCAATGCAATGGCGAAAATAAAAGTAAAGATTTTTTTCATATTATTTGAATTTTAATAATTATTACGGAACAAAAATAATTAAAAAAATTGAAGCACAGGATAAATTATTTGAAAAAATCTTGTTTTTTTTGTTATTTCTTGTTCTTTTTTATCCACTCTCTCGCATTCACAAACGCCTCAATCCACGGTGCCACCTCGTCGTTTTTGCGATTGTTGGGATAATAAGCCCACTGCCATGGCAAGAATGCTCTCTCGAGGTGAGGCATCATCGCGAGATGACGGCCGTCGTTGGAGCAGATGGCTGCCGCCGACCAGGGTGAACCGTTGGGATTTGCCGGATATCCGTTGTGGCTGTATGTCATCGCTATGTTGTATCTCTCCTTGCCGTATGGGAAGTTGAACTTGCCTTCGCCGTGAGCTATCCACACGCCGAGACGCTGTCCTTTGAGTGTAGAGAGCATGATGCTGTCGCTGTCGGTGATGTCCACGTTCACGAAGCCCGACTCAAACTTGTGCGAGTCGTTGTGGACCATGCGCGGATGCTTGTCGTGGTCAGGGTAAATGAGGTTGAGCTCCGTCATGAGCTGGCAGCCGTTGCAGACACCGAGGCTCATGGTGTCGGGACGTTTGTAGAAGTTCTCGAGAGCGGTGCGAGCCTTTTCGTTGAAGAGCAATGCACCTGCCCAGCCCTTTGCCGAGCCGAGAACGTCGGAGTTGCTGAAGCCGCCCACAAACACTATCATATTCACGTCGCCGAGGTCTTCGCGGCCGCTGATGAGGTCGGTGGTGTGCACGTCTTTTACATCGAAGCCTGCGAGATACAAGGCGTATGCCATCTCACGGTCGCCGTTGACACCTTTCTCGCGGATGATGGCCGCCTTCACGCCAGAAAGGGTGCGACGGCGCATGTCAATGCCCAAGTCTTTCGCCTTGCCGGTGAAACAGCCGAAATCGTATTTAAGTGCTTGATACTTATAGTTTTCGAAACGTTCTTTGGCTTTCTCCTCTCCACTTTGTCTTCTGTCAAGGAGATACGAACTCTTGTACCAGATGTCGCGTAAGGCGTTGATATCCAATTCGTAAGACTCTTTGTCTTTCTTAAGATTGATTTTGCGTTTGCTGTTTGGCTTTCCAATGACAGTAAATCTAATACCCTCTTCTTCAAGTAACTCCTTGACTTTGTTGTCTTTAACTTGAATTACCACGGCTGGTTGCTCGCTGAACGCCACGTTGATAAGGTCGTTGCCATCGAATGCGCTGAAGTCTATGTCCATGCCGCCTTCGTTGTTGGCAAAGGTCATCTCAAGTAAGGTGGTGATTAAGCCGCCAGCCGACACATCGTGACCTGCGATGACGAGACCTTGCTCGATGAGTTTCTGCAATGCGTTGAAACACTTCTTAAAGTATTCAGTGTCAATGATGTCAGGTGTTTTCCGACCAACCTTGTTCAAAACTTGCGCTAAACTGCTGCCTCCGAGTTGGAATGTGTCTTTTGAGAAGTCGATATACAGAATTTCAGTGTCGTTATCATTGATAATCACTGGTTTAACAGTTTTTTTAATATCGGATACTTCCCCTGCCGCCGTCACTATGACGGTGCCGGGAGCCAAGACTTTCTGACCGTTTTTGTATTTCTGTGTCATTGAGAGCGAGTCTTTACCTGTCGGGACGTTGATGCCGAGTGCCAACACGAAGTCGCTCAACGCTTTCACGGCGCGGTAAAGTCGTGCGTTCTCGCCAGGGTTCTTGGCTGGCCACATCCAGTTGGCGCTCAATGACACGCCTTTGAGGTTCTCCTCTATAGGCGCCCATACCAAGTTGGTAAGCGACTCGGCTACCGAAAGTCTCGAGCCTGCTTCCGGGCTTATAAGCGCGGCGGCAGGAGCGTGTCCGAGGGCTGTTCCAATGCCTCTGACACCTTGATAGTCAAGTGCCATGATGCCGAGGTCGGCGAGAGGGAGCTGCATCTCGCCAACGCATTGCTGCAAGGCGACACGACCTGTCACAGAGCGGTCAACCTTATTGGTCAGCCAGTCTTTGCATGCCACGCCTTCGAGCTGAAGCACGTTCCGCAGGTATTCTGCGAACTTGTCTTTTTTATAATCGATATCTTGGAAATGATAATCCTTGTTACTGTCAGTCAACACTGTTTTGGGTGCGCTTCCGAAGAAGTCGGATAGGCTCAAGTCGATAGGGTTCACGCCGTTTTTCCGGACGAAGCGCAGACGCTGGTCGTCGGTTGACTCGCCCACTATATAATAGGGTGCGCGCTCGCGCTCTGCTGTCTGGCGGATAATCTCTGTGTCTTGTTTGTTTACGAGCAGTCCCATGCGTTCCTGCGACTCGTTTCCTATGATTTCCTTATCGGAAAGGGTTGGGTCGCCGACAGGAAGGTTATCGACGTAAACCACGCCGCCGCTTTTGTCGATGAGCTCCGAGAGGCAGTTGAGGTGACCGCCGGCGCCGTGGTCGTGGATAGAACGCACAGGGTTGCTGTCGTTCTCCACCATGGCGCGGATGACGTTGGCGACGCGTTTCTGCATCTCCGGGTTGGCACGCTGCACGGCGTTGAGCTCGATGGCTTTGGAATACTGTCCTGTTCCGACGCTCGAGACTGCGGCGCCGCCCATGCCGATGCGATAGTTGTCGCCGCCTAACACTACGATGAGGTCGCCCGGCTCCGGGTCTTCCTTCATGCTGTCGTCGGCAGGAGCGAACCCGATGCCGCCAGCGAGCATGATGACCTTGTCGTAGCCGAAATCGTTGGTCTTATTGTCGTTCTCACTGTGCTCGAAGGTGAGGAGCGAGCCGTTGATGAGAGGCTGTCCGAACTTGTTTCCGAAATCGGAAGCGCCGTTAGACGCCTTGATGAGCAGCTCCTCGGGGGTCTGATAGAGCCACGGACGAGCCTTGAATCCGTCCTCCCACCCGCGACTTGCGTCGTTGCGAGGGTACGGTGTCATGTAAACAGCTGTCCCTGCCAAAGGGATAGAGCCTCTACCACCGGCGAGACGGTCGCGGATTTCGCCGCCGGTGCCGGTAGCCGCTCCGTTGAACGGCTCGACAGTCGTCGGGAAGTTGTGTGTCTCCGCCTTGACAGAGATAACGGTGTCTATATCTTTTATTTTGAAGAAATCGGCTTTATGCTGTGTCTCCGGCGCGAACTGCTCGACTTTAGGACCGAGAATGAAAGCCACGTTGTCTTTATATGCCGAAACGAGGCGGTTCCTGTGTTCTTTCGAGGTTCTCTTGATGAGTGCGAAGAGCGTGTCGGGCATCTCTTTGCCGTCGATGATAAACGTGCCGTTGAATATTTTATGGCGGCAGTGCTCCGAGTTGACCTGCGCGAAGCCATAGACCTCCGAGTCGGTGAGGGTGCGGCCAATCTTCTTGCTTATACCTTTCAGATAATCAATCTCTTCCTGGCTGAGCGCGAGGCCTTCCTCGTTGTTGTAGGCGTCGATGTCGGTGATATATTTCAAAGGCTCGGGCTTGCGGTCCACAAAAAACACGTTCTGATCAAGGTCATGGTATTTGTTTTGCAGCATCGGGTCGAAGCTGTTGTCGTTTTCCTCGACGGGACGGAATTCCTCTATACGAGAAACGCCGCGAATGCCCATGTTCTGGGTTATCTCGACGGCGTTGGTGCTCCAAGGAGTTATCATCTCGCGGCGCGGACCGAAGAAGAACCCTTTCACGCCGCCCTCAATCCGGCAGGCGCCGCCGAAAAGCCAAGCGAATTTTTTAATATCGTTTTCGTTGTGATTATCAACGCTTTCCACAGCGAT
Organism: uncultured Bacteroidota bacterium; assembly: GCA_900542475.1. GTDB lineage: Bacteria > Bacteroidota > Bacteroidia > Bacteroidales > F082 > Limimorpha. The sequence goes on from UQNO01000030.1 coordinate 19,756, forward strand.
GATGTTTTTCTGAAGTGTCTCGAAAAAAAGTATCATGATATTAAATTTTTCGAGTGCAAAGATAATGTTTTTTACATCTTAAAACACGAAAAAAACGAAAAATCTTCATTGTTTTTCGAACACGGTTTTCACCAATCCAACGAATAATAACGAAGAGATTCGTGAAATTAATTGGATTTGTGTTCAAAAAAAAGTCGTCCGTCATTTCGACCGGAGTGGAGAAATCTCAACGGTTTATGCCATAACTTGAATTTTTTGAAAAATCCAGCTGCTCGTTAAAAAATTTGTTGTACCCTTGCAACGAGTTCTTGAGAATATAGCCGCGAATTGTGCGCGACGGGAGATTCCTCGAAGGCATTTTTTAATACTCTTCTGTCCGGAAACAACAGTGTTTCGTTAAATGCGTTCGCAATATCTCTTGCAAATGCAGTTTTTACCTTGGCAATCTCAACGTGATGTCCCAAATTTTTCATATTAATCCCTATACAAATGTTTTTCAAATTTTTCACGACGAGAGTATAGATTCTATGGGAATTTTCACCATCTCCATAAAGGCTAATAATAAATTTTACGGTGCTCTGGAAGGTGTTTGGACTCAAAAATCCGGTGCAGAGATAATAAAATCTCACGCAAAAATAACAGAAAAAGCAGAAATTTTCAATCTGTCAGAAGTTGCATTTTAATATATTTTTGATTTTTTTTATTGTCATTCAAAAAATCTTTATCTTTGCAGTCGGTTTTTGGACCGATTTTTATTGACAATCAGAAGCGTTATGCTTGTCTTGTATTAGGGAACGTGAGAAATTCTACGTAGGCAAGAAAGTGTAATCGTTCACGTGTTATGCGTGGGCTGTTATGACTATATCTTCCCTACAAAGGTGATTCTCACGACCTCCTAATAGAAGTTTGGTATATCAGTGCCACGCTTCTTTTTATTAATAACTCCATTGTGGCGGCTGGATGGAATAAAAATTATAGTTATGAGAGTTAAAAGACTGCTAACTTCGGTGCTTGTTTTATTGAGCATTGCAATTTTTTCATGTAAAAAAGACGGAGCCTCGACAACAACTGGTGGCGGCTCAAATCCATCTAATCCTGCAAATTGCGAAGACCCGGAAGGAACAATTGTCGCAAATTTGCGGAACGACAGTGGTTATCTTACCATCTTAAATGGAGGACTTAAGATGAATAACGCCAATAATTTTGTATTCAACGATCAATCATTTCACGAAAGAACTTTCGTGAATATTGGCGAAGTCGATGGTCTTGGCTGTGTGGAGAATATTCCTCAATCGGGATGGAGCGACCAGGTGGCCGTTATTCCCGGTAATGGATACATAGTCAGAGATAAATATGACTATCCGGAGTATGAATATACCAAATATGCACGAATATATGTTACAAGTTATCTTTTGAGTGCCAATAATAATATTCTTGGAGCAGAATTGAAATATCAGGATAATTGGAAGTCATTGTTAAATGTGGCAACGGCTTCAATAACTAATATTTCCGCTACATCAGCAACCTGTGGAGGTGTTGTTACTGACGACGGAGGTTATGAGGTGACGGCGAGGGGCGTTTGCTGGAGTGCGAGCCCGAATCCGACGATAAACGACAGCCATACGACAGATGGTACTGGAACCGGTTCTTTTGCGAGTAATATCACGGGATTGACTCCTTATACTACATACTATGTGAGGGCGTATGCTACAAATAGCAAGGGGACGGCTTACGGAGAGCAGAAAACATTTATTGCAGCATACACATTCTCGGTTTCCTCAAATGAGCGGGTGTACTTCTCGAAGGGTAACCTGCAATATCGAGCCTCGACGGACACATGGCGCTTCGCCGAGAACCAATGGGATTATATAGGAAATGGCAATTCAAATATCTCTTCATACTACAGCGGATGGATTGACCTGTTCGGCTGGGGCACGGGCGACAACCCGACATACTCTTCGACTAACAGTGGCGATTATCCGACATTTAACGATTGGGGGAACAATAGCATCTCCAATGGTGGTGGCGGGAACTGGCGCACATTGACGAGAGACGAGTGGAGCTATGTGTTCCGCGGAAGAAACACAAGCAGCGGCATAAGATTTGCCAAAGCAAAAGTAAACGGGGTGAACGGCATGATACTGCTTCCGGACGATTGGAGTGCGTCATACCACAGTTTGATAAACACCAACAACGGAAGTGCGTCCTACAATGGCAACATCATCACACAAGCCGAGTGGGAAGGTAAGTTCGAGTCCCATGGGGCGGTCTTCCTGCCTGCTGCGGGCTGGCGTCTCGGGACGGATGTCGACTTCGTCGGTTCCCGCGGCCTCTTCTGGTCGGCTACGTACTACCCTAGTGGCGGCGCGTACGACGTGCACTTCGACGATTCGAGCTTGGGTGCGGAGAATTGGAACTACCGCCCCGAATACGGTCGAAGTGTGCGCCTCGTCTCTCCTGCCGGGAATTAATTCCTTGTGTTTGGCAAGGCGGCAGCGGACAACAAGCCGTGCGATTTTTTTTGAAAAACGAAAATGTTAAACCATGACACAAGCAGAAATACTTGAAATTATTGCTGTCCGGTAAAACTTTTTCAAATAAAACAAATTAGGGCTGACACTTCTCACGAGGTATCAGCCCTTTTGGTTATCTTTGTTTTGCAAAATAAAAATATAACCATGGGCAAAGATAGTCATTTTACCGGACAGCCGCCCCTCCAAGTGCTATAAGGGGCAGACGCCGCGAAACACGACCATTACCTGCTCAAAGAGGTGCATCTGCCCAAAGACTCCACTTTGGCGATGGATCGTGGCTATGTGGACAACAGAATTTTCCGCTCCATGTCTTCTATGGGGACAGCGTCAACGCCATACAGATACAGACTTGGGTAGTACTGATTGCCAATCTGCTGATAACAGTTTTGTCAAGAAGCATCAAGAGACA
>UQNO01000031.1 GCA_900542475.1 uncultured Bacteroidota bacterium
GGCGTTGATAGTCAGAGAGTTGCCCCCCCCCGTGTGCATATAGCGGGGGCGTCAGACGCTGTTCGGAGCGTCTTTACAGGCGGGGAGTCGTATTTCTGTGGCTTCCTTTTCATATTTTCAGGGCGCAAAAATACACAGAAAATCAATACGATAAGAAAAAAAATTATTTTTTCACACCACATCGGTGTATTTCGCCAGCAAATCCTCGGCGAATGTCAGCGGCATCAGGTCTTCCATCTTTTCGGATATGATGACAGGGCCTTCCTCGCCCTGCATGATGACACGCAGTTTGTTGTTATGACGGCTTTCCGCCTCCACCATTGCCTGGCGGCAGCTGCCACATGGGGGGACGGGCTGTGTAATCCTATTGTCGGAGCCTATTGCAGATATTGCCAATGACGTTATTGGTTGGTCTGGATAATTAGCCTGTGCGCTGAATAGCGCCACCCGCTCGGCGCACAGTCCCACCGGATAGACGGCGTTTTCCTGGTTGTTTCCGACGACAATAGTGCCGTTGGCGAGCCGCAAAGCAGCGCCCACCTTGAACTTTGAATATGGCGCGTAAGCGTTTTTCGCCGCCTCCTTGGCTTTCAACAGAAGCTCGCGGTCGTCGCCGCTCAACTCGTCAACCGACTTGAACTCGAGAAAAGAGAGGGTAATCTTATGTTTCTTCATGTCTGCTATTTTACTCCTTTCAGAATGTCGTTGTATTTCTCTTGATTTAAAATCACCTCGAAAGCCTTTTCCAGTTCGGGGTCATTATCCAAAGCCGCGATGATTCTTCCTTTCTGGTAATAGTAACGGCTCGCAATCTCCGCTTTGAGCATCTCCTCAATTTCCGTTCTGTTATCGACGAGGTCTTTGGTCTTTTCCTCCTCTATCTTCTCGACCACTTGATTAAGAATGGGTTGTATCTCATCAAGATAACCTTCGATTTTGGCTATTTTCTCAAGTTCCTTAATCTCATTTTCGCTTTGCGATGTAAAGGTAAAGCCTTCATTTTTAACAAATTGCATGAAATCCTCATATATCGCGTCGGTAATCTTAAAATCCTCCGGCGATTTTATCGACTTATGCTCTCTGTAGAACTTGTTGGCATATTTGAAGAACAGGTTTTTCGCGTAAAGATGCAAAGTTATCGTCGAGGCTATCGTCGGCTCTATTTTCACATCGGGCTGAATACCGTGTCCTTCGTAAACTACGCGACCGGCAGCGGTATGGAACGCCTTGCCCAAAGTGTCGGGTTTTGCCACTGTGTCGGCAGCATTGTTTTTATATTTTTTTGAATAATCTATTTCTTGAATGCAGCGGTTGCTCGGCAGATAATAATGTGCCACTGTCACTTTGATTTGTGTGTTGTAAGTCATCGGGAAGATGTTTTGCACAAGGCCTTTGCCGAAGGTACGCTGTCCGATGACGACACCTCTGTCGAGGTCCTGGATTGAGCCGGAGACAATCTCCGAGGCCGACGCGCTGCCTTCGTTGACGAGTATCACAAGCGGAATGTCGAGGTCGAGGGGCTCGTGCTTGGTGTAGTGGTTGTAGTTATGCTCCGCCACCTTGCCTTTCTGGTACACAACGAGTTTATTCTTCGGCACGAAAAAGTTCACAATATCGACAGCCTCGTTCAACAAGCCTCCGCCATTACCCCTGAGGTCGAGGATAAAACCTTTGAGCTCGTGTTTTTTCTTCATATCAACGACGACATCTTTTAACTCCTTGGCACAGTCTTTGGTAAACTGCGACAGAATGGCGTAACCGATGCCGTTGTCAAACACTGTATGATAGGGTATATTGTCGATTTTTATCTTCTCGCGTTTCAGTTCTCTCACGTATGGCTCTTTATCACCCGGACGTTGCATCTTGAGTTTCACGGTGGTGCCCGGAGTGCCTTTCAGCAGCTCGCTTATCTCGGAGGTGTTCTTGCCACTCACATCTACTCCGTTGATTTCCAAGAAGACATCGCCTGGAATCAAGCCTGCCTTGGCGGCGGGGAAGCCCTCGTACGGCTCCGAAATCTGTGTCTTGCCATCAAAATGCTGAATCAAGGAGCCGATGCCGCCGTATTCGCCGGTGGTCATGAGCTTCACATCTTCGATTTGCGACTCGCTAATGAACACTGTATAAGGGTCGAGACCCTCCAACATGGCGTTGATGGCGTTCTCGTTAAGCTTCGCGGGGTCGATTTCATCAACATAATACATATTGAGTTGCCTCAACACATTATTATATATATCAAGACTTTTGGCAATCTCGAAATTGTTTTTCTTGGTCTGGCCGAATGCTGTTGTTACGGACAGGATTAACAAGATGAGGAGTAATTTTATATTTTTCATATTTTCTTTTGTTGTCGAGACGCGGTGTCTCAAGTCTTTCACTATGGTACAGGGTCATATCCCGAGCCGCCCCATGGGTTGCACGAGACCACTCGTTTTATTGTCAGCCAGCCGCCCTTGATGGCGCCGTATTTTCTTATCGCCTCGATGCCGTAGTTGGAGCATGTCGGGGTGTAGCGGCAGTTACGCCCGATGAGAGGAGACAGCGTGTACTGATAGATTTTTATCAGCAGTATCAGGAAATTCGCCGGCAGCTTTATAATGAATCTCAACATAATTGTTCTCTCAAACGTTCAACGACCTTTTTCATTTTTCTTTCAATCTCTTCATACTTCAAGATTACTGTGGCACTATATACCAACGCCACATCGAGCGTTTTGTTGTTCGAGCGGCATAATTTCATCAGTTCGGTTTTGTTTTTGCGCCAGCTTTCGCGGACAAGACGTTTCACGCGGTTGCGTTTCACGGCGTGATGGAATCTTTTTTTTGAGACGGACACCAGCATCCGCGGCAGTGCATCTTGTTGATTTTCAGAATCATACAAATGAACCACCACACGAAAAGGATACAACGAGAATCCTTTTCCTTCTTTAAAGAGAGACTGTACAGCTTTTTTCAGATAAATACGCTGCGATTTCGGTAGCCCTTCCTTAAGTTCCAATTATCTTTTCTTTGCTTTTTTTGCTTCGATGTTAAGATACTCTTCGATGGCCATCGTGATAGACGGCGCTGTTTTCGTGGGCGCGCTGAAGCTGAGGTTGAATCCCGCGTCGGTGACGGCTTTGGCTGTTGACGAGCCGAGGGCCCCTATCGCCACTTCGCCTTGAACGAAATCCGGGAAGTTGATTTTAAGCGAGTCGATACCGGCGGGGCTGAAGAACACCAGCATGTCGTATTTTGATATGTCGAAATCTTGCAAAACCGACGGCACTGTGCGGAACAGCAGCGATTTCTTGAAGTTGAGGCCTGCATCTGTCATCATGGCGACGTAATCCTCGTTGGTCACGATATTAGACGTGGGCAGGAAATACATCTCCTCGCGATGTTTTTTCATTATCTCGACAAGGTCGGCAAACGACTGGTTTCCGAAGAATATCTTACGTTTGCGGAACTGTATATAATGCTGGAGATACAAGGCTGTAGATTCGTTGACACAGAAATATTTGAGGTCATCAGGCACGGTGTAGCGCATTTCCTTGGCGATACGGAAAAAATGGTCAACGGCGTTACGACTTGAGAGAATGATGGCGGTGTAATCCGGGAGCTTCACGTGATCCTGTCTTAACTCCGACGCCTCGACACCCTCTATCTTGATGAATTTCTCAAAATCAATCTTGACGTTATATTTCTTGATGATACTTTCAAAGTGGGTTTTGGAAATATCAACTGGTTTTGGCTGTGAAACGAGAATGTTTTTAATCTTCATTTTTCAAAAACACAAATTATATAAATCTATAACACACAATCAGTTGCGACCAATCTACAAACCATAACGATGGCTATTGAAACAAGTGCAATTTCGAGTGTGCAAAAATACAAAAAAATATTCAATAAATTCATCTTTGACAAAATTCGGAATTCAAAAAAAGTCTTGACAATCCGAATTGCCATGATTATCAGTATCATAGCGATTATTATTATCAGAATAAATTTTGTCGGATAGAAAATCATGACAGGTTCGAGCACTATCATCACGATGTTGAGAATCGCCATAGTGGAAATGCGCGTGACTTCTTGATGTGTAGTGGCATTGACGACACCGAAGAGCCAGCCGTAGAGCGACACCAGGAGGTAGCGGATTATGCAGAGGGCGGCGATGAAGGCGCAGATGTCGAGATAGAAGCCGACATTGTTGTAAAGTATGGTGTTTCCTGAATAAACGACAACTATTTTCTGCACTACGAGGGCGAGAGCCGCGACGTATGCCACGAAAATCGCGAAGCCGTTAAAGCTCATCACGGGATTCCATTCGCGCGTCATTCTATCGTTGTCGTGCGACTGTGTCAGCACCGAGAACATCATGCGCAGGCGCGCGTTGCAGAGTTGTTTGTTGAGTATCATGAGCAGCATCGCCATGAAAACCACGATGAAATTCCAGGAAGGAGAGACAGGTTCCACCATACGAAGGCTTGGTTCGAGCGTCGAGGCGACGTTTTCTGTAATTAGTTGATAATCAGGCATCTCCTCTATTGAATTTCTTTAAATTTTTATTCTGCAAAAATATGGAAAAAATTTGTATTTTAACAAGAAGATTTGTATTTTTGCAAAATTATTTTCGGGTAATCTTTAAATCTATAAATAATTGAGTAATGGGACTTATTGAAGAAATTATCGCTAATGCGCGGGCCGACAAGCAGCGCATTGTGCTCCCTGAAGGAGATGAACCAAGAACATTACAGGCGGCCGACCGCGTCATTGCCGACGGCATCGCCGACGTCATTTTGATCGGACCAGCCCAGAAGATCGCCGACAGGACGACCGAGTTTGGACTCAAAAACATCAGCAAGGCCCGTATTATCGACCCACAGACCAACCCCGAGCGGCAGAGATATGCAGATCTGCTTTTCGAGCTTCGCAAGAGCAAAGGCATGACGCCCGAGCAGGCATACGACCTCGCCGGCAACTTCATGTACCTCGGCATCTTGATGGTGAAAGCCGGCGAGGCCGACGGTCTCGTCAGTGGCGCGCGCAGCACCACAAGCGACATGCTCCGTCCGGCGTTGCAAATTATCAAGACTGTCCCCGGAGTCTCGTGTGTCTCCGGCGCTTTCATGATGTTCTTGCCGGAAGGAAGTCCTTACGGCAGCAACGGAAGGATGGTGTTCGCCGACTGTGCCGTGACACCTATACCGACAGCGGAGCAACTTGCGGAGATAGCCATCTGCACTGCCGACACCGCCAAGACCATCGCCAAGATAGACCCGGTGACAGCTCTTTTGACTTTCTCGACCAAAGGCTCGGCGAAGCACGAAGTCGTTGACAAAGTCATAGAGGCGACGCGTATCGCCAAGGAACGCCGTCCGGACCTCGTCCTCGACGGCGAATTACAAGCCGATGCCGCCATAGTGCCGTCGGTAGGTTCAAGAAAAGCGCCAAACAGCCCTGTAGCGGGCAAAGCGAACACACTGGTGTTCCCTTGTCTCGAAGTGGGCAACATCGCCTATAAACTCGTGCAGCGTCTCGCCGGCGCAGAAGCAGTGGGGCCGATGCTACAAGGCCTGGCAAAGCCATGCAACGACCTCAGCCGAGGCTGCTCGATAGACGACATCTACAAACTTGTGGCAATCACATGCAACCAAGCTATCGCACAGAAAAAATAACACCAACTCGTCATTCCGGGCGAGACAACGGCAGTCGGGAAACACACCACAAGAAAACACAATCACAATATAGTGGATTTCTCCGCTTCGCCACGGCAGAAACGACGACTTTGACAAATGATTAAAATTTTGGAAATATGAAAATATTAGTATTAAATTGCGGTTCATCATCAATCAAGTATCAATTGATTGAGATGGACGAGAAGAGCCATTCAGTGTTGGCGAAGGGCCTTTTGGAGCGCATCGGTCTCCAGATGGGCGAATTTACTCATAAATGGAATGGGCAGAAGCACTACGAGCAGCTTCCTATTTCGAACCACACAGCGGGCATCGAGATTGTGCTTCAGGCGCTCACAAACAAGGAGTACGGTGTCATCAGCGACCTGAAGGAAATCAAGGCGGTGGGACACCGTGTGGCTCACGGCGGCGAGAAGTTCACACATAGCGTCCGCATCGACGACGCTGTCGTCAACATGATCAAGGACCTCTGCGACCTCGCGCCGTTGCACAACCCGGGCGCTCTTCAAGGCATAGCCGCGATGCAAGAGGTGTTGCCCGGCATTCCGATGGCGGCGGTGTTCGACACCTCGTTCCACGCCACCATGCCGCCGGAGGCGTATCTCTATGCCATTCCTTACGAATATTACGAAAAATATCGCGTCCGCCGCTACGGATTCCATGGCACCAGCCATAAATACGTCGCCGAGAAGGCCGCCGAATACGTCGGAAGAGACTGGAAAGACTCAAAGATAGTGACATGCCACCTCGGCAGCGGCGCTTCCATCGCGGCGGTGGAAAACGGCAAGTCTGTGGAGACATCGATGGGATTCACTCCTGTCGAGGGTCTCGTGATGGGCAGCCGCACCGGCGACCTCGACGTAGGCGCCTTCATGTATATCATGGACAAAGAAGGCTTGGACACCAAGGAGATGAACACTTTGGTGAACAAGAAATCAGGTCTCATCGGCATCACCGGCAACTCACAAGATATGCGCGACGTGTGCGCGGGGCGTGACAGCGGCGATGAACGTTGCACGTACGCCTTCGACATGTTCGCACACCGAGTGAAGAAATACATCGGGGCATACACGGCCATCATGAATGGCATGGACATCCTCGTGATGACAGGCGGCATTGGCGAAAACGCATGGCTCATGCGCGAAGCCATACTCGAAAACATGGAGTTTTTAGGCGTCAAAATCGACAAGAAACTGAACGAGACCACCAAGGGCGACGCAGCCGTCATCTCGACACCCGACTCAAAGGTGAAAGTGGTAATATATCCTACAGACGAGGAATATATGATTGCCAAAGACACCTTTGATTTAATAAAGTACTAAACCATTCGTTTCCGGCTGTTGGCGTCGCCAACAGCCGGAAACGAAATTAAACAAACAACAATCATTATGAAAAAAAATCCCAATATGAAAAAGATTAACGGAATCAGCCTGATTCCTTGTATGTTGATGCTTTCCCTCCTGGTTGGATGCGGCAAAAATGAAAAATCCACCAAGATGGTGGAGCAGTTACGTCCGGTAAGCGAGACGCTGTTGCCTCTGCTCGACAGCTACACCTCGGGCATCATAACAGAAGGAGAGCCGATAATAGTGCGCTTCAAATATCCCGAAGCGATGAAGGTTAAACGAGGCGAAGTCTTGTCTTCCAAGTTGTTCAGATTCACTCCGGATTTAAAAGGCAAGGCGGTGTGGCTCGACGAGACGACCATAGCCTACGAATACGACAAAATCGACAAAACAAAGCAGTATTCTTGCAACTTCAACGTGTCCGAAATCCTCAATGTGGCGTCTTCGGAGACTTTGGAGTTCAGTTTCGGCGTGCGCCGGCAAACTTTCAATTTGCTCAAGACATATCCTATATGCGAAGACGACAACACTATGAATTACCAGATTTTCATGGCCTTCGCCGCAAAAATCACGCCAGAGGAAGCCCTCAAGATTTTCGACGAGAACATAGTCAAGAAATATGAGGTGGAAGCGAGTTACTACGACAACAACACTTATTTATTCACATTGAGTTCGATACCGCGTCAATCCGAAGATTATAATCTTGACATCGCTCTTAACGGGAAGAATATCGGCTCCGATTCAAAGACAAATATCTGTTTGACCATCTACGCAAAGGAGAAGTTCGAGCCAATAGGTCTTGATGTCGATAAATCCTCGACACAAGCAACATTGTTTTACTCACAGCCGATAGACGCGGAACAGAACCTCGGCGGCCTCGTCACTTTCAGTCTGGACAACCTTTCCGCCAAGTACGAGATTCACGACAACAGAATCATTTTTTACTTCGATAAGTCGAATTTATATGGTTCACAGCTGGAAAACATAAGCATGTTTGTGAGCGGGGTACGCAGTGCATCTGACGACATCCAGCAAGAAGACGCGGAGTTCACCTTCTCTTTGAACAACTACGAGCCCAAGGTACGCTGGACGAACAACGGTGTCATTTTGCCCGACATAAAAGAGACAACGGTATATTTCGACGCCGTCTGCCTCAATGCGGTGACACTCAGAATTATACGTGTTTATGACAACAACATACTTTCTTTCTTACAAGAAAATGAATTGAGCACCACTTACAACATGCGTACTGTTGGAAGGCTGGAAAAGAAGATACGGCTGCAGCTTGAAGACCCGAATCTAACTCAATGGAAGACCTACCCCATCGTTCTTTCCGACTATATCGATGTGGAGCCCGGTGCGATGTATCAGTTGAGTCTCAACTTTGGTCCGGCGGACTATATTCTGGCTTCGGACGAGATGAGGAGCGACATCATGAACGATGCCAAACGTGAGGCGGAATATTGGGACGGCGACGGATACGACTACAAAGAGTACCGTTACGACGGACTTTGGGGCGACCCTAACGGCTACTCATATTATAATTATGTGGAGCAGAAGACCAACATCGTCGTCAGCGACCTTGCAGTGACCGCCAAGATGGGCGGCAGCGATGTTGTCGAGGTATATGTCTATCATATTTCAGATGCCAAGCCTGCCGTCGGTGCGGAAATAACTGTGTATAACTACCAGAGGCAGCAGATAGCAAAAGGCCAAGCCGACAGCAATGGACATGCGCGGATACAAAGCTCCAACAAGCCATTTTATGTTATCGTCACCGACAGCAAAGGCAGCAAATCGGCAATCAAGCTCAACGATGGCAACGCGATGTCATACAGTCGCTTCGATGTAAACGGAGAGTCTGTCGAGAAAGGTGTCGTCGGCTTTGCATATTCCAACAGAGGAGTGTGGCGGCCGGGCGACGAGCTGCAGCTCAACCTAATGCTCGCGGACACCGACAGGCAGCTGCCCGACAATTATCCTGTTGTACTCGAGGTTATCGATGCTTCAGGAAGTCTTTATGCGAAACAAGTCAACACAAGACCCCTGAACGGAATTTATTGTTTCACCGTTCCCACAAACACAAGCGACGAGACAGGTCTTTGGAGAGCGCGTTTCAAGGTCGGCACGACAACCATCACCAAAAATCTCCGCGTGGAGACAGTGAAACCCAACCGTTTGGAAATAAACTTCGAGCTTCCAGATGTCGTTTATCTGACCCGCCCGGAAAGAGCGACATTGTCTTCAAAATGGCTTAACGGATTAAAAGCCAATGGATTAAAAGCCGAGATAGATGTGAAAATCCGCAAAGGGAAGATACAGTTCAAAGGTTTCGAGAGATATTGCTTCGACAACGACGCGGAACGTTTCGAGGAGACGGAGTTAACGGTTTTCAGCGGGGCGCTCAACGACAAAGGCGTTGCCAACATAACATTCAACCCACTTAAGCAGCTCCATTCACAGCAAATGATGAACGCAGTCTTCACAACGAGAGTCTTCGAATCAGGCGGCGACTATAGCATAGCGTCGTTCAAAACTTTATTATCGCCATTGGCGCGTTACGTAGGCGTGGAGTTACCGGAAACGACATCAGAATACGGCAGTTATTACGATACCGACAAAGACTGGAACTTCAACATCGCTGTGGTAAACGACAACGGCAAGATTTGCAACGCAACAGTATCGCTCGAATATGCACTTTATAAAATGGATTCTTACTGGTGGTGGTCGAGCGATGACGACTACACTTTAAAACGTTATGCTTCAGGAACTTACAGACATCCAGTAAAAAGCGGTGCTTTGACATGCACCGGCAACACTTCTGTAACCTTTAACATTCCCGAAGAGCAATGGGGCAGCTACCTGCTTGTTGTCAGCGACAACGAGGGGGGCCACACCTTTGCGAAGGTCATCAACTTCGACTGGGGATATGGTCATTCATCATCGGAATCAGGAGCTCCGGCATTGCTTTCCTTGAAGGCATCAGCCGACAGCTATCAGGTGGGTGAACATGTTGTGGTGACCTTCCCCGCCAACGAAAAAGCCAAGGCTCTCGTCACGGTGGAAGCCAACGACAAGGTGATGCAGACATATTTTCTCGAAAATCTCGGAAAGGAAGGAAAGGTGGAGTTCACCGCCACTAACGATATGATTCCCAACATATACGTCTATGTGGCTCTCATTCAGCCTCATGATGCCGGCAACAGTCTGCCCGTCCGTCTTTACGGAGTGATTCCTGTTAAAGTGGAAGATAAAAACTTGAAATTACAGCCAAACATCAATATGCCCGAGACATCTAACACCAAGAAAAAAATCGAGGTAAAGATAAGCGAGGCCAACAAGCAAGCCATGACATACACTTTGGCGGTCGTTGACGAGGGCATTCTTGGGCTGACAAACTTCAAGACACCCGACCCGTTTGGTTATTTCAACAGCAAGCAGTCGCTGATGGTTCGCACTTGGGACAACTACTCGTCTGTCATCGATGCTTTCAGTGGCGAGTTCGGCTCCGTTTACGCCATTGGCGGCGACGGTGTCATCAACCAAGAGATAACACTCGACAAGCGTTTCAAGGCATACGCTGTCACTCTCGGACCATTCGAGTTGAAAGCCGGCGAGACCAACACCCACGAGTTTGACGTGCCACAATGTTCCGGTGCCTTGCGTTTCATGGTGGTGGCTCACGGTAACGACAAAGCATTCGGCAGCGCCGAGAAGAAAATGAGCGTTATGGACCCCGTCACGCTTTACGCCTCGGCACCGCGCGTGGTGGCCCCCGGCGACGAGCTGACACTCAAAGTACAGGTACTCGCTCCGACCTTCAAAGGTAAAAACATGGAGGTAAGCTTCAAAAACAAAAACCTCAACATTATCGGAAGCAAGCCTGCCACTGTCAGCATCGACAAGAACGGCGAGGGTCTGATTGTCGTCAAGACTCGCATCCCCGAAGCCACCGGCAACGCGGTTTTAAGTCTTTCTGTGACAGCCGCCGACTACACCGCCGTGTCAACCACAGAGATGCCGATACGAATGCCTTATGCCGAACACCGCAACACCATCACCAAGGAAGTGGAGGGCGGACAGACATTGAGCATACCGTTCAACCTCGACGGCATAGACGGCACACAGCAAGGCAAAATCATGGTGTCGTCAGCGTTACCTGTCGATTTGTTCAGCCGCCTCGACCACCTCGTATCTTATCCTCACGGCAGTCTCGAACAAACCACATCGAAGGCGTTTTCACAGCTTTATCTCAACTATTTCATCCAACAGGACGAAAAAGACAAGGCGACGGTCAAATATAATATCGAGTCAGCCATCACAGCCTTGAAATCATATCAGAGACCGGACAACTCGATGACGAACTGGGTTGGAGGCACCTACAGCGACCCGTGGACCGAGATTTACGCTCTGCACTTCCTCGTCGAGGCCCAAAAGCAAGGATACAATGTGCCTCGATATTTTATCGACGGTCTCAAAAAATATCAATCCAACAAGGCAAAACAGTGGAGAGCCAACCCCGACTTCATGCAGGGCGAGACCATACAAGCGTACCGTCTCTTCGTTTTGGCTCTTGCCGACGCCGCCGAAACGGGCGCCATGAACCGTTTCAAAGGGCAAGAGATGGTTTATCCGTTGAGCAAGGTCTTGACCGCCGCGGCTTTTGCACAAACTGGAAAGACCACCATAGCACGAAACCTGATGCCTGTAATCGACGAGAACGAGATTATGTCCGACTACTATTCATCGTTAGGCTCAACCACCCGCGACCTCGCCATCATGACATATACTCAGATGCTTTGCGATGCCGATGAACGAGAAGTGAAAGAAAACATCGACAACATTTGCGGCATTATCAATAGCAGTCGCTGGCTCGACACACAATCGACAGCCTTCGCACTCTTTGTATTAGGCAAATATGCGGAAAGACAGGGCGTTTCCAACGAAAATCTCTCGGCAGTTATCGAGACGAATGGCGAGAAACATGTTCTTAACACCAATATGAGTTCGGGAGGATTCAGTTTCTTGCCTGAAATTGGCAGCAACACCGTGGACATCAAGAACAACGGCAGTCAGAAGATAACGTTGAATATGTTCACAAAGACCAGCGTACCCGAATACGACATGAAGGAAAGTGGCAATGGCATCAAGATGGCTGTAACCTACACAGACAAAAACGGAATCCCTGTAAATTTAGGCGACATGAGTGCGGGCAGCGACATCGTCATACAGATAACGGTACAGAACCCGGGCTTTTATAAAGTCACAGAATTAGCCTTGTCATACTTCCTGCCTTCAGGTTGGGAGATGGTGAACGACCGTCTGAACGGCGGCTCTTCGTATTCCGATGCGAAACACATAGACTATCGCGACGACCGCGCATACTTCTATTTCGACCTCGCACCAAGGACAGCGACGACATTCACATTGAAGGCCAACGCCACCTTCGAGGGCAGCTGCATGATTCCCGCAGTGCGTTGCGAAGACATGTACGACAACGAGATTTATTATCAAGTGCCGGCGAAGGCATGCGTCGTGAAATAATTTTTGTTTAAACGATGAAATGGCTCGCGAGACATAAGAAAACCAAGATGTTTTTTTTAGTCGCAACGAGCCTTTTCATTGCCTTTTTGTGCATTCCGGCACCGAAGTTCGACAAGCCCTACTCCACCATCTTGACAGCAAAAGACGGCGAGTTGCTCGGCGCGAAGATTGCCGACGACGGACAATGGCGTTTCCCCGCCTCTAACAGTTACTCCTCGAAATACATCGCCTGCCTGACAGAATACGAAGACAGATGGTTTTTCCTGCATCCGGGTTTCAACCCCGTATCTTTCGCGAAGGCTCTTATCGATAACATCAGAGCCGGCGAGGTGATACGCGGAGGCAGCACGCTTTCCATGCAGGTGGTGCGAATGTCGCGCGACAACCCGCCCAGGACATACAGGGAGAAACTTATAGAAGTAGTGTTCGCCTTGCGTCTGGAGTTGCACTATTCGAAAAAAAGCATTCTCGACATCTATGCCGCCAACGCTCCCTTTGGCGGCAATGTAGTCGGCATCGACGCCGCCGCATGGCGTTACTTCCACACCACGCCCGACGAGTTGTCGTGGGCGGAGGCAGCCACCCTGGCGGTGCTGCCCAACGCGCCGGCGTTGATACACCCGGGGCGTTCACGCGAGCTGTTGGAGCAGAAACGCAATGAGCTGCTGCTGCGAATGCAAGAGCCCAAAGCTTTCATTCCAAAGCGTTTTGACATCGCAAGAATCTCAAAAGAAGACTCCGAACTTGCGATGATGGAAGACATACCTTCCCGTCCCTTCGAGATTCCGATGTTGGCTTATCATTACCTTACAGAACAAGACAAACTACATCATGGAGAGCACATCGGCACTACTATCGATGCAGCACTTCAAAAGTCTGTCATCGACATCATGCAACGGCAGCATCAGTTGAACAAACTGAACAGCATCGACAACGCGGCGGTGTATATCGTTGATTATCTTAATGATGAAATCGTCTCTTATGTCGGCAACAACATAGACGCCGACGATGCCAAAATGGTTGACATGGTGCGGGCGCAGCGTTCCACAGGCAGTATTTTGAAGCCTTTTTTATTTGCCGCCATGCTCGACGAGGGCACCTTGCTGCCTCAAATGGTCGTACCAGACATACCGATGAGCCTTTCCGGGTTCACACCCAAGAACTACAGTGGCGAATATTGGGGCGCCGTCACAGCCGAGAGGGCGTTGCAGAGCTCGCTCAACGCGCCGTTTGTCCATCTGCTCCGCGAATATAGTCAACAGCGGTTTCATGCATTGCTGAAGCAGATGCCGCTTAACGGCATAGTATTCCCCCCTGAACATTACGGTCTCTCCCTCATCATCGGCGGCGCCGAGGCGTCGCTGTTCGACATCACCAACGCCTATGCCAAGATGGGACGCAAATTAGCATCGCATGTCAATGAGAGTTTCGATGTTGTGGTTGACGACGACATCACTCCGTTTTCGGCGGAAGCCGTCGCCGAGACCTTTCATGTGATGCTCGGGCTGACACGCCCTGTTAGTCAGACAGGCTGGAGCGGCTTCGCCTCGTCGAGACAGGTGGCATGGAAGACGGGCACCAGCTACGGATTCAAAGATGCCTGGGCGGTGGGGATTACCGACCGATATGTCGTTGGCGTGTGGGTAGGCAACGCCGACGGCGAAGGACGGCCTGGTATTACAGGTGTCGGAGCAGCAGCGCCATTGCTGTTCGAGGTCATTGGAAAACTCAACGACAGATACACCTATCCGGCAAACACATCTGAAAGCATCGAGATAGAAGTCTGCGCGGAGTCGGGGTATCCAAAGTCGGAATATTGCACCGACACAAAAAAAACACGCGCCGTCGATGTGGAAAACAAAACGGGAGTGTGTCCTTATCATAAGAAAGTGTTTTTAGACGAGTCGCGGCAATATCGCGTCAAACCCGACTGCTATCCGGTAGAGCAGAAACGATTCGAGGTGTTTTATGTGCTACCGCCAGTCATGGAGTGGTTTTACAAAAAACACTCGCCGCTATACAAACCGCTGCCGGCCTTCTATCCCGGCTGCGGCACCGCACACCCCGACGACGTGATGGCATTCGTATATCCCAAAGACGACGCCAAGATAACAATACCCGTCGGAATACGTGGCGACAGACAAATGGTGGTGTTCGAGATAGCACACCGAAACCCGCAGAAAACCATCTTCTGGACTCTTGACGACGCATTTTTAGGCAAGACGCGCCTCAACCACCAGATGCCGATTGACGTGGAACACGGCATCTACACCCTCCGCTGCGTCGATGAAGACGGCATTGAACTGCGACGAAAAATCATTGTCCAGTGAGAGCCGCCGCCCTTAACCGCGCTCGTAATGAGGCAGCTCTTCCGGAATGATGATTGAAAGTTCCACAAGACCTTTCACTACGCCGTTTTCGAACCAAGGGGTCTGATAAATGAGTTTTTTCCTGCCTTTTTTCGAGATGGTGTAAACATTTGTCGCCGCATCGTTCAGCAAGTGCATGATAATCTGACACGAACGCTCGTTATGACAGCCCATCATGTTCTTTCCGCGCACATCGCCGTTCACATCGCTTGAGCTATCGTTCTGATATACAACATTTCCTTCGTTATCGCTCACCGTGACGGCGAAATTCACTTCTTTGAAAAAATCCTTGTCCATTGCCTTGAACTTTAAAATTTTTGCAAATTTACATATTTTTATATAAAAATTAAAAATTAAACTCTATATTTGCAATTTATTTGACACATCTTGAAGAAACTTAACATTTATATAATCAAACAATACATTGGCACGTTCATTTTCACGTTTTTCGTCGCCATTTTCATTCTTTTGATGCAGTTTTTATGGACCTGGGTCGATGAGTTAATCGGCAAAGGCGTGGAGTTCTCGGTGATGTTCAAGCTGTTGTTTTACACCTCCGTCACTTTCGTCCCGATGGCGCTTCCGCTCGCGATTCTGCTGTCTTCGTTGATGTGTTTCGGCAATCTCGGCGAGTATTATGAGCTCGTCGCGATGAAAGCCAGCGGCATATCTACATGGAAAGTGATGCGTCCGCTTCTCTATTTCTCCTTGACGATGAGCATTTTAGGCTTTTTCTTCTCCAACAACGTGATGCCGGTGGCAAATCTGAAGATGCAATCGACACTTTACGACGTAAGTCATAAAAAAATGACTTTGGAGATTCCGGAAGGGGTGTTTTACCGCGGTCTCGACAAATATGTCATCAAGGTGGCGAAGAAAAGCAAGGACGGCAATTGGATGTACAATATCATGATTTATGACCACAGCGATGGCAAGGGCAATGTCAAAGTGACTGTGGCAGACTCCGGCTACATGGCAATGACACCGAGCCAACGCGACATGATTTTCACGCTTTACGACGGCTATAACTATAACGAGATGATTGACGACAAAGACTATCGCACACGCCGTCCGTTCCAGAAAATGTCGTTCAAACGACAGATAGTGTCGTTTGACATGTCGCAGTTCGACATGAAACATATCAATGAAGATGCTTTTAAGAATCACCAGACAATGCTGAATATCAAGCAGTTGAACACGGCGATAGACTCATTGAACGTGGCTTATTACGAGAAAGCGAAGCGCAACAACGAGGCTTTGGTCAACAGATTTCAATATCTAACCCTCAACAAGGATAATTTCACTATAGCCGACGACAAGCTCAAGCAGAGACAAGGCGATGCGATGGCAAACGACAGCATCGAGGTCTTCCATTGGCCTTTATTGAGCAACGTTCCGGAGAAAGAACGCAGTCCTATCTTGGGGATAGCCGCGAATAACGTCACGAACATGAAGGAGAGCATCTCCATCACCGTCAACAACATGAAGCGCGACCGTGTCAACATAAGGAAGCACGAGCAGGTGCTGAACCAGAAGTTCACCCTCAGCGTGGCGTGCATACTGTTTTTCTTCATCGGGGCGCCGTTGGGAGCCATAATACGCAAAGGCGGCTTGGGTATGCCGGTAGTCGTCAGCGTGGTGTTCTTCGTGATTTATTATGTCATCACCATCATAGGCGAGCGCGTGGCGGTAAACGGCGACATGTCTGTGTTTCTCGGCGCATGGATTTCCTCGATAGTGCTCTTCCCCATCGGCATCTTCCTCACATTCAAAGCCACCACCGACGCGGCACTGCTTGATGCCGAGTCGTGGAAGAAATTTTTCACGAAACTCAAAAAAAATCCAACGATATGAACATCCTTCTGTTATGCAACAACGCACCATTCCCCCCCAGCGAAGGCGGCCCCATGGCAATGAACAGCGTCATCACCGGACTGTTGGATATGGGTCATACCGTGAAAGTGTTAGCGTTCAACAGCGACAAAAACCATGTTGACATCAACAAAATCCCTGAGGATTACCGCAAGAAGACAAAAATAGAATTTATCGATATAAAACTGAAGATAAAGCCTTGGGAGGCTTTTAAGAACCTGTTTTCAAACGAGTCATATCAAATAAAAAGATTCATATCGGAGAGATTTAAAGAAAAACTGATACAGATTTTAAAGAAAGAACGTTTCGACATCATACAGCTCGAGATGATTTACATGACTCCATATATCGACACCATCAGGGAGCACTCGAATGCCACGATAGTGCTGCGTGCTCATAACGTGGAGCACAAGATTTGGGAACGCATGGCCAAGAACACGATTTTCTTCGCCAAACGTTGGTATATCCATCATCTTGTGCGCACGCTGCGCAGCTACGAGATGAGTGCGCTCGACAAAGTCGATGGCATTGCGGCAATAACCCTCACTGACGCCAGTTACTTCAGACGTGTGACGGCAACACCCGTGATAGACTTGCCTTTCGGCGTTGACATAGACAAGTTCGACCCTGTCTTCGAGACCGGCGACACCCCCACATTCTATCATATTGGCTCAATGAACTGGATGCCAAACGAAGAAGGCATCAGATGGTTCCTGAAAAACGTGTGGGACAAGGTGCTGAAACGCATTCCCGACGCCAAGCTCTATCTCGCCGGACGAAACATGCCTAAATGGCTTAGGAAAACAAAGAAAAAGAACGTGGTGATAGTGGGCGAAGTGCCTGATGCCCACGAATTTGTCAACAAACATAACATTGCGATAGTACCGTTGTTCTCGGGCAGCGGCATGCGCATCAAAATCATCGAGTCGATGGCGTTGGGCAAGACCGTAATCACCACGCTGGTAGGAGCCGAAGGCATACAATACTCCGAATTTGACGACATTATCATTGCCGACAACGAGCCGAAGATGGTCGAGAACATCTGCCGGCTGTATCAGCACCCTGAAGAAGCAGAGGCCATCGGCATCAACGCACGCCGTCTGATTGAGGAAATATACGACAACAAAAAGATTATCAACAGACTGGTGATATTTTACAACGAATTGAGGTCTAACAGAACGATAACAGTTTTAAATTAATGAAGATATTTGTGCTATTACCAAGGATTCCGTGGCCGCTTGAGAAAGGCGACAAGTTGAGGGCTTACAACCAAATCAAGCAGTTGGCCAGGAACAACGAGATAATTCTCTGCGCTCTGAACGACGACATGAAGGTCGATAAACGCGCCGCTTTTCAGGCGATGCAGCCTTATTGCGCCTCCGTGAATTTCATCGACCTTCCGAAAATCGGCATCTTGTTCAACGTGTTCAGGTCATATCTGCTCGGACTGCCGATACAGTGCGGCTACTTCTACAGTTCCAAGGCGAAGAAAAAGGTTCACAAGCTCATCGAGCATCACAAGCCCGACATGCTGTTCGGGCAGCTGTTACGCGTGGCGCCATATCTTCGCAAGGTCAACATTCCCAAAACAATCGACTATCAAGATGTGTTCTCGATGGGAATGAAACGTCGCGCCGAGATAGCGGGCATGTTCGCAAAGCCGTTTTTCGAGATGGAATACAATCGCCTGCGCCGTTATGAACGTCGTGTTTTCGATGAGTTTGACGTGAAAACCATCATCAGCGAGCCCGACAGAGCGAATATCGACCATCCCGACAGGAAAAAAATCCTCATCGTGCCTAACGGTGTCGATCACGATTATTACAAGCCGATGGACAGGGAGAAGAAGTACGACATAGTGTTCACTGGAAACATGGGATATGCGCCGAATGTCAACGCTGTTGAGTTCCTGGCTTATGAAATCATGCCCAAGGTGTGGGAGACGCTGCCCAATGCGAAGCTGTATATCGCCGGCGCCCAGCCCGATATGAAAGTGAAAAAGACGGCGTGTGACAACATCATCGTGAGCGGGTGGGTTGACGACATGCGCGAGGCATATTCACAAAGCCGCATCTTCATCGCCCCGATGCGCATCGGGACAGGTCTTCAAAACAAACTCCTTGAAGCCATGGCGATGAGGATTCCGTGCATCACCACATCGTTGGCCAACGGCTCGCTGCATGCCGTCAACGGAAAAGAGATACTGGTCGATAACAGCTCGTCAGAGCTTGCGGCCGACATAGTGTTTCTGTTAAAACGTCCCGACAAGGCAGCTGAAATAGCCGAGGAAGGGTTCAACTTCGTGAACCGCGTATATGACTGGGGCGCAGCCACCAAGATTATGGAAGACGCAATGATAACCGTTTTAAATAAACAAGCAAATAAAAATAATAGCAACCATGGCACAGACAGACGATAAAAAAATCATCTTCTCGATGGTCGGCGTAAGCAAAGTCATACCGCCGTCACGACAGATTTTGAAAGACATCTATCTTTCTTTTTACTACGGGGCAAAAATCGGCATCATAGGCTTGAACGGCGCCGGAAAGTCAACGTTGCTGCGAATCATCGCCGGCAAAGAGAAGTCATACAACGGCGAAGTTGTGTTCTCGCCAGGCTATTCCGTCGGCATGCTCGACCAAGAGCCGCAATTGGACGACAACAAGACCGTGCGCCAAGTGGTGGAGGAAGGAGCTCAAGAAGTCGTTGACCTTCTTAAAGAATACGAAGAAATAAGCAATAAATTCGCTGAGCCCGACGCCGACTTCGACAAGCTTATCGAAAGACAAGGGGAGCTCACCGAGCTTATCGAGCAGCACGACGGCTGGAACCTCGACAGCAAGCTCGAACGCGCCATGGACGCACTCAACTGTCCCGAAGGCGACACTCCTGTCAAAAATCTATCAGGAGGCGAGCGGCGCAGAGTCGCCTTGGTGAGACTGCTCTTGCAGGAACCGGACATCCTGCTCCTCGACGAGCCTACCAACCACCTCGACGCCGAAGCCATCGAATGGCTCGAAAAGCACTTGCAGCAATACAAAGGCACCGTCATCGCGGTGACACACGACCGCTATTTCCTCGACCATGTGGCAGGCTGGATTCTCGAACTCGACCGCGGCGAAGGAATACCCTGGAAAGGCAACTACTCGTCATGGCTCGACCAGAAGACCGCGCGCATGGCGATGGAGGAAAAGACAGAAAGCAAGCGTCGCAAGACCCTCGAACGCGAACTCGAATGGGTGCGCATGGCACCTAAAGCCCGGCACGCCAAAGGAAAGGCACGTCTGGAGTCGTATGAGAAAATGCTCAACGAAGACGTGAAAGAGAAAGAAGAGAAACTCGAAATCTATATCCCTAACGGAGACCGCCTCGGCAACAAAGTCATTGAAGCCAAAAACGTTACAAAAGCTTTTGGCGACAAGGTCTTGTTTGAGAACCTCAACTTCAGCCTGCCTCCGGCAGGCATAGTGGGGGTCATCGGGCCTAACGGAGCCGGCAAGACCACGCTATTCCGCATGATTATGGGAATAGAGAAACCCGATTCAGGCACTTTCGAGGTCGGCGAGACCGTGAAAATCGGCTACGTTGACCAGCAACACGCCGAAATAGACCCCGAAAAGACTGTCTGGGAAGTCATCTCCGGCGGCAACGAGCTCATTCAACTCGGCAAGCGCACCATGCCGTCGCGCGCCTACGTGTCGCGCTTCAACTTCGGCGGCGACTCCCAACAAAAGAAAGCCGGCGTCCTCTCCGGCGGTGAACGAAACCGCATGCACTTGGCTTTGACACTGAAACAGGAGGCGAATGTCCTGCTCCTCGACGAGCCTACCAACGACATCGACGTTAACACCCTGCGCGCCCTGGAAGAAGGCTTGGAAAACTTCGCCGGCTGCGCCGTCATCATATCGCACGACCGATGGTTCCTCGACAGAATAGCAACGCATATCCTCGCTTTTGAAGGCGACTCGCAAGTCTATTTCTTTGAAGGCAGCTACTCGGAATACGAGGAAAACAAAATCAAACGCCTTGGAAACCAACAGCCCAAGAAGTTCAGATACAAAAGACTAATGTAAAAACGAACGTAAAGACGGATGAAAATCCGTCTTTTCAAACCTGCGATTGCTAACTATCCTTCCAGTTCCTCCATAACCTTTCCCGCCAGCCTGCTCGTTCCGACACGGAAATAATTCTTGTTCAGCCACTTGTCGCCAAGAACGTCTTTCACTATATAATAATAGGTGAGCGCGTCTTCTATTGTTGACATGCCGCCAGCCGGCTTGAACCCCACCATCTGCCCTGTGGTCTCGAAATATTCTTTGATGGTGTCGCACATTATAAGAGCCGCCATCGGGGTGGCGTTGACAGCGATTTTTCCCGTCGATGTCTTGATAAAATCAGCACCCGCTAAAATAGCCAACTCGCTGGCTTTGCGGATGTTAGCGACAGTCTTCAGCTCGCCTGTCTCAAGAATGACCTTCAGGTGCGCCGGTTCCCGAGAGACGCCATGAACAGCCGATGCCGCACAGATTTCTTTGACGGCTTGGATTTCGTTATAAACCTCGTCATAGTCTCCCTCAAGGAAAGTGCCTCTTGAGATGACCATGTCAACCTCGTCGACGCCCTGCTCCACGCAATATTCCACCTCTTTCTTCTTCAACTCGAACGCCATCTGCCCCGACGGAAAGCAACATGCAACCGTGGCGACCTTGATTCCGCTGCCTTTCAACAACGCCTTCGCTTGCTTCACAAACGGACTGTAAATACAGATGGCAGGAACCGAAATTCCCATGCTGTTATTCTGAAAACCAATGGCTTTTGCACAAAAGTCATCAATCTTTTGAGCGTTGTCAAAAGCTTCCAATGTGGTGAAATCTATGCTCTGGAAAATAGTTTTCAAAGCCTCGCGACGGTCGCTGCTCTTGCTCTGTCTCCCAACGATTTCATCAACTCTCGCCAGAAGCTCCTCCTCGGTATAATTGTATAAATTGAAATTCATGATTTAATATTTTTATTGATTTGCAAAGATACAAATATTTTTCTTAATTTTGCGGCGAATTTTAAAAGAAAGAAACACCACGCGTCATTTCAACCGGAGCAGAGCGAAACGGAGACTTGAGATTGCAAGGGTATTCAACCCTTGGTGAACAAATCTCGGACAAATTCGCACCAAACGAATTAAAAGAATGAAAGTTCCCGACTTCACTTCGTTGCACTCGGAATGACAAAAGTAAAAACTACAATGAAAAAACTTTTTATTCTAACAGTGTTAACGCTTGTCGCGACAGCGGCTTTCGCCCAGTTCAACAAGGAAAACAACTTCGGCGTCAACACTTTAAAGTTCGAGGTGAGAACCGATTTCGACTATTATTCACAGAACGACAGTTCTTATAGCGGCTTCACCGGAAGGTATCTCAACTTCATCATGAAAGGCGACATAAACGAGCATTTATACTATGCTTATCGCCAGAGGCTCAACAAGACACAGACCATGGCGAACTTCTTCGACGCCACCGATTTCCTTTATATCGGCTGGAGAATCAACGATAATTTCGCCTTGACTGCCGGCAAGGAAGTCGTTGTGATGGGCGGCATAGAGTATGATCTCGCCCCTATCGATGTATATTTTCATTCTCGTTCCTGGGAACTTAACTGCTATCAATTCGGCGCCAACTTGCAGTTCACGACCAACGACGAGAAAAACATCTTCACTCTACAGTTCACCAATTCGCCTTTCGGAATAGGATATCAAAGCGGATTATATAACTACAGCTTTCATTGGCGCGCCAACTACAAG
>UQNO01000032.1 GCA_900542475.1 uncultured Bacteroidota bacterium
TTTACAGATGCTCTCGATGTCGCTGATACTCTGCAACTTATCATCACAGGCCCTAATGCGTGGCCTCAAACAATAGATATTATCGGTATCAATGACAACACTGCCTTCGTTTATCCTCAAGACGTTGATATTCACGGAGATTTTGTTTTTGGAAGAAATATTTCCATGGATGTCGATTTTACAAATGTGGGAACAGTGAATGCGAATAACGTAACTGCCACATTATCAACAAACTCGGAGTTTGTCACGTTGGCAAAATCAACGGTGAACGTGGGTGCTGTCAACGCTGGCGAAACAGTGAAAATCATGGACGCTTTCAACATTCAGGTCGCAGACAATGTCTCAGATAACACTTATGTCGATTTCGTTATGTCTTGCACAGACGGAACTAATGTGTGGAATCGTGACATCTTCTTCATGACAGCGGCTCCGATGTTGGTAATCAATAGCTTGGAATACGAAGAAATCTCCGGTAATATGAACGGATTCCTTGACCCGGGCGAGACTGTCAAAATAACAGTTCGCGGTAAGAATAAAGGTCATTATAAAGCCGAAAATCCATATATCCATGGCAGTATCAATTCGGAATACGTCGCATTCGTAAACAATGACGTGCCTTTCGGTGATATCAACGCCGGTGATGATTTCGTTGCAAGTATCGATGTCGTTGTCTCTGATGATGCTCCTGACGGAACAATCTTTACAGTGAATATCAACGCTGTTTCAGGTCAATATTCAGCAAACAAGAGTGTTGTCCTGACCATTGGAACTGTTAAAGAAGACTTTGAAAGCGGTGATTTCTCTCATTTGAATTGGATACTTGACGGTGACGCTGACTGGTTTGTTACCGACAACGTGGCTCATTCAGGCACATACAGTGCGCAAAGTCCTCAACTCATGAAAAATCAAGTCTCGTCAATGATGGTTGAAATAGCAAACACCACAGATGGCGAACTTTCATTCTATGTCAAGACAAACACAAGGAAAAACAAAGATTTGCTGATGTTGTTCATTGATGGAAAACATACGCAGAGATGGTCGGGTGATAAAGACTGGACTCTGGCGAAAGTCACATTGCCGGCAGGTTCGCATATCGTCGAGTGGCGCTACGACACGGCTCCTACAGGCGATTCCGAAAACAGCGTCTGCTGGGTTGACGACATCGTATTCCCCGGAAATACAATGGTTTTGAACGTCGAGACAGTCACTAATGACAAGGAATTTGTCGTGTATCCTAATCCGGCAAACGATGTCGTCTTTGTGAAAGGCGATGATATTCAAAAAGTGGAAATCTATAACTCTGTTGGTCTGAAAGTTGTTTCAAAAGACGTGAATAATTCGGAGTCGGTCAATATTGCAAATCTTGCAAGCGGATTTTATTTCGTTAAAATCACAGATAAACAAGGTGATACCACAACTAAAAAAATTGTCAAGAGATAATGTTTTTCGCTGACATAATCGGACATGATGACTTGAAAAAACGCCTGATACAGAGCGTAAAAGACAGTCGTGTGTCTCATGCTCAGCTGTTTTTTGGCCCGGAAGGCAGCGGCAAGATGCCTCTCGCATTGGCATACGCTCAATATATCAACTGCACAAACCGTTCAGAAACTGATAGTTGTGGCGTATGTCCATCATGTAAAAAAATCTTGTCTCTGACTCATCCCGACCTGCATTTTGTGTTTCCTACAGCGACAAACAAAGATGTAAAAAAAGACCCGGAGTCGGATCTGTTTTTGAGCGAATGGCGTGAGTATCTGTCTGATTGTCAGGGATATACATCTTTGCCAGAGTGGTTTTCCAAACTCGATATCGAGAATAAGCAGGGCATCATCAATGTACGCGACGCTGCCACGATAATGCGAAAGCTGAGTTTCAAAGCCTATGAAAGTGAGTTTAAAATAGCGATAATCTGGATGGCGGAAAAACTTAATGTGCAGAGTGCCAATAAGTTGTTGAAACTTATAGAAGAGCCTCCGGAGAAAACACTATTTATTCTTATTGCCGAACATCAAGAGGAACTGCTTGCCACTATACGCTCGCGCTGCGTGATGCTCAAAGTGCCTAAATTGGAACCCCGGGAAACACAAAACGCTCTCGTTCAACGCTTTGGCTGCGACGAACAAACCGCCTATGATGTGGCTGCACTGTCGGAAGGCAACTGGATTCTTGCACGGCATTATGTGCAAGACCATGAAGATGAACAACTTTACGCCGACATCTTCCAAAAATGGATGCGTTACTGTTTTAAAGGCGCACTGCCCGAACTTATTGATATGGTGGCGAACGATATCAAACCCTTGGGTAGGGAAAAACAAAAGGAATTTTTGAAATATGGATTGAATATATTTCATAACTCACTGCTGTTCAATAATAATATGTCTGATAATGTGATGCTTCCGACAGATGAGAAGAACTTTACAAAAAACTTCGCACCTTTTATTAATAGTAAGAATGTGTCGCAAATTTGTGAACTGTTCGAGGAAAGCATTAGCCAAATCGAGCGTAACGCTAACGCCTCTATCGTTTTCATGGACGACAGCTGTAAGATGTCTAAACTATTAAGAATCAGGTGATGAAGACGTTGACGAAAGTGGGTTTGTCGGTGTTGAGCGGTATCTTGATAGCAGCCGCATGGCCCGTCGGTGGTCTTGTGCCTCTGGCTTTTGTGGCGTTTATACCCCTCTTATATCTGCAAGATAAAAGTTATTCTTTTTGGACATCGTCAATAACTTTTTTGATTTGGAACGCCCTCACAACGTGGTGGGTGTGGAAAACAACAGCCATCGGCACTGTCGGAATGATAGTGCTTAACAGCCTCTTTATGACATGCGTCTTTGGAGTCTATCATCTCGTCAAAACACGTCTTTATGATAATAAAAAAGGCTATTATCTGTTGATAATCTTTGTGTTGGCGTTTGAATATCTGCATCTGCACTGGCAAATCAACTGGCCTTGGCTTAACCTCGGAAACGTGTTCTCGCATTATCACTCTTGGGTGCAATGGTATGAGTTTACCGGCATCGCCGGAGGCACGGTGTGGGTGCTTGCCGCTAACATACTGATATATAAATTTTTGATGGCATCATTCCGACCGCAACAAAACAAATCGGGAAAATCTTATGCGTTTTATTCGATACTCGTGCTGATTGTTGTCTTTGCCCCATTGATTATCAGCAAGATACAATATCATACCTATAAAGAATCCGGCGAAGATGTGGAAATTGTTGTCGTTCAACCGAATCTTGACCCGTATTCCGAAGAGTTTACACTGAATCCAAAGCAAATAATGGAACGCAACCTTTCAGAGGCGGTGCCTTTGGTGACGGAAAAAACTCGTTTTGTCGTGAGTCCGGAATCAGCGATACAAGAGAATATTTGGCTTGAGAGAATTGACAAATATTACTCAATCAAAGAGTTAAGATGTTTTACTGAAAAACATCCGCAAACCTGTTATGTGATAGGTTTGAGCACCTGCGGACTGAC
This sequence comes from uncultured Bacteroidota bacterium, assembly GCA_900542475.1. Lineage (GTDB taxonomy): Bacteria > Bacteroidota > Bacteroidia > Bacteroidales > F082 > Limimorpha. The sequence continues at coordinate 3,487 of UQNO01000032.1, forward strand.
GCCAGAAGGCTCTGAACACGATTTCGCCGCACGCAAATTCGGCGACATCGACAAATATTTTTATGCCTACAACACGGCAGCCTTGATTACGACAGACTCGATACAGCTGTATCATAAATCTAAACTGACACCAGGTGCCGAGGCAATGCCTTCATGGTGGATTTTGAGAATGATGAAAGACCACGCTCTCGACCTCGGAGGCACCGTCGGAACATTGAAAAAAGATACCGAAGCAAAGGTGCTTTCGTTTGATAATCATAGTGTTGGCACTTTAATTTGCTATGAATCGGTGTTCGGCGGATATGTTGCCAAGTTTGTAAAAAAAGGAGCCGATATACTCTTGGTCATCACTAATGACGGCTGGTGGGGCAATTCGCCTGGACATAAACAACATCTCGAATTTTCAAAACTGAGAGCCATCGAGACGCGTCGAAGTGTGGCGCGCTCGGCAAACACCGGCATCTCGGGCTTCATCAACCAAAAAGGCGATGTCATTGAACAAAGCAAATACTGGGAGAGGACGGCATTGCGAAATACTATAAAAACCAATGACAAACAAACGTTTTATGTCAGATATGGTGATTATATCTATAAAAGCGCAGTGTTCCTGACAGCTTTGCTTGCCGCTGTGACTATTGTTAGACTAATTCTTGGAAAACAATGGAAACACTGAACCTGGCTCCATTTCAAGGAATCACCGATGTGGTTTATCGCAATGTCTTTAAAAAACATTTTCGCGGTATTGACAAATATTATACGCCGTTTTTCACCGGTATTCAGAAAGACAACTCTAAAAGCTTACGCGGTGAGGAGATAAGTCCCGATTTCAATGATGTTAACATCGTCGTTCCTCAAATTTTAAGCAATACCGCGGAAGAAATCATCAGATTTGCAAATCAATGTAAATCAATGGGTTATCTTGAGTTCAACCTCAATATGGGCTGCCCTTTCCCTCGTGTCGCCAATAAAACGCGAGGCTGTGGTCTCATGGCTGACCCTGCCCGCACCATCAAGATGCTGAACGATGTCTTTGAGCAAATAGATGGAATAAAATTCAGTATAAAATGCCGCCTCGGATATTATGACGATGAAGAGATTTATGCTTTTATAGACATATTTAACTCGTTGAATTTCAGTGAGATAATAGTGCATCCACGCATCGGAAAACAGATGTACACCGGAAACGCCTCTCTTGAGAAATTTGAAAATCTGATACCGTTAATCAACAAGCCATTGGTTTATAACGGTGACGTTTTTGATGTTGAAAAATATAATGCGATTGATAAAAAATCTGTTTCCGCAATAATGCTCGGTCGTGGTTTGTTGACAAATCCGTTTCTTGCCGAAGAGATTAAAAATCATGATAATCAACAAGATAAACAATCTCGCCTTCATGATTTTGTGATAGATTTGTATCTGGAGCGTCTTCGTCATGCCGGTGGCAGCCCGAAAATAATAGGCAGCATGAAGGAACTTTGGAAATATATGATGAACATCTTCGACGACCCGCAGAATGTATGGCGAAAAATTAAAAAAGTCAATCATTTAGATGAATATGAAATAGCAGTGGAGAATATTTTTAATCAATATAAATTGTTATGAAAAAGTTTTTTTATTCATTGATTATCAGTGTATTGCTGATTTCTTGCACATCAAAACAGCAGGAGCTGGTGTTTCTTTCTGTCAACGATATGCACGGTCATTTTGAGGTTTTGCCGAAATTGGCTTATATTGCCGACAGTTTGCGCAATATTTATCCTCAACTGATGATAGTGAGTGCCGGTGACAATAGAACCGGTAACGCTTATAATGACAAATATCCGGAATATCCGAACCTTCCGATGATACATCTGATGAGTGAGATTGGTTTTGAAGTATCAGCCCTCGGCAATCATGACTTTGACGGCAACATTGAAGGGGTCCAGTATTTCATGGACAACGCAAGTTTCCCCATGGTGTGCGCTAACGCTGATTTTTCGGCTTATCCTGATATAAAAATGCCTGCCTATGTTACGATTACAAAAAACATTGATGGTAGAGACATAAAAATCGTAATACTTGGTTTGATTGAGACCTCCAACGATGGTCGTCCAAGCGCGCATATCAAAAACTTGAAAGATATGAAGTTCGTTCCTGCTAAAGATGTCATAAAAGATTATCTGTATTTACGTGACAGCTGCGATGTTTTCGTGCTTCTGTCGCATTGCGGAAAGGAGCAGGACCTTGAGTTCGCGGCGGAATATCCTCAATTTGACCTCGTTATCGGCGGTCATTCACATGACTTATGTACCGAGCTGTTGGATAATGGCGTTCTTTACACACAATCTAAATATTATTTGAAAAACGCCACCGTTACAAAAATCAAAATAATTGATGGAAAAATCGTTGATAAAGAGGCGTATGTCTTTGATTTAAAGAAGTTTAAAGGCGTCAAGGAGCAGATACAGAAAGAAGTTGACAAATATTTTGCCGAACCGGAATTTCAGACGGTTGTTGGTCATGCCAAGAGTCCGTTCAACGACAAAAAGGCTCTTGGCGCTTATATGGCTGATGCTCAACGTTATATCACCAAGGCTGATATCGCGATGCAGAACCCGGGTGGCGTGCGTTTCGACAATCTTCATGGCGGTGATTTGACGAAAGCCGATGTCTATGACCTGGATCCATTTAACAACTCATTGGTAATCACAGAAATGACAGGAAAACAAGTGGAGGATTTTCTTGTCACCGCCTCTATAAACGATCGCGATTGCACTCATGTTTCCGGCATCACATATACTATAGATTATGTACTTTCAGAAGAAGGCAGCGGACTTTTCACATCAGCGAAAGCATTTATCAACGGCAAACGTCTTGATTCTGAAAAGGTTTACAAGGTGACTGTCAACAGCTACATGGCACCTTGGATAAAAAACAATTGTATTAGTATGCGCGACAGCGGCTTGACATCTAATGAAGCAGAATTTTTATATCTTAAAAATCATGAAAGTATTGATTATAAAGATGTTAGTCGCTACGAATTGAGAATTATCGAAGAATAAAACTTAAAAAATGAAAATATTACTTATCCGTTTCAGCTCAATAGGCGACATCGTGCTTACAACCCCGGTGATACGTTGTATTAAACGTCAGTTGGACGATGACGTCGAGCTTCATGTACTTACGAAAGACAAATTTGCGAGCCTGTCGCATAACAATCCTTATATCGACAAGACTTTTGAGTTGAGTAATTCGCTTCACGAGCTTATTAAAGAACTGAAGAGGGAAGAGTACGATTATATCGTTGATTTACAGAAGAATAACCGCTCGAAACGTGTTTGTTTAGCTTTAGGTTGTGAGCACCATTCATTTCATAAACTCGATTTCAAGAAGATGTTGCTTACGACATTTAAAATCAACAAGTTACCAGATGTTCATGTCGTTGACAGATATTTCGATGCGGTAGAGCCTCTTGGCGTGCAAAACGATGGGCGGGGACTTGAGTTTTATATCTCGGAGACAAACATGATGCAGGAACCTGATGTCCCGGAGGAGTTCAGAAACGGTTTCTATGCCATTGTGGTCGGCGGAAGTTATAATACTAAAGTTATGCCTGCGGAAAAAGTTATCGAAATAATAGAAAAGCTTGACGAACCGGTGATTTTGCTTGGCGGTCCGGGCGATATGCAACGCGCCAAAGTCATTGCCGATGCGGTGGGAGAAAACGTCTGGAATCCGGTGGGACTGCTGAATCTTGAGCAATCTGCCTCGATTATCAAGATGTCGAAGGCTGTCTTGACCGGCGACACCGGCATGATGCATATCGCGGCGGCGCTGCGCAAACCCGTTGTCTCCGTCTGGGGTAACACCGTCCCCGAGTTCGGAATGTATCAATATTATCCCAAAAATCTTGACGTAAAATCGCAAATCATTGAGATTAAAGGCTTGAAATGCCGTCCATGCTCTAAACTCGGCCATAAAAAATGCCCGAAGGGTCACTTTAAATGTATGAATTTGATAAACACTGACGAAGTGGTTGCAGCCTTGCGCATAAACTAACCGTCATTAAAAAAATCATTATGTTATCAGTTAAGTCATTTGTTTTTAATCCAATACAAGTAAACACTTATGTCGTTTACAACGAAAACAAAGAGTGTGTCGTCATCGATGCAGGCAATATGGAGCGTTTTGAGGACGAACAGATAATCAATTACATTGATAAAAATGGTCTGAAGCCGTTAATGCTTCTTAACACGCATTCGCACATCGACCATGTCATGGGAAACAAGACGCTCGCCGACAAATACGGCATTCAGTTGGCGGCGAGTCCTGTTGAGAAGCCGTTTTACGATAAGGTTTGGGCGTATGCGTCTGCTTTCGGCCTCGATTTCACGCAAGACCGCTGTCTCGCTCCTTCCATCGACCTTGCCGATGGAGAAATCATCAAGCTTGGAGACGACGAGCTGAAAGTTCTTTACACGCCGGGGCATGCGCCGGGACATGTTTGCTACTATGATGAAAACGGCGGCGTTGTTTTCACTGGTGACACTTTGTTTTACAGAGGAATCGGGCGATGCGACCTCCCCGGAGGCAACTATTATGAGATTGAAAAAAGCCTGCGCGAAGTACTCTACAAACTCCCCGACAACACTGTCGTATATTGCGGTCATGGTCCTACGACGAGTATAGGTGACGAAAAAAGAAATACTGCCGTCCGGTAAAACTTTTGTGAATGGTAACGATGCTAATATCGCCAAAAATAGGATAGTGCAAGGCGAGAGGGGGGCGTTATTCCTGGTTCCTTTTCATCTGGTTCAGTTGCAACCTGATTCTACTCGCAACCACATCTATTGCAACCTGATTTGAGCCTCCTTGCGGTATGATGATGTCCGCCAAGCGTTTTGTGGGTTCGATGAATTGATTGTGCATGGGTTTTACAAATGTCTCATAATGACGAAGCACGTCTGACACTGTTCTTCCGCGTTCCTCGATGTCGCGCTTGATGATGCGCATCAATCTATCGTCGCCGTCGGTATCCACGAAAATCTTGATATCCAGACGTTTCACCAATTCCGGACAAGTCATGATGAGAATGCCTTCCACTATTACGACCTCTGTCGGCTTCACCGGGATTATTTCCTGTGAGCGGGCGCATGTCACGTAAGTGTATATTGGCATTGGAATGGTTTCGCCTTGTTTCAGCATGTCAAGATGTTGCACTAACAAGTCCCATTCAATAGCATCAGGGTGGTCGAAATTGATTTCTTTCTTCGCTTCTGGCGAGAGGTCGCCGTTGTCCCAATAATAGGCATCTTGCGACACCACGCTGATAGAGTCTTCCGGCAGTGCCTCTATCAATTTCTTTACCACAGTTGTTTTGCCGGAGCCTGAACCGCCGGCGATACCGATTAATAACATTTTTTCAGTTTGAAGTGTTGAGATTCAGGGAGGAGTGTGAGTCTTTGCTCCTCCCTGAATCTTCACTTTAATTTAAATTCCGATGAAACTCATCAAGATACCAGCTGCCACCGCCGAGCCGATAACACCTGCTACGTTAGGTGCCATGGCGTGCATGAGGAGATGGTTCGATGGGTCGTATTTCTGACCTTCGACTTCGGAAACACGGGCTGCGTCAGGCACTGCCGACACACCTGCGTTGCCGATGAGAGGGTTGATTTTGTTGTCTTCCTTGCAGAAAAGGTTCATCAGTTTGGCACCGCACACGCCGCCGAATGTCGCGACTGCGAATGAGCAGGCACCCAAAGCGAAGATGATGAGCGAGTCGACCGTCAGGAACACGTCAGCCTGTGTCGAGGCACCGACGGTGAGACCTAACAGAATGGTCACGATGTCGATGAGCGGGTTGGCTGCCGTGTTGGCGAGACGTTTTGTCACACCGCTTTCTTTCAACAGGTTGCCGAAGAACAGCATACCCAGAAGTGGCAAGGCTGAAGGGCTGATGAAGGTGGTGAGCAGCAAGCCGACGATAGGAAAGATAACCTTCTCTGTCTTGCCGACCATGCGAGGTTCCTTCATCTTGATGAGACGTTCCTCCTTGGTGGTGAGCAAACGCATGATAGGCGGCTGAATAACAGGCACCAAAGCCATATAGGAATATGCCGCGATGGCTATTGCACCGAGGAGGTGTGGAGCCATCTTTGTGGAGATGAAGATAGCGGTAGGACCGTCAGCGCCACCGATGATGCCGATAGCTGCTGCCTCGTGTGGGTCGAAACCAAGAGCGCGGGCACTGATGAAGGTGATGAACACACCGAGCTGTGCGGCGGCACCGAGAATCATCAGACGCGGCTGTGATATCAGTGACGAGAAATCGGTCATCGCACCGATGCCCAGGAAAATCAAAGGAGGATAGATGCCCTGACGGACACCGAAATACAGATAGTTCAACACCGAGCCTTCCTGATATACACCTGTCTGAATGTTCATGTTGAATACCTGGCTGATGAGGCTGTCGAAGAACTTGGCTGTGTTAGGAGCTGTCGGATCCATGCCTGCCGGAAGGAATGCCGCGAGCTGTTCAGGACTCATGCTATGGAAATGATTGAGAGCCTGCTGACAGTTCATGGTGTCCTGCCCCTGGAATAGTCCGCAGAAGAATTTCTGTGCCTCGGTGAGGTCGAAACCTAAATTTCCTTGAATCTCTATCTTCGACAATGAAGCCAAAGCACCATGTAAATCAAAGGTGTACGAATCTTGGATGAAAGGTATGTTACCCACTATGATACCTACTCCGATAGGAATGAGCAGCATGGGCTCGAAGTCGTACTTGACTGCGAGGAAGATGAACGCAAAGGCGACTAAAATCATGATGAGGTTCCCTCGTGTGCAGTTTCTGAATCCAGTGAACTGCCAGAACGAATTCATGCCTTCGCTAATGGCTTCTCTTGCCGAGAATGTTGGTGTCCCGGCGTTGTGAGATTCCATCGTAAGTTCTGTCACATCTTGTGACGAGCTGAACACATGTTCAGCCATCGCAGGGCTTGATGTCATGATGCCGTGAAGCACGAACAAGATGGCTATCAACGCGAAAATGAGCAGAGCTTTCTTTTTAACGTTGAATCTTTGTTTCATAATTAACCAATTACAAATAAAACAGCACCTTGCAAGATGTTGTCGCCAACTCTGACTTTAATTTCTTTGATTGTTCCGTCAACTTCAGCGAGGAAGTTGTTTTCCATCTTCATGGCTTCGTACATCATGAGTTTGTCGCCGCGTTTCACGACATCGCCCACGTTGACGTAGATTTGCATGATAGTGCCGGGAAGCGGCGCCAACGCCTTGTAGCCGTCGACAGGTGTGGAGTGGGTCTCTTCGGCTTTCGGAGCTGCTTTCGGTTTCGGAGCCGGTTTCGGAGCGACGAAAGTCGGGACTTCTTCCTCTTCACGCAGTACTGTTACATTATATCGAGTGCCGTTGACGATGACTTCGGCGTTTTCGCCTTCATATTTCTTCACTTCGACTTCGTACTCTTTTCCGTTGACTGTGAATTTAAATTTCTTCATTTTAATACTTTTTTGTTAATCCGTTTAATCCGTAAATCTTCGAGTTCCATGGTGAATAAGGACGCTCAACTCTCTTGATGGTCATCAAGCCTGACTCCTCGTCGTGAACTTCTTTGGAGAGCGACAATGCCAGTCCGATAACCACTGCGAGGTCTTCATCGACCTTCCAGCCCGCTGCTGTTGAAGTGCTCGGCGCCGAAGTCTTCTTCTCTCTCTTGAATGTCTTGAAGTCGTGGTTTACAAGTTTCGAGAAACCCGCGAAGATGATGAAAAGAATAATCAGAGCCATAATCACGATGAGAAATCCTCCAAGGGTGACAATCCAGTCGTGAGTGGCGATAGGTTCTTTAACAGCCGATAACAATATTGATAACATATTCATATTCTATTCAATTTTAAATCTTTACAAATAACTTTGAATTAAAATTACAATGGAATATTGCAATGTTTTTTAGGCGGATTGGTGTCTTTCTTTGTCTCGAGCGCCTGCAAGGCTCTGATGACGCGGAAGCGTGTGTTGCGCGGCTCGATGACATCGTCGATGTAGCCGAATTTCGCCGAATCGTAAGGATTTGCGAATTTGTCGCGATATTCACGTTCTTTCTTTGCCGCGAACTCTGTGCGTTCCTCGGCGTTTTCTATAGCGGAGATTTCCTTGCCGTTGAGGATTTCGACGGCGCCTGAAGGTCCCATGACGGCGATTTCCGCTGTTGGCCAAGCGTAGTTGATGTCGGCGCGGAGCTGCTTGCAGCCCATGACGAGGTGTGAGCCACCGTATGACTTGCGGATGGTGATGGTGATTTTCGGCACCGTCGCCTCGCCGTAGGCGAACAGCATCTTGGCTCCGTGGGTGATGACACCGCCGTATTCTTGTACTGTGCCGGGCAAGAAGCCGGGAACATCGACCAATGTCACTATAGGAATATTGAACGCGTCGCAGAAGCGGACGAAACGAGCGCCTTTGCGCGATGAGTTGATGTCGAGCACGCCGGCGAGGAATGCCGGGTTGTTGGCGACGATACCGACAGACTTGCCGTCGAAACGGGCGAAGCCGACAATCAGGTTCTTTGCGAAGTCTTTTGCGACTTCAAGGAACTCGCCGTTATCCACGATGGCGTGGATGATATGCTGCATGTCGTATGGCTTGTTGGGGTTGTCAGGAATGATAGCGTTGAGCGAGTCTTCCTTGCGGTCTATTGGGTCGTTACACTCTATGCGCGCAGCCTCCTCAAGGTTGTTCTGCGGCAAATATGAAATGAGATCGCGAATGAGTTGCAGGCCTTCTTCTTCTGTAGCGGCCATGAACTGGCTCACGCCTGATTTCTCGTTGTGTACGAGAGCGCCACCGAGTTGGTCGGTGCTGACATCTTCGCCGGTCACGGTCTTCACTACCTTGGGGCCGGTGAGGAACATGTAACTGTTCTGCTCGGTCATGAGGATGAAGTCTGTCAACGCCGGTGAATACACCGCGCCGCCCGCGCATGGTCCGAAGATGGCGCTGATTTGTGGCACCACGCCTGATGCGTTGATGTTGCGCTGGAAAATCTCGGCGAAACCCGCCAGCGAGCGAGAGCCTTCCTGGATACGCGCGCCGCCCGAATCGTTGATGCCGATGATAGGAGCGCCGACTTTCATGGCTTGGTCCATCACCTTGCAAATCTTCTTTGACATGGTCTCTGACAATGAACCGCCAAGCACTGTGAAGTCCTGTGAATAGACATAGACGAGACGTCCGTCGATGGTGCCGTAGCCTGTCACAACGCCATCACCGAGATACACCTGCTTCTCCAGACCGAAGTCGGTGGTGCGGTGTGTGAGAAACATGTCGAATTCTTCAAAGCTACCCTCGTCGAGCAACATGGCGATGCGCTCACGAGCGGTGTACTTTCCTTTTTCATGTTGTGAAGCGATGCGTTTCTCGCCGCCGCCTTGACGTGCGAGAGCGCGCTTGTCCAACAACTCTTGGATTTTCTGTTCGATTAACATTTCTTGAGATTTTTATTATTTGTTTTTGTTTTCGCAAAGTTCTGTGAGTACTCCGCATGTTGATTTCGGGTGCATAAAAGCGATTGTCAAACCCTCTGCACCGCCGCGTGGAGTCTCGTCAATGAGGCGGAAACCGGCTTCTTGGGCTTCTGCCAGCTGATCCTCTATGCCTTCCACCGCAAACGCGATGTGATGCATGCCGCCCTTGCCGTTGTTCTTCTCGATGAAAGCCGCAATAGTGCTTTCCGGTGATGTCGGCTCAAGAAGCTCTATCTTGGTCTGACCAACCTTAAAGAAAGCCGTCTTTACTTTCTGATCCAGAACTTCTTCAATGGCATAGCATTTCGTTCCGAGCATTTTCTCGAAAACAGGAATCGACTCGTCTAAACTCTTGACAGCAATTCCAATGTGTTCAATATGAGTGGGATTCATAATAAAATAACGTTATTTAATTTAAACTCGAATTCGATGCAAAGATAAACAAAAATATTATCTCTTAATCAATTTTTCTGTCGAAATGATATTTTTATTCTTGTCAAGAAGATTTATATAATAAATTCCGGCGGGGAAATCTTCTACGGAAAACGTTAGTTCGTTGTCTGAAAGACTGTAAGAACCGACTGTCTGTCCTAAATTATTGATAATCAAGATTTCTGAATTATCTGTTTTTGTGCTTATCTTCACAATGTTGTTTGCCGGGTTTGGCGCGAGAAATATTAGTTTCGTGTCGAAAGCATTTTCGTCCAATCCGAGGTGTGTCTTGTCGATGGCTCCGATGGTGTACTGTCCGGACTGCACGTCATCGACGATGAATCTTCCCATCTTCCAGTTCCAGTTGTTGCCATGAATGGTATAAGGAATGGTGTGCCAGTCGTCTAACGGTGTCGGGCGGTAGAGCAGCACCGCGGAATCGTTGGCCGAGTGTATGATGTCGCCGTCGATGTCGGCATTGTGGGAATAATCGAAGGTGGCGCTGACATCGGCATCGCCAAAGTCGATGCGCATGACATTCCAGAAATGGCTTGTGGAGACTGCCAAAGCAGGATTGCCGCTGCTTCCATCGGGGCCGACTATATGAGCCTCCGAGCGAAGCATCACCGAGTCGGTAACCGAGTTGACTTTGACGGCGTGACGTGTCATGTTGAGGGTGGCAGTGCCGGTGGCAGTCAGATTCTTGTCAATCTTGGCGTCAAGGAAATGATTGTGATAATCGACAAAGGCAAAAGCCGGATTGATATCGATGGTGGCACACTGCTCGGCTGCTGCACCGTCCCAGTTGACCATCGCTGTCTGCATCGCCCCTTCGTGGTCGATGAAAGTGACTTCCACCCTGTTGTTTTGACCGATATGCGATGAGCCGACATGCTGATAGGTCATCTTAAAGCTTACATCATATTGACTTCCGTTTGGTGTTGCGTCAAGTATGCTGACATCGTAATGAGGCATACCGGGTGTGAAGACGTAGGTGTCGAAAAATCCGTTCATGTCAACACCCGTTGATGATGTAAGGGCATCACGGAGCTGCTCCGAGGTGGCGGCGCTATATGCGTAAGTGTCAAGATGGTCACGTAATCCCGACAGGAAAGTTTCCCTGCCGAGGTAGTTCATCATGGTGTTGACCACTACGGCTCCGCGGTTGTAGATGGCTTCACTGTCGTAGGTCATGCTCAACGGCATGTTGTTGAGAGGAATCCAGTGATTGGGATTTTTGCACCAGTTGGTGATGTTGTTGATTTTTTTACCCATGGCCTGCTGGAAGTCGCTTTCGCCGTAAACAGCAGAGCGGTAGAACACCCCGCAGAACTGTGCAAAACCTTCGTTGAGCCACATATCGCCTGCCGTGGAGCAGGTGACCTTGTTGCCAAACCACATGTGCGCCATCTCGTGTGCCACGAACTCCTCCTGGTCTGTGTTGCCTGTCACGACATTGGCAGTGATGCCGATGTTGTCCACGTGCTCCATGCAGCCCACTATGGTGACGGCGTAGCCTATGCGGTTAAACGGATATGGCCCGAAACAGTTTTCGAAGAAATTGGCAATGTCTTTCACATTGACGAAAGTGCCGGGTACGTTGTTGAGCAGGTTTGGCTTCACATAAACGGTAATCGGGATGTCTTTTTCCGTGCCGTTGTATGTGTCTGTCCACTCCACGTAGTTGCCTGCCACGAAGGAGATGTGATATGTCGCAATCTCTTGGGGCACATTGTAATGCACGGTCTTGGTGTCGTTGCCGTTGTCGATGGTGTTCACGAGGTTGCCACCGCAGACGGCGGTCATGTCGTTAGGCACTGTGACGTAGATGTCGTATGTTGCCTTGTCGGTGAAATTGTCGATGCACGGAAACCACGCTTTCCCGAGGTTATGCGGTATCGACTCGAAGCCCACGCCCATGTTGCAGACATAGTTGTTTGTCGTGCCGTTGCCGCTCCACAGTATTCCTCCCCAGCCGTCGTTGTAGGTTTGTCCACTGTAACTTATTGTAAACGACGCTGTCGAGTTTGCAGCCAATGGAGTGCCAAGGCTTATTGTCAGCACATCGTTGCTTTGTGAGTAGTGACTGACTGTCGCCCCGTTTGCCGTCACGGCGGACACGGTCAACATTTTAAGTTCAAGTTCGATGGTATTTGTTGAAGTCAAGGTCGTCAATGTGACCGTTGTCTCGGCATTGATAGAATGAGACGCGAAATCGATGTCGTTCAAATGGATTTCGTAAAGTATCACGTCGATATTCTCGCCGATGCGGTTTTTCGCTGTCGCGAAGAATGCGGTAAAAACCAAGAATATTGCAAGGAGTTTTTTCATTTTGATGAGATTTTGAATAATCTGCAAAGGTACAAAGGATTTTTGATATTGCAAAATGAAAAATGGAAATTTCACGGAATTTCATACGTCTCTATGGCGTTATCGACAACAGAAACTATATCAAACGGTAGCTGTTTTTTTACCTGTCACCACCTGTTTGGGGGCGACATTGCCTTTGATTTTGCTTGCTTTTAATGAAAAAACGTCATTTCGACTGTAGGCGGAGCGGAACGAAGAAATCTCCGACAAAAGATTCATGCTAACTCTAATGTCGGAGATTTCTCGACTCCACTTCGTTTCGCTCGAAATGACGTCCCTAATGTCTAACATCTAACGTCTAACGTCTAATGTCTAACGTCTAACGTCTAACGTCTAACGTCTCTACTCCTCTTCAACTCTAATCGGTTCCGGCATCGCTTTGCGGATGTCGAGCTCGTCGATAATGTTGGTGGCTCCATACACCTTGTCGATGACGAAGAGTACATAACGTATGTCCACGTTGATAGTGCGCTGGAGGTTAGGCTCGAAGTTGACATCGCCGCTCATGGCTTCCCAGTTGCCGTCGAATGCCAAACCGATGAGTTCGCCCTTGCCGTTTATGATTGGGCTGCCAGAGTTGCCGCCTGTGATGTCGTTGGTTGACAAGAAGCAGGTGATGAGCTCGCCGTTATCGTCGGCATATTGACCGAAATCTCTCATCTCGATGAGGTCGAGAAGACGTTGAGGTGCGTCGAACTCGAAGTCGCCCGGGATATATTTCTCAAGAATGCCGTTGGCGGTGCAGACGTAGTCGTAATGTATCGCATCGGCTGGCTGGTAGTCTTTTACCGAGCCGTAACTCATTCTTAATGTCGAGTTTGCGTCTGGATAGAGTACTTTCTCGGGCTGTGTCTCCGCATAGAATTCACGAAGACCTTTCACGAACTTGTGGTTGGCTTCCGAGATGGCGATGTTAGCCATTCTGTAAGCAGGAGCGATAGAGAAAATTTGTTCCATCAAAGCATTCATCATGATGAACGCAGGGTCTTTGTCTATCTTCTTGGCGTTCGGCTTCTCTATAAACGCCTGCACTGACTCCGGGGTGCTGAACATCGACTTGTCGAAAATCATGTTTGCCAAGGCTGTCCAGTCGCCTTTGGCTTTCTTCAGCAGTTTCTGAAGCGTTTCAGGAAGCTCCTCGACAGCGAATACCTTGCCGTAGATGTTCAACACAGCCACGAGCATGTCTTTCTCAACGCGAGCGTCGAGGTCTTTGAACATGGCGTCGACATCAATGTTTTTAAGGGCCTCTTCTGCTGCTTTCTTATCGTCTTTGGAAACTTCTTTGCTTGTGGCGACCTGATAATATTCTGCAAATTCAGATGCCATGCCTATGGGGTTGAGCTGTGAAAGGAAGTTTGGATAGTACAATGTCTTTGCTGTCTCGCTCATCTGGGCATACATCACTTCGAATGTTTCGAGCACGTCTCCGTATTCGGCTTTGCGCTCATCGTTGGCGTTGACCCATTCTGCAAACTGTTTTTCAAGTTCGGCTTTGCGCTCGGCGACTTTGTTCTTGCGGAGCATAGTCATCTGGCCCTCGAAGTTCTTCCAGGTGTTTGCCAAGCCTGCCTTGTTATCCGCGTAAGCGATATTGACTGCCTTGTCGATTTTCATATATTCGTCCATCACGTCTGTCTCGGCTTTGAAGACATCGTGAACGATAGGATAGAACACATCGACGTTATAATTGATGCCGTGTGATGTCATATAACGCTCTGTTGTGCCAGGGAATCCCCAAATCATTGTGAAGTCATCTGAATGGACACCGTCGAGGCTCACTGGCAGATGATGCTTGGGGGTGAGAGGCTTGTTGTTCTCTGCATATTCTGCCGGCTCGCCGTTTTCGTCGGCATAGACGCGGAACACACTGAAGTCGCCGGTGTGACGTGGCCACATCCAGTTGTCGGTGTCGCCGCCGAATTTGCCGATTGACTGTGCCGCCGTGAACACGAGACGCACGTCGGTGTAGGTCTTGTAAACGAACATATAATACTCGTTGCCCTCGAAGAATCCTTTGACGACAGGGTTGAGTTTGCCGTCTTCTGACGCTGCCTCCTCAAGTTCCTTGGCTTTCTCGGTGATGGCTTTCTGGCGCGCCATCCAGTCCATGTCGTCTGTAACGACGCCGAGAATCTCGTCGGTCACGTTTTCCATTCTCACGAGGAATGATGCGGAGACACCTTCTGCATGAAGCTCTTCGCTGAAATTTTTGGCGGCGAAGCCTTCGTTGAGATAGTCATGCTCCACTGTCGATAGTGCTGCTATCGAGCTGTAGCCGCAGTGATGATTGGTGAAAAGCAAGCTGTTGCCTGACACGATTTCACCGGTGCAGAAGAAGCCGCGTGGCTTCGCTCCGTTTGATAGACCTACGATGGCGTCTTTCAAACTGCTGTTGTTGATGCTGTAGAGTTCCTCCGGTGTCAACTGCAGGCCCATTTTCTGCATGTCAACGTAGTTCAAACGCTCGACGAACATCGGCAGCCACATGCCTTCGTCAGCGCGTAAGGTGCCCGTCATGGCAAAGATGAGGGCGAAAAATACTGATAGTTTTTTCATTTTTTTATTATTTGATTTTTAAATTAATATTCAATTCGTCATTTCGAACGACCGGAGGGAGTGGTGAAATCCCGGCCAGTCAACTGTTGCGTCTCCTTTGTGTGTCGAAGATTTATTCACAAAGGTGAATGCTTTCGCAATTCCGGGTTCCTGCTCCATTTCGTCGCGCTCGGAATGATGGGTCTAATGCTAACGTTTCAGGTATTCCATTCCCATCTCATACCAGATGTCTTTCGGAATGCCGTAGCCGGCGAGTTTATCGAGGTCGGCCTGAAGTTCTGGTTTTATTATGCCGTCGGTGGCAATCCAGTTCTTGACGTACTCGTAATCGCCGTTGCCTTGTGCTACGAGTATGGCTCCGCCGAGTTTCTCGACTGCGAGCTTCATCTTCGGGAAGTCGATGTTGTATAATCCGTTCTCGTCGCGTGTGAAAGCATCTTCGTTGGCCAGATAGTTGAACTCAATCATGTTGGCTTTGCCATGTGCCGAGGCCGCGCCGAAACGCACCGAACGGAAGATGCCTGCCAGGAACGTGGTGTAGTTCTCTTCAAGGGTTGTGTTGGTGTATTCTCCCATCTCGTATAGCTTGGTGACGAGGAACAATCCGAGTATGTCGGCCTTCGCCTCTTCTATGGCTGAATACTGCTCTTTCAAGGCGTGACGCACCGTGCCGCTGCCGTCGAGGGTGTTCTTGATGCCGAGACCGTGTGCCACCTCGTGAAACATCACGTTGGCGAAAAACGCGTCGAATTTCACATTATGACGTGCCTCGGGAGCCACCAACACCTCCGAAATCGGAACGACAATCTTGTCGAATTTCGCTTTCATGGCGTTCTTCAGCTGGAGCTTGCGGGTGCCTTTCTGGAGCTGTACTCTCTCGTCGTTAGGCAAGTTGATGGCGATGGTCTTTGACGCCATATTGCAGTCGCCGCCGTAAAACACGGCGTCGTATGCTGCGACGTCGGCGTCGCTGCCCGGTTTTTCTTGTTTGTATTTGTCATCGACAGGCAGTTTCGTCTGAAGCACAGGCAATAATGCGACATAACGTGTGAGTCGCTTCGTCCATTCATGGTCTTTGACAAGGATGAACGCCTCGTGAGCGGCTTTGTAGCCGAACAGACCGTCGGTGTAGTTCTCGACAGGACCGACGACGAAATCGATATTGTTGTTTCGGACATCCATCCAAGCCATGTCTGAATAGTAATAATCGTCGGTGAGAAGCGCTGTCGCCCTGAGTTTGAGATATTCCGCGAACTCTTTGTCGGCTGCGAGCTCCGAAGCTTTCATGATGAGTTCTGCCGCCTTGTTGATTTTCTCTGCATAAGCGTCATGATACCATACTGTTACGAGGTCGCCGTTCTCGTCACGACGGATAAGTGTGTACTGACTTGTCTTGTCGGGGTCTTCCCATTCCTCGAACTCTTCTTTTGTCATGTCAGCAGGATAGAATCCTGCGCCTGCCGGCTTGGGTTCGCATTCTGGAATGAAGATGCGGCGGTCGTCAAGTTGATCCCATGGACCGTAGTTTATCTCTGCGTATTTGCGTGCGTCGGGGTCTTCGATTTTTCTTAAAAAAACCTCTTTGTCACCGCCGAGATTCTCTGTCCAAAAAATGTCGTCCATGAGCTGACCTGCCTGGAAGAGCAGGTCGAGCATCTTCACCTCGTTGTCGGAGAGATGGCTGATGTCGGTGGTCAAAGTCACCTTGGCGTACCGTTTCGCAAGAGCAGCGTAATCCTCTTTGCAAGACGATTTCTCGTTTTGTTTTTCGCCACAACTGCAAAGTGCCGCGCTAATAGCTAATGCCATTGTTAATGTTCTGATTTTCATATTGTTAAAAATTTATTCTACACTAAAGATATTAACCATTTTATGTCTGTCCAGACTTGGCTGAACCATTCGACATTGGCTTGTATGATGTTGACAGGAGCTGCTTTCCCTCCGCCAAGCGAATAAAGAATTATCGCAAGGTTGAAGAAAATCAATGTCCAGATGAAAAGATACGAGCGAAACACACCGCAACGTTGAATGTCGCTTTGGTCTATGCGCATGTCTTTTTTCCAGCATGTGAAATGAAACATGAGAGTGAGACCGATTATGAAATCTATAATCGGCAGGCACTCGTCTTTAATCATCAAACGGAAAAACACCATGGCAAAGGTGATATATGGCAACATATATGGCGCCAATGTCGAGAAAATATTGGTGCTTTGGGCGTTTGACGAGACAAAGCCGAGAGTGTTTTCGTCTCGTTTCAGCGTTTCCGATGCTTTTGCGTTGAACTCATATATTTTCTTGCGGAGAAAGAGGCCGCCGACAAGCATGTGCGCCCCTTCGTGCGTCATGGTCTGCATGATGTCAAGGTTTTTCCTGAAAAATATGGCGGCGACGATGATAAAGGTTATCATGCCGATGCCTAACCACATATAACCTTGATAAGTACCGTTGTTAAATGAGTTGATGATATATTTGATGCAGACATAGAACTCAAACGCAGTGATAATCAACGTGATTATGAATAACAGCGATGTGATGAAACGCCAAAATCTTTGCATCTTGTTTTATTTTATGATAAACAACTTTCTCACCATAGTCATTTCGCCGTAAATCTTCACGAAATACTGGCCTTCTGGCAACTCCGAGATATCGATGTCTGTTGATTTGAGTGTGTTCATAACAATACGGCCCGTCAAATCAATTATCTCGATGTTTGTGATATTCAAGTTATTGTCATTCAATATTTTGACAATATCTTTTGCCGGATTCGGATAGATGCTGACGCCGTTTTCCGCCATGTTTTCGTCAATGTCGTCGATGTCGCATTCATTATATTCGGGGTTGACGTAAATCACATTGTCGTTGATATGATAGCAAAGCAGATGGTACATCTCGCCACTGCTGTCGGGGCTTGGTTCGTACATGCCGACATTAAAGAAGCCGCGGCTGCTTCCAACGCCTTCCACCCAGAACTCTACAGCGTCCGGAAGCCCTAAAAACTCGAAGGAAATCTTCTTCCTTGAAACACCGTTGTTGTCGGTAATCATTGTCACTTCCGTCACTTTCATCGGGTGTTCGTCGTTTTCGTTGAAGTATTCACCTTCTTCAAGGTCGTAGTCGTAAAGAAGCACCTCGTCATCGTATGACGAGCCGTTCCACTTGCAACAATAAACCTGATTGTCCTCGTTGCGGTAAGCACCGAGCAGAACACCTTGTTCCTGGATATAGATGGTATGATATTCCATGCCGTTTATATCGACATCTTCTGCTTGATAATGATGTTCTGTGAATGTTCCTGTCGGATGAGGCGCACTCCATGTGTATTCACCGTAGATATACCATATCTGTGCAGTTGCACCTAATGAGATTGCAAGCATTGCGATAGCGAGAATCGCAACTTTCTTGAGATTTTGTAATTTTTTAGCCATAATCAAATAAATTAAATTAACAAGCCACAAAATTACAAAATATTTGGGAATTGCAAAGAAAAATTTTAAGGCATGTCATTCGGCCGAAGAGAACTTATGTCGGAAAATTAAGATTCGCTTGTCTCCTTTGAAAAACACTGCCATTCTTTAACGATGTCGTGTTTTTTACAGTTTCCCCAGGAATTTCATTCTGATGTTTTGAGCCAGGAACGCCGCC
>UQNO01000033.1 GCA_900542475.1 uncultured Bacteroidota bacterium
CTTAAACACGATGGGTCAAGTGGTTGCGGTACAAGATGCTGACAACGATAATGTTATGATAGATATGAGTGCCTTTGACAGCGGAACGTATATCATCAATATAATGACAGAAAACGGCAATATTTCAAGGGTTTTAAATGTGTTGAAACAATGAAAATAAAGTTTATAGGTGCGGCACGCGAGGTCACTGGCAGCAAGCACCTCATTGTTACCGACAAGGGTAAGAAACTGCTTCTTGATTGCGGAATGTTTCAGGGCAAGGGTCTGGAGACCGATGCCATGAACCGCAACACCATGATTGAGCCATCGGAAGTGGACTGTATCATTTTGACGCATGCGCATATCGACCACTCGGGACTGATACCTTACTTTTATAAGAGAGGATTCCGCGGCTCTGTGATATGCACTCCGGCGACACGAGAGTTGTGTTCTATAATGCTTCCCGACAGCGGTTTTATACAAGAGCATGATACCCATTGGTTTAATAAGAAACGCTCACGCCAGGGACTGAAGCCGGTGCAGCCTATCTATACGGAGAAAGACGCCCGCGAGTGTATGGAGTTGTTCATCACGACAGAGGTGAACCGCCGTTTTTATATTGACAGCAACATCAGTGTGAAGTTTTACAACACCGGTCACATGCTCGGCAGTGCTTGCGCCACTATAAGAGTCAACGAGGACGGACATGTTAAGCAGATAGGATATACTGGTGACATCGGGCGTTACAACAGCTATCTTCTAAAGGCGCCGGTCGCTTTCCCGCAATGCGACTATCTCATCACGGAGAGTACTTATGGCGACAGGCTCCACGATGATAAGGAGGGTTCAGAAGAGAAACTTTTGGAGATAATCCAACGCACTTGTGTGGAGAAAAAAGGCAAGTTGATAATACCTTCGTTTGCCATAGGAAGGACGCAGGAGATAGTGTATATACTGAATAATTTCTACAACAAAAACAAACTGCCGCGAATACCTGTTTATGTTGACAGTCCGTTGGCCACCAACGCAACCACCATCTTCAGAATGCACCTTCATGAGTTCAATGACGAGGTTGCAAGGGTTTTGGAGTATGACGACGACCCCTTCGGATTCGGCACTTTGCATTACATCACTGATGTGGCGAAGAGCAAGGCGTTGAACGAGACAAAAGACCCGTGCATCATCATCTCGTCATCGGGCATGATGGAGGCGGGACGAGTGAAACATCATTTGGCGAATAACATCGACAATCCGAGGAACGCGGTGCTCTCGATAGGTTATTGCGCCCCTGCGACATTGGGTGCTCGCATAGTGGCGGGAGAGAAGGATATTTCCATTTTCGGCATGCCTCACAAGGTGAGGGCGGAGGTTTACAGTATCGACACCTTCAGCGGACACGGCGACTACTATGAGATGGCGGAATATCTGAAATGCCAGGCTCCCGACAAGTTAAAGAAGGTTTTTATAGTGCACGGCGAGGCTTCGGTACAGGAGAAATATGCTAAATATCTTAAGAAGAACAATGGTTTCAAGGATATTGTGATTCCGGAGGCTGGAGAGACGTTCAGGATTTAGCATGTGGTGTTAAGAGTGTATAGACGAGATTTGTCATAAAAACAATCCCCGGTTTTATTTTTTTTGTATTTTTGCAGTCTGAAAGGCGATTGTCGCGGGCCGGCTACGCCGGCGTGAGGAAAGTCGGGACAGCATAGAGCGCCATACTTCCTAACGGGAAGGCATTGGAGACAATGACAGCGAGTGCCACAGAAAATTACCGCCCGCGAGGGTAAGGGTGAAAACGTGAGGTAAGAGCTCACGCCGTCGCGTGGTGACACGCGACGGCGGTAAACCTTATGGGCTGCAAAACCAAATATACCGGCGACAGAGGGCTGCTCGTCCGAGCCGGGTGGGTGGGTTGCTAAAGCCTGACGGCGACGTCAGGATTAGAGAAATGACAATCATTCAGCAATGAGTACAGAATCCCGCTTATGCCTTTCTTTTGCCTTTGGCTGCGAATGCAGCCAAAGGCAAAATTTTTACAATAATTAGACTTGTTTGTCGTTTTATTTCCGTATATTCGCAAAAAATTGTCTATATGTTGAATAACAGAAAAATAATAGTTTTATTCATATTGTCTATTGTTGTAACTATTTCAGTATCAGCGCAAAAGAGAATGGAGGCTTATGAGCCGGAATCAGTGTTCCAGGAGGCCAGGACATTGTTCGACAACAAAGAATATGCGTCGGCGGCGGAACTTTTTCACAAATATCTCGAGCTGACAAAAGGACAGACATTGCAAAAAACAGTGGAAGCCCAATTCTATGAGGCGGCTTGCTCGTCATATATGGGCGCGGGCGAACAACAACTCATGCTTTTCTCAAAGGAAAACCCTACCAGCACTTTAGCCACGAAAGCCGACTTCATGTACGCCAACATGCTTTTCAAAAACAAAAAGTACCGTGACGCAGTGAAAATATACGAAAGTGTTGATGAAGTCTGCCTCACAGAAGATGAGAAAGCGGAATTCTATTTCAAGAAAGCTCTTGCGTATTATCAGACCAACGATGTCGATAAGGCATCTCCGCTTTTCTATAAGGCCTCATTCATGAAAAGTCCGTATAAAGACGATGCCCGTTACTATTATGCTCATATTCAATATGTTAATAAAAAATACGACGATGCTAAATTTCATTTCAAGAAGATAGAGAACTCGCCGAAATATAAGGATATCATACCTCTTTACATGATGCAAATCGACTATGTCGATGGCGACTACACCTCGGTCACCGCCGATGCCGACAACGTGCTCGCCAACGCCCAAGGTCAGCGAAAGGTGGATATGGCATTGATAATTGCGGAGTCGTGGTATCAGCAGCATGAATATGAGAAGGCGTTAGGCTATTACGACATCGCTCGCGAGGCCGCTCGCAGGGCTTTCCCTCGTGAGGTGGAGTTCCGTATTGGATTCTGTAAGATGAAAAACAACGATTTTGAGGGTGCTGTCGCCAATTTGCAGAATGTAACGAAGAAAACAAACAACGACGCCCTTGCACAATACGCATCGTATTATCTCGCACAGTGTTATATGAAGACTCAACAGGAGAAATTCGCGAGAAACGCGTATCTGACAGCATATAAAGACAATTTTGACCATGAGATGAGCGAGGACGCCCTGTTTAACTACGCTAAATTGAGTTTCATCAGCGGCGTTGACCCGTTCAACGAGGCAGTGGCGCAATTAGAGGATTTCATTGATAAAAACCCTTATTCGCCAAGAAAAGAAGAAGCCTGCACCATGATAATTCATCTGTATCTCAACAATAAAGATTATAAAAAAGCCATCAAGGTTTTGGAGAAATATCCCGGCATGAATGCCGAGATGCAGAGGATTTACGCCCAGCTGACCTATAGCATAGGCATTGAGAGCTATAACGCCATGGATTACGACAACGCCGCGGCATATCTCAACAAGACTGTCAACAACAAGCACGCTGACGCGAAGATTAGGTCGGAGGCACTGTATTGGCTCGCCGACAGCTATCTTCAGAAGAAAGAAAACAACAATGCGGAACATTACTACTCGGCATTTTTGAAATCAAGCGGTTCTGGACAGTCAGACTGCCTGGCGTTGGCATATTATAACCTTGGATATATCTCGTACTATAAAGGGAATTTCCCGACAGCCATTAAGAATTTCAACTATTTCTTCAATATGGCAAAGGGTGACAAGGACTTTGAATCGGACGCATGGATGCGAATCGGCGACTGTTACTTCATGGAACGCAACTATCAAAAGGCAATAGTGGCTTATAGCAACGCCATGAAGCTCGATAATAAGAATGCCGACTACGCCATGTTTCAAAAGGGAATGGGTTATGGCGCTCTTGGCGACATGAACGCCAAGGTTCAGAGCATGAACTCTTTAACAGCGGCATACAAGACATCGTCGTTTTATGACAGAGCCTTGTATGAGTCGGGCATGGCACATCTGGGAACCGGTGACGAACGCTCGGCGATAGCGAAATTCAGCCAGATAGTGAGGGAGCGTCCGCGGTCGATATACGCGCGTCAAGGTCAGATGAAGATTGGAATGTTGTATTACAATAACAATCAATATGACAACGCGATGACGGCCTTGAAAAAAGTCATCGACAACTATCCCAACACGGAAGAGTCGCGCGAAGCACTTAATATCATGAGAAACATCTATATGGAAGAGAATAAAACCGCCGAGTTTTACAAATACACTGATGACAAGGGCATAGCGACGAGTGTGACGGAGCAGGATTCGGTGTCGTTCGCCACGGCGGAGAATTTCTTCCAACAGAGTCAATACGAAGACGCTCTTAAAGCCGTGAACCAGTACATAGAACAATTCCCTAACGGCGCTTATATTTTGAAAATCAACTACTACGGTATGATGTCATTGGAGAAATCGGGTCGCGGCGATGAGACGAGACCGTATCTTGAACACATCATTTCACTGCCTGACAACGATTACACCGACAATGCCTTGTTGAAGCTTGCCGGCATGGACAAGGCGGCTGGAAATTATACGGAAGCCAAGGGTCATTATGAAAGACTGCTGAATATCACGGAGAATCAGAAACTTAAGATACAAGCTGTCGAGGGCGTGATGGAATGTAGTTATAAACTTGAGGATTACGACACTGCCATTGCCAAAGGCAATGAGCTTGCGGCGATGCCGGATATAGAGCAGCACAAAAAGAATTTCGTGAATTACGTCGTCGGCATGTCGCTCTACAACAAGAAAGACTATACATCGGCACTGCCGAAGTTACGTGAATGCTCGAAAACAGACAGGGGCGAGGCTGGTGCCGAGGCGGCATATCATGCAGTGCTCGCCAACTATAAACTCGGCAATCTTGACGAGGCGGAAGAATGCGTGTTTTACATCTCCGACAACTTCAGCGCATATAGCTATTATGTGGCGATGTCGTTCGTGACGTTGAGCGATGTGTATGTCGCCAAAGGCAATGTCTTCCAGGCAAAAGCGACGTTGCGCAGCATTATCGACAACTATCCGGGAGGCGAGCCGAAAGACATAGCACAACAGAAACTTGCCGCCATGGAGAAAGATGAATTAAACAATGAGGAGGACGCAGAATGAAAAGTAAGTCGTTGATAATAAGCATATTATTCGTTGTCGCCAGTTTCGTCGCCAATGCGCAGTCGCATAACGAGCAGGTTACTGTTGAAGGCTCGTATCGTCCGCAGATTAAACGTTCGGAGAGATTGCTGAAGACCCCGCAAGCTCCTGACAATGAGTTTGATATTCCGAATTACAAGGCAGGTGTCCGCGACTTCGACTATGGATATAACATGGAGGTGGAGACGATGAGTGCGATGAGCTATAAGGCCGAATATGGTGTAGAGGGGAAGAACAACTTCCTCAAAGCCGCTCTCGGAACGCGTCTCTCCCCGGTGTTCTTGTTCCGTCATTATTCCGACGTGTCAAGAAATATGAGCCT
Organism: uncultured Bacteroidota bacterium; assembly: GCA_900542475.1. Lineage (GTDB taxonomy): Bacteria > Bacteroidota > Bacteroidia > Bacteroidales > F082 > Limimorpha. The sequence continues at coordinate 5,472 of UQNO01000033.1, forward strand.
CGGAGTGGGGGTGAGGCATTACTCCTCTTGGCTCGATATGAAAGACTATAAGAAGTCGTCGTTCATGAATAACAACTTCAGCGTTATGACTGTCAACAAATTCCGAGGCGGGCAGCTGCGTCCGTTCATTGACTACAAATATGATATGTATCATCTGCGCGCTTACGAAGGAGAGAACACCGACGGACGTAATATCCATTCGATAAACGCAGGGGCGAAATGGCTGTCAAGCGGGTCGAGCTATCGCAACTTGTACACCGAGTTCGGCGGCGATTACCGCGCCACATGGATCCCCGACGGTATAACAGAACACCAACTCAACGGAACAGCGCACATGGCATATTCCGATGACTGGATTTTTAACGAGAGCGTCAACAAACTGCAGACGATAGCGGCGGATATTGATGTCAATTATGATAATGTTTACCAAGGACAGCTTATCATCGCGTTGAATCCCTATTTTACCATGAGCGGCGATTTTTATAATATCCACGCCGGTGTCCGCCTTGATTTAAAGACAGGCGACGACGCGGGCGTTTACCCCGACGTGTCGGGCAGTATCTTTGTGCTTGACAACGCCCTCGAGTTTTACGCTAAATTCGGCGGCCGCTCCGCCATCAACACATTCGCCGACATCGTGGCTGAAAACCCATTCGTGACAACCGATTTTAAAAAATTCAGCGAATTTGGCTATGAGAAAACGATATTCGATTTCCAAGCAGGTGTTAAGTCGAAGATTGCCAACAACATAGACGCACATGTCGGCGTGCGTTACCGCAATATGCAAAACGGTGTTTTCTATGAGCCCTACAATAACTACCATGGCGACAACGAGAATGACGCCTTGTGTCGTTTGCAGACTTTTGACATTGTTTTGTCGGATTACGATGTGGTGAATGTTCTTGCCGATGTCCATTGGAAAGCCATGGAAAAGTTGGATGTCGCGGCGGAATTGTCAATAAACAGCATCATGTTGGCAGACGGTCAGCTGATTGACGAGGCTTGGTACAAGCCGTCGTTCACCATGGCGTTGCGTGGCGATTACCGGCTCGACGAGATATGGAAATTCAACGCGTCGATGATGGTTTTGGGTCGGCGTTGGGCGTTGAACACCGAGGGCGAAAAAGTAAAACTCAAGCCGGCCTGGGACCTTATGCTCGGCACGGACTGTCAGATACAGGAAGACCTTTTCGCCTTTGCGGAAATCCACAATCTTTTTCATCAAAAATACCAGCTTTATTACAACTATCCGAGCCTCGGGTTCGAGATCTTCGTCGGTATAAAATACCGTTTCTAAACGGTTTTAAAAAAAGACGAAAAATTCAGCAAAAAAAGTTAAAAATCTGTTGTTTTTTTAGTTGTTATTTCAAAGAAATTTCTTAACTTTGCCAAGTTTATTTTTGAAATAAGAATTAAAGAAAGAAACACGAAAAAATGACTGAAGAAGAAAAAATCCAGAATGCTGAAAGCAACTACGGTGCCAATAACATTCAGGTTCTTGAGGGCTTGGAGGCGGTTCGCAAGCGTCCGGCCATGTATATCGGCGATGTCAACGTAAGAGGTTTGCATCATCTCGTGTATGAGGTGCTCGACAACTCCATTGACGAGGCTATGGCGGGCTATTGCGACGCTGTAGATATTGAGATATTGCCAGGCAACTCGATTTCCGTTGTCGATAACGGACGCGGTATTCCGACGGGCATGCACGAAAAGGAGAAACGCTCGGCCCTTGAGGTCGTGTTGACGGTGCTTCATGCCGGCGGCAAGTTCGACAAAGGCTCATACAAGGTGTCGGGCGGTCTGCACGGTGTCGGTGTCAGCTGTGTCAACGCCCTTTCAAAACACCTGAAGGCAGAGGTGCATCGTGAAGGTAAGATTTTTGTGCAGGAATACGAATATGGCAAGCCGCTCTATCCTGTGAAAGTGGTCGGCGAAGCCAATGACCACGGCACGAGAATCACGTTCACCCCTGACGACAGCATCTTCATCGCCACGGAATACAGCTACGATATCCTGGCGGCGCGTATGCGTGAGTTGGCATATCTTAACAAAGGCATAAAAATCACTCTTTCCGATAAACGAATCGACCCGGAGACAGGCTGCGAAGGCAAGAGCGACGGGTTCCATTCAGTGAACGGTCTCATCGACTTCATCAACTATCTCGACGAGAACCGTGAGAAACTGACACCGGAGCCGATAGCGATTTCAGGAGAGACGGACAATGTGCCTGTCGAAATCGCATTGGAATACAATACCTCATATTCTGAAAACTTGCATTCTTACGTTAATAATATCAACACTCACGAGGGCGGCACACATCTCGCGGGCTTCCGTCGCGGCTTGACAAGAACGTTGAAGGCCTACGCCGAAAAAGAAGGCATGTTCTCGAAACTGAAATTTGAAATCAACGGCGACGACTTCCGTGAAGGCTTGACAGCCATCATCTCCGTGAAGGTGCCGGAGCCGCAGTTCGAGGGTCAGACCAAGACCAAGCTCGGTAACAACGAGGTGATGGGCATCGTCGATAAAATCGTGAGCGAGCACCTGTCAAATTATCTCGAGGAGCATCCAAAAGAAGCCAAGATGATTGTTGACAAAGTCGTTTTGGCAGCCACGGCGCGTCATGCGGCGCGCAAGGCGCGTGAGTTGGTTCAGAGAAAAGGAGCCTTGTCGGGTGGTGGGCTGCCAGGCAAACTCGCCGACTGCTCGGAGAGAAACCCCGAGCACACAGAGCTTTATCTCGTCGAGGGAGACTCGGCGGGAGGCTCGGCAAAACAAGGCCGCGACCGTAAGTTCCAGGCCATCCTTCCTTTGAGAGGTAAAATCTTGAACGTCGAGAAAGCAATGCAGCACCGCGCATTTGAAAGCGAGGAAATCAGAAACATCTACACCGCTCTCGGCGTCACAATCGGCACCGAAGAAGATAGCAAGGCGTTGAATATCGAGAAACTGCGCTACCATAAAATCATCATCATGACCGATGCCGACGTGGACGGCAGCCATATCTCAACACTGATTTTGACCTTCTTCTACAGATATATGCCGGAACTTATCGAAAAAGGCTATGTATATATCGCGACACCACCGCTGTATCTCGTGAAAAAAGGCAAAAAAGAACGTTATTGCTGGACAGAAGAACAACTTCTGCAGATTCTCGAAGAGATGGGACGCGACTCCCATGTGCAGCGTTACAAAGGTCTTGGTGAGATGAACCCGGAGCAGCTGTGGATGACAACCATGAACCCGGAATTTAGGACATTGCGTAAAATCCAAATTCAAAACGGAGCCGAAGCCGACTATATCTTCTCCATGCTTATGGGCGACGAGGTGGGCCCGCGCCGCGAATTTATCGAACAAAACGCGACATACGCAAATATTGACGCATAAAATTTATTGTTATGGACAACAAACTTGATATTTTAACAAAAAAAATCTACGAACAAGGTGTAGAAAAAGCAAATCACGATGCTGCGGAAATCGTGGAAAACGCCAGGAAAGAGGCTGGACAAATTCTCAATAACGCCAAGAAAGAGGCTGAACGTATTGTAAGTCAAGCCAATAAAGAATCCGAGGAACTTAAAACGAAAGTCAACGCCGACGTGAAGATGGCGGCGACACAAAGCATCGCGGTCACCAGACAGGAAATAGAGAAGATGGTGGTGACAAGCATAGCCGAGCAAGGTGTGAAAACCTCCCTGTCGTCGGCGGATTTAGTCAAGGAACTACTGAAAGACATAGTGAAGGCATTCAACCCCGACAATGCGTCACCTGTGGCATTGGAGATGATTCTGCCGGAGGCGATGAAGAAAGAAATGGAACCTTTCGTGAAAAACGAAATAGGCAAGATGTTCAAAAACGAAGTCGTGGTGACTTTCAACAAGAAACTCGGCGGTGGCTTCAAGGTGGCTCCGAAAGACGGCGGCTACGTTTTGAACTTCACTGACGAAGAGTTTATGCAACTGATTTCCAACTATCTGCGTCCTTCAACAAAGAAAATATTGTTCGGCTAATGGATAACTACGTTTATATCGTTGCCAGCCTGCCGGGGATAGCGGTGAATTATGACGGCGCGTCTTTCGACTATGCAGCCGTCAAGGAGGATATTGTCGAGCTCCTTTCGGAAAACGACTGGAAATTGGTCGAGCTTGTAGAGGAGGGCTTTGACGAGAATACCCTTGACGCTAAATTCTACAGAAAAGCCGCCGAGAGCAAGAACCGCTTCATACGCGAATATTTCGATTTCGACGGCAGATTGCGTAATATGAAAGTCGGTTATCTGGCAAAACGCCTCGACAAACAAGGTGAACAGTATCTCGTGGAAATGCCAGATGCCGATTTTGAAGAGGAAAGTCAGATAAAAGAGATTCTTGCAAATGACGACTTCGTGCTTCGCGAGCAGAAAATGGACGAGCTGAAGTGGGAGAAGGCGAGCGACATCGCACGAATGGACTACTTTAACATGAACGCCATACTCGCATTCTTGGTGAAAGCCAAGACGGTGCAACGCTGGGCTGAACTCGACAAGGAGAAAGGCGAGGAGATGTTCAGAAAACTGGTGAAAGAGATACGGGGCACGAGTGCGAATTTGGATTTGAGCAGAGGAGGAAAGGTATAGGTAAAAACACCTATATTTGCAAATTATAGGTAAAAAAGGCTATAAAATGGCAAGAGCAACAATTTCAGCGGACAGCGTTGCTTCCACTGCATTAAGTGTAGAGGAACTGACGTATTTGCAATCAGAGATTCGCCGATTCGTTGAAACTCTTTCGGAAAAATCGGAAGGAAAGAATTGGGGGCGATTGTTCAAGGGCGATTCGGTGGAGATTTTTTTGCTCGACCCACATGAAGCATTAAGAACTGCGTTGTTGCTGAAAACCTTGGTGAAAAAGAACGCCTTGAAAAATGATGTTGATGCCAAACGCAATTTGTTTAGGAGATTTGGGGTTAGAATAGCTATTGGTATAGGTGAGATGCGCATGGCGGATAAAGACGCTGACATTTTGGATGGTGAAGCTATTTATTATTCAGGAAGAGCATTGGTGTTACTAATTAAGTCAAAAATAATGAATTAATACATAAATGTTGAATGATAATGCAATATACAGACATGACATATTCAGTGAGTGAGACCATTGATAACATTGATAAGATTTTGGCGTACATGAAAGATTGTTTAGGTAGTGTGAAGTTGGATATTGAGAAAAAAAAGCCATTCGATCTTGTTAGTTTTGCATCATATTCAAAGTTGTTTTTCAAAGAGGTTAATAGATTGCCAGATTGTTTTTATGGTAATGAGGATAATTTGTTAGATATAGATGAAATAATAGGTTTAAGCACAAGGTCTTCGTATAGATATACTACCGCAATTATTAGCGGTAGTAGTCATGCAAAAAAGATTGCTCAAGACTATTTTAAAAAATATGAGGGTTTAGTAGAAAAATCCATATCATATATCAAATAGACGGAATGGATTTTACAACAAAAGAAGATAATGGTGCAGAAGAGGTCGCACAAGACTTTCTAAACCATCTTAATAGATACAGGAATCTTGTTAATTAGAATAGAGGCAACAGACAATAATAATCAAACAATAGATTATATATCAAATCTTTAATGATTAAGTCTTGAAATTTTGAAATTTGAAATATAAACAATAATGAAAACAACAGGAAAAGTTACAGGAATCATCTCCAACTTGGTGACCGTCGATGTTGACGGTCCTGTGGCACAGAATGAGATCTGCTTCATCGACCTTGACGGTGTCAGGCTGATGGCGGAGGTCATCAAGGTGAACGGGAACAAAGCCTCGGTGCAGGTGTATGAAAGCACTCGCGGACTGACGATAGGCAACAAGGTGGAGTTTCAGGGCTACATGCTTGAGGTAACCTTGGGACCGGGTCTGCTCTCAAGCAATTTCGATGGCTTGCAGAATAACCTCGCCACTATGGAAGATGTCTTCCTTAAGAGAGGCGAATACACCAAGCCGTTGGACGAGAATAAGTTATGGGACTTTACGCCTATGGCCAAGGTCGGCGACCAGGTGGTTGCCGCCGATTGGCTTGGTGAGGTGAAAGAAGGCTGGCTGCCTCATAAAATCATGGTGCCGTTCAGCTTTGAAGGCACTTACACCGTGAAAAAGGTCGCCGATGCCGGTCAATACAAAATCACTGATACCATCGCGGTCTTGACAAACGCCGAAGGCGAAGATGTCAACGTGACGATGACACAGAAATGGCCGGTCAAGGTTGCTGTCGGTGGCTATGTGGAGAAACCGCGTCCGTTCAAGGTGATGGAGACAGGTGTGCGTTGCATCGACACGCTCAATCCTATCGCGGAAGGCGGCACGGGCTTCATTCCAGGTCCTTTCGGCTGCGGCAAGACAGTGCTTCAACATGCACTCGCCGAGCAAGCCGACGCCGATGTCATCATCATGGCGGCATGCGGCGAACGCGCCAACGAGGTCGTGGAGATATTCACCGAGTTCCCGGAACTCAAAGACAAACATACAGGACGCAGTCTGATGGAGCGTACCATCATCATCTGCAACACTTCCAACATGCCGGTGGCTGCCCGCGAGGCTTCGGTGTACACCGCCATGACCCTCGGCGAATACTACCGCGCCATGGGTATGAAGGTGCTGCTCCTCGCCGACTCTACATCGCGCTGGGCACAGGCTCTGCGCGAGATGAGTAACCGCCTGGAGGAACTTCCCGGTCAGGACGGCTTCCCCGTTGACCTCTCGGCAATCATCTCGAGCTTCTATGCGCGCGCTGGATTCGTGAAACTCAACAACGGAGCCACAGGCTCGATAACATTCATCGGAACAGTGTCGCCCGCCGGAGGCAACCTGAAAGAACCAGTCACCGAGTCAACAAAGAAAGCGGCACGCTGCTTCTACGGACTCTCGCAAAACCGCGCGGATAAAAAACGTTATCCGGCTGTCGATCCCGTTGACTCATATTCAAAATATCTCGAATATCCGGAAATCATAGAATATCTCGACAATAAGATTGAAAAAGGCTGGGTTGACAAGGTCGTTAAAACCAAATATATCATCCGTAAAGGAAAAGACGCCTACGAGCAAATCAACATTTTGGGCGACGACGGAGTGCCGATGTCGTACCATGAGCAATATTGGAAGTCGGAACTCGTCGATTTCGTGATTTTACAACAGGACGCATTCGACGATATTGACGGCTCCACACCGCTCGAACGTCAGAAATTCATGCTCGACATTGTGCTCGACATCTGCGACCGCTCGTTCAAATTCGACAACTTCGAGGAATGCACCACGTATTTCAAGAATTTGATCAACACCTGCCGTCAGATGAACTATTCGGAATACAAGTCGGAGCAATTTGAAAAATATCTTGGACAGTTAAAGGAGGAACTTAAACATGAGTGAAAAAGCTTTTCAACGTATATATACCAAGCTGACCGCTATTACCAAGGCGACAGTAACCCTTGAGGCTCAAGGTGTTGCCAATGACGAGCTTGCTCTTGTGGCAGGTCGTTTGGCTCAAGTTGTGAAAATCAAGGACAAGAATGTGACCTTGCAGGTGTTCGGCGGCACAGAAGATATTCCAACCAACGCCGAGGTGACTTTCTTTGGCGAGCCGCCGTCACTGAATGTCGGCGACGACCTCGCCGGTCGTTTCTTCAATGCTTACGGCGAGCCTATCGACGGCGGCCCGGCAGTGGAGGGCGAGAAACGTCAAATCGGAGGTCCTTCGGTGAACCCCTATAAACGTCGCCAGCCGTCACAGCTGATACCTACAGGTATCGCAGGCATTGACTTGAACAATACACTGGTGTCGGGACAGAAGATTCCTTTCTTCGCCGACCCCGACCAGCCATATAACCAGGTGATGAGCATGGTGGCTCTCCGCGCCGACGTCGATAAGATTATCCTCGGCGGCATGGGCTTGACTAACGACGACTATCTGTTTTTCAAGAACCAGTTCGAGAGCGCAGGCGCTTTGCACAAGATTATCAGCTTCGTGAATACCACCGACCAGCCGCCTGTCGAGCGTCTGCTTATCCCAGACATGGCTCTGACAGCCGCCGAGTATTTCGCTGTCGATAAAAACGAGAAAGTTCTTGTGCTTCTTACAGATATGACGCTTTACGCCGATGCCTTGAGCATAGTGTCGAACCGTATGGACCAGATTCCATCGAAAGATTCCATGCCAGGCTCCTTGTATTCAGACTTGGCGAAGATTTACGAGAAGGCAGTGCAGCTTCCTGACGGCGGCTCCATCACCATCATCGCAGTGACAACCTTGAACGACGGCGATATCACACACGCTATCCCTGACAACACAGGCTATATCACCGAAGGACAGCTGTTCCTGCGCGCTGACGCCGATTCCGGTAAGGTCATCGTTGACCCGTTCCGCTCGCTGTCTCGTCTGAAACAACTGGTGCAGAACAAGAAAACACGTGAAGACCACAGCGCGGTGATGAACACGTCGGTTCGTCTCTACGCCGATGCCGCCAACGCAAAGACAAAACTCGAAAACGGCTTCGACTTGAGCGACTACGACCTGCGCTGCCTCGACTATGCCAAAGAGTACGCCACCAGACTGCTCGCCATCGATGTCAATATCCCTATCGACGAGATGCTCGACACCGCATGGGAACTGTTCGGCAAGTACTTCACCAAGGCGGAGACAGGTCTGAAAGAGAAATTAATTGAAAAATATTGGAAAGAAAAATAATAAGTCATGGCAATCAAATTCCAATATAACAAGACTTCGCTGAACGAGCTTAACAAGCAACTCAAGACACGTACACGCGCCTTGCCCACGCTGAAAAGCAAAGAGAGCGCACTGCGCCTTGAGGTGAAAAAAGCCAAAAAGCATTCGGAGAGCCTTGTAGAACAGTTAGAGACCGAACTCAAATCATACGAGTATATGGTCCGCCTTTGGAATGAGTTTGAGCCGGGACTGATAGCAGTGACCGATGTGAAACTGAAGACCGTCAAGGTGGCGGGAGTGCCGGTGCCGGCATTGGAAGAGGTGCTGTACGATGTGAAAGACATCAACCTCTTCACCAAGCCCATGTGGTACGCCGACGGCGTGCAAATCTTGAAAAACCTGGCGCAGTTAGGCATCGAGTCGGAGGTATATACCGAGGTGAGCCGCGTGCTGGATTACCAACGTAAGAAGACTACCCAAAAAGTCAACCTTTACGAAAAAGTGCAAATCCCCGGCTATAACGAAGCTATCCGTAAAATAAAACGATTTATGGAAGACGAGGAGAACCTTTCCAAGGCATCTCAAAAAATCGTGAAAAACAAACACATTCTCGAAGAAGAGGAGGCAGATTATGGTAACTGAAATGACAAAATATAATTTCATCTTGCTGAACGGCGATGTGGAAACGTTCCTCAAAAAATTACAGGACGTTGGTGTGGTTGACATCACACGCTCCATCAAACCGGTGGATGAGAAGTCGGAAGACCTGTCGTCACGAGCAGGCGTTTACCGTAAAGCCTTGAAATTGCTGAAAGACGTGACACCTGCCGAGTTCGCCGACAAGACATACGGCGATATCGCCGACAGCGTCATAGAAACTGTCAATGAAATTGAAATGGCTTACAGTCAGCTGTCTCAACTTTATAAAGACCTCGAAGAGCGTAAACCCTGGGGCGGCTTCGATAGTGAAAACTTCAGAAAATTGGAGGAACGCGGACTGAAACTGCACTTCTACAAGGTGAAAACCTCAAATTTAAAGCCTGAATGGAAAGAGGACTATGCTCTCGAAGAAATCTCATCTGACGGAACAACAACATATTTCGTGGTCGTTTCAGATGATGAGAATTACGACTTCCCTTTAAAGGAAATGCCCGCTTTATATAACGATTTTAAATCTGTTGAAAAAGAAATCGAGAAACTGAATTATGAAATCGAGAAGAAACATCGTCGCCTGGCGGAACTGAAATGTCATGAAAAAGACATTCAGAAAGGGTTGGAGAAGACCGTGATGAAACTCGATTTACACTTGGCGCATGCCTCCGGAACGAAGGCTGCCGATGACTATATCACTGTGTTCGAGGGTTTCGCTCCAACAGAGAATGAGAAGGCACTTGAAGAGATGCTCGACAAAGACGAGGTGCTTTATCTCGTTGACAAGGCGAAGGTGGAAGATAATCCTCCTATCAAGTTGAAAAACAACAAGTTCGTTTCGATGTTCGAGATTCTCACCGATATGTACGGTCGTCCTAAATACAACGAGTTCGACCCGACGGTGTGGATTTCCATATTCTTCATGCTGTTCTTCGCCTTCTGTATGGGTGATGCCGGTTATGGCTTGATACTCATACTGTTGGGACTTGGTTTGAAGAAGGTGATGCCGGCGATAGCGCCTCTTGGTGTTACCCTGGGTGTTGCCACAACAGTAATCGGCTTGCTGTTTCACACTTTCTTCTCGACAGATATGCTTACCTGGACATGTATTCCTGATGTCGTGAAGAAATGTATGCTTCCTTCGCAGATAGCAGGTTTCGACGGCACGATGGTGCTTGCCATCATCGTTGGTGTCGTGCATATTTGTCTCGCGATGGTTGTGAAGACATATCAAACCACAAGAGTCAAAGGCTTTGCCAATTCGCTCGGCACGTGGGGCTGGACGCTGCTTATCGTTGGCGGTGTCGTCGCCGGCGGCCTCGCATTCATAGGCGTGATGAACGATGCCGTGACGAAGTGGGTCGTCATCGTGATAGGAATACTGTCGGCTTTGGGAATATTCTTCCTGAACGACCTGCATCGAAATCCGTTGGCGAACATCGGTTCGGGATTGTGGGAGACATACAATACCGCGACAGGCTTGCTTGGCGATGTGTTGAGTTATCTCCGTCTGTATGCTCTCGGATTGGCAGGAGCCAAACTCGGCGAGGCTTTCAACGCAATTGGCCTTCAGGCGCTTGGCGACGGCGGCGCAGGCTGGATATGGTTTGTTCTCATCGTGGTGATAGGTCATACTCTGAACGTGGCGATGTGCGTGCTCGGCGCATTCGTGCATCCGTTGCGACTCAATTTCCTTGAGTTTTTCAAAAATTCAGGATATGAAGGCTCTGGAAGGAGATATAATCCGTTGAAAAGTTAAGCGGTTCGCGAAAAGATAAACAAGACTCCACAGGAGCGAAGATAAAAAATAGTAATCAACAAAGTATTAAACAAATAAAATTTAAAAACATGACATTAGCAACAATTTTAGGTTATCTCGGTTTAGGCTTGGTTTTGGCCTTGGCGGGTATTGGAAGTTCAATCGGCACATCGACGGCTGGCAATGCCGCCGAGGGTGGTCTCAAGAAACGTCCTGAGGCATCAGGTAACTTCATGGTTTTGTCGGCTCTTCCGGCAACCCAGGGTATCTACGGATTCGTGGCGTTTTTTATGCTTCTCAACAAGATGAAAGCCAACCCGGAGCAGGGTCTCATCATCTTCGGTGTCGGTATTTGCGTCGGCTTGGTCTGTATGATTTCGGCTATCCGTCAGGGACAGATTTGCGCCAACGGTATCGTCGGTGTCAGCCAGGGACATGACGTGTTCACCAACACCTTGATTTATGCCGCTCTCCCTGAATTCTACGCGATTTTGGGATTGGTCGGCGCATTGATGGTGTAATTTCTGAAAGAAGACAGAATGAAAAAAGACGTCACGTTGTGGCGTCTTTTTTTTATATTATAATACACATGTATTAAGCTTGACAACGAGCTAAATGTCTCCGTTGCAATGCAATTAAGACACTGTTTGCAGCTACTTGATTGAGTCCACGGAAAGTAGTGCGTTTTTTTAATTCAGACAACTCCATTTCAAGTAGTAATTTGGCGATGCATTCATCTGCAAAAGAATTGCTTACGACATCAACTCCTGTGAAATCGAGGATGACTTGCTCGTCACCATTCAACAATGGCAACAATTTTTCTCTGGCAACAGCACCTAATTGTCGAGTGCCAAGATTTGTTCCAAATTCTTTAAATTTAAAAGTTACCATAGTTCCTCCAATTCTGAATTATTAAGGAATGTTTCATTAAACTGTTCGGCACAATCAGTTCTATTAGCTACGACATCGTTTGGATTGATCTCTTTGTTGGTGTTTATTTCCATAAATACTAATGTGCCTTGCCAATACTCTGTTTCTTCTACCTCAATATTATTGTTTTTGTAGAACAACTTATGCTTGCCTGAATGAATTTCAAATCTCAAGCCTGTGTCTCTAATTAGTAATGATGTCGAATACAAACCGAAACCCATTCCTTTTCCATCGGTTACCGAATCATTGATACAAGTCAATAATGCCTCTTTCTCACTTATATTTCTATATTTTTCATTTTCAGAAAGAGATTTTTGGATGCCGATTCCGTCATCAGCTACCAAAACTCTTAACCAATGTTTTTTTGAATTAAAGCAAGTTAAAACTGTACCAAGATTTTTAGTTGAATGTGTTATGACATTGTCAAGAATCTCATAAAAACAATAACTCATTGCCTGTAAAACAGAAATCTCTATTTCGGTGTGTTTGTTCAGCATACCAATCACACCCTGATACACATTATAAATGCTTGACGAATCAAAAACATCTATTTTGGTATCATTGCGTTCATCGTGAAAATATCTGTTTAGCAATAATGTTATGTCCATGACAATACTTTTTCCGTTTGCAAAGTTAATAAAAATTTTACAAATGAATATTCAAACAGAAAAAAATGTTTATCTTTGCGGTGATAAAAATGAAAAAATTAAACAACACGAAACAGAAATAAGATAAAATATTGACATATCAGGGTGTTTATCATGAAAAGATTGTTTTGCGTTTTAGGAATTTGCTTGTTATTATCATGTAGTAATAATTCGTCAGGATTATCAAAAGACAAAGAGGAAATAATTGTTAGAGATGAAACAACGAAACTGGCGCATTATTATTTATGAGAAAAAGAGTTTTTTCATTTCATAAATAGTGATTTGTGGAATTTATTAAGAGACTTTCGAGATGCTCCATTACATAGATGGGATTTTGGTGATCACATGCCTTCTAAAGCTAATCAAGCTGTGATAAATTGCAGACAGTTTGCAACAGAAAAAGCAAGAGAACTGCCCAATAGCGCATTTGAACAAACTTATGCGCAGTATATGAATAAATATTATCAGCCATCTAAATATCAGTATGTTTCTGACGAGGAGCGTTATTTGGCAGATATTTATTATGCAGTGTATGAAAACGCGGAGCCATCGGTTTGTGAGATAGCATTATATATAGCTGGAGTATTCAAATCAAAAACACCAATGCCGAATATCACATCAATTCAAAGACTTAAAAACAAAGAGATGGGGTATTATTGGGAAGTTGGTTATGACAATGGAAAGATTTATCGTGTAAGAGTCGTTAAAATGACAAATGGCTCTTATGGAATTATCAGGTACTAAGACTATTTCAGATCTTAATCACACCCTCTCCCAAAACCACCGAGATCTTCGCCAATGTGCGGATGGTGAAATTGTGCGTTCTGCTGAGCCTTCGCTCTGACAACCCGCTCTTTTCCTCTGAAATCCTTAATGTTTTCCACATTTCCGAATCCCATTTCTCGGCATAATGCTGCTGTCTCCTTGCCGAATTTCTCGTTTATTTCAAACCAGATTTGTCCATTGGGTTTTAACGTCTTTTGTGCAAATTCGAGAATTTTTCTGTAAAATATCAATGGGTCATTGTCGCTCACAAACAACGCCGTAGAAGGTTCGTGGTCTAAAACATTTGCTCGCATCGCCGATTTTTCGCTTTCGCAGACGTAGGGCGGGTTGCTGACGATTATATCAAATTGATTGTCAATCAATTCTGGATTTTTGGGATTTAAAATGTCGTCACAAATAAACCTTACATTAACACCATTGGCTTCGGCGTTCTTTTTTGTCACCTCTAATGCCTTTTCTGAAATATCGACAGCTGTGACGATGCTGTCTTTCAATAATTTGGCGAGACTTATGGCGATGCAACCTGAACCGGTGCCGATGTCCAAAATATGACATCCCGAGGGGACAAGGCATGCCTTGTCCCTACAGGATGACATATTTTTGTCCCTACAGGATGACATATTTTTGTCCCTACAGGATGACATATTTTTGTCCTTACAGGATGACATATTTTTGTCCTTACGGGATGTCACATCTTCCTTGTCCTTACGGGCAACAATCATATTCACTATTTCCTCTGTTTCGGGACGTGGAATCAACACGTTTTCATTGACAAAAAACCGCAATCCGCAAAATTCCGTCTCACCTATTATATATTGTATGGGCTTGTTTTTCAACAATTCTTTCACCGCAAAATGCAACGTCAACAGCTCCGATTCGCTCAAACGCAGCTCGGGCTCCATCGCAATTTTAATCTTGTCGATGTTGAAGTAATGCTCCAATAATATCATTATCAACGCATTGGCTTCGCTGGAGCCGTAAACCGACTCTAACCGATTCGCATAATATTTGCGACAATCACGAACTGAATTTGACGGCGTTTTCATGCTGCAAAAATAAATAAAAGTTTGATGTTTGAAGTTTGGAATTTCAAGTTTTTTGAGATTTATCCATTCCTGTCGTTTCGAGTTTGTTTCTTCCGTCATTTCGAGCCTGTCTCTTCCGTCATTTCGAGCTTGTCGAGAAATCTCCGGCAATCGATTGCTCATGGACTTTCGTTAGTCGTAGATTTCTCCACTCCGCTCCACTTCGTTCCGCTCCGGTCGAAATGACGGATTTTCGTTAGTCGTAGATTTCTCCACTCCGCTCCACTCCGCTTCGCTCCGGTCGAAATGACGGATTGAATGATGTCATTTCGAGCCTGTCTCTTCCGTCATTTCGAGCTTGTCGAGAAATCTCCGGCAACCGAGTGCTCATGAACTTTCGTTTGTCGTAGATTTATTCACCAGAGGTGAATGCTTTCGCTTCGCTCAGGTCTCCACTCCGGTAGAAATGAAGGGATTTCGTTTGTCGTAGATTTCTCCACTCCGCTTCGCTCCGGTCGAAATGACGGATTGAATGATGTC
>UQNO01000034.1 GCA_900542475.1 uncultured Bacteroidota bacterium
TGCATGCAAAATAAGCATTGATATATTTGGGCAGATACAGCACGTGATTCACCGCGCGCAACTCCTGTTCGCAGTCAGCGAATTTATTTACGTTCTTTCCCGACTGAAACCCGAAATGCTCAAACACTGAAAACGGTGCCTCTGTCGTCAACACATTGATATTGAACACGCATGAATTCAAGACAATATCATGTGTGTAATTTTTTTTGTTGACAACGATCGACAAACGAAGCGGGTCGTCCGTCACCTGCTGCACCGTATTGATGATGCAGCCGTTGTCGATGTTATCGTAGTTTGTCGTCAGGACATAAAGACCGTATCCAATTTTTGATAGAGCTTTTGTGTCCATTCTTTTAAAATCACTCTATTCCGAAATGTTCTTTTCCAACGCCACAAAGCGGGCACGTCCAGCTTTCCGGTAATTTGTCGAATGGTGTTCCTGGAGCGATTCCGTTGTCTGGATCGCCAACTTCCGGGTCATAAACATAACCGCAGACATCACAAATGTATTTTGTCATAATTAATAGTTTTTTAATTGTTAATTTAAATCGTTGTTTCTTCTTAAATACTGAAGTCTCTCGAATACCTTCACGTCGGCAGCAGCACTGCATTTGCCTTTGAAATCGTTGATGCTATTGAAGTTATGCCTTTCCATCCATTTTTCAAGACCTTTCAACATATCAGCTATATGATTTACGCCCCTACGATAAAGAGCGCTGCACACCTGCACTGATTCGGCACCGGCAAGTATCTGACGCACAACATCTTCCGCTGAATGAACGCCTGTCGAAGCCGAGAGGTCGCATGGAATCCCCTGTGCCGTAAGCAAGGAAATCCATCTCAAGGTGTCGCTGTTTTCTTCTTCCACGGAAAACGCCGTTCCCGACACTATTTTCATCTTCTCTATGTCGATTGTCGGGTTATAGAAACGGTTGAAAAGCACCAAGCCTGCCGCGCCTGCCATCGAGAGACGGAATGCCAGGTTGCCGATGTTGGTGAAATGGTTGCCGAGCTTCACCGAGACAGGAACCGTCACCGTCTTTTTCACTTCGTTGAAGATGTCGAGCACCTCGTCTTCAATATCTTTTGATGTCGTATCTTTATCGAACGGCGATACCGCGATATTCAGTTCGATAGCGTCGGCGCCGGCGTCTTGAAGCTCTTGGGCGAAGCTGATCCACTCGCCTTTGTCAGCGCAGTTGATACTCGCGATAATGGGAATATCAACGGTTTTCTTTGCCTCGCGGACGAGCTTTTCATAAATGGCAATCTCATTTCCGCGAAGGAACGTCTTCATATAAAGGTCGGCATCAGGATTGGAGTTATAGATGTCGGTATATCCTTCCTCTTTTTTAATATCGGAAAGAATCTGTTCCTCAAAAAGCGATTTCAGAACCACCGCGCCGGCACCAGCCTTCGCACAATTCACAATACCGTCAAGTGTTCCCGTAAACGTGGAACTTCCAACAATAATAGGATTTTTGATTCTTAATCCAAGATATGATGTGGTTAAATCCATAATTTTAAAATTTCAGTTCACAAAGATACAAAAAATTTGGAAATGCTTGGCTATTTATAATTTTTTTTTACAAAATTAACTTAACAGCGACGGGGTCAACCAGAACTGTTTTTTTTCCCGAGGCGGAGATGCCATGTGTGGTTTCTCCGCCGGCTTTTATCCAATATTTTCTGAAAAGTTATCTTGTCACGACTAATTTCTTGGTTTGGCTGCCATTGGCAGAAACCACCTTAATTGTGTAAACGCCTGAATCCAACTTGTTCAAAACAGTTTCCAACTCATTGATATTATTACTGTTATATAAGACTTTTCCAGCAATATCGTACAAAGTGACGACATCAACAGCGACACCTTCTTTCAATATCACGTTCACCTTGCCTTTTGAAGGATTTGGGAACACGTTGACAATCTCATTTTTGTCAAACGCCAGGTCCGCAGTATCAAGCATTTGCAATGCCGCGGTGAAATCAGGGATACCATAGCCGTTATAGCTGTCGGGGTTATTGGCATTGTTGCCTGCTGCGCGTATGGCATCAAAAATCTCTTGCACCGAGGCGTTAGGTCGCGCTTGACGCAGACAGGCCACCGCACCGGCCATCACCGGTGTCGCGAAAGAGGTTCCGTTGCCGTTGTAATACTCCCACGCTCCAATATACCCTGACGCCACGTAAGTGCCTTCTCCCATTGCCATCACATCGGGTTTGACGCGACCGTCGTAGGTTGGTCCCACCGAGCTGAACCATGCACGCTGGCCAGAAGAGTTCACCGCACCCACGGTGATGACATGTTCGGCGTCGGCAGGTATGCCCAAAGTGCATGTGCCTGCGCCTTCGTTACCAGCGGCGTTCAGACAAATCATACCTCTGCTGACAGCTATTTCGGCGCCGACAGTCATAGGAGCGGTATGTCCGTCGAAATGCGCAAAAGTATGGTTGTATTGCGGCGATTCGGAAAATTCGATATAACCCAGCGATGTGGTGCAGATGTCAACGCCGAGGCTGTCGGCATATTCCGCACCTGAAACCCAGTTATATTCCTCGACGATGCTTTCGCTCCGGCCGTCCTCTGTATGAAGGAGATAGTACGAAGCCTTGTATGCGGTGCCGACCATATTGTTCGGGTCATAGGCAGCCATTGTGCTGAGGCATGAAGTGCCGTGAGTGCTCTGTGAGTAAACATCGCTCACGCCGTGAACGAAACTACGGACACCAAGCAAGCGACCCTCCTCACGCATGGCGTCAAAGCAATGGCAATTAGGAGTTGATATAAAACCGCCGTCCAGGACAGCGATAACGACTCCATCGCCATTATAACCCACATCATGCAACTCATTGACTTTCAACTGAAAAACCTGATCATGGGCGCCGCCGTAGAAGTCTCTGCAAACAACAGGCCTTTCCGATTGCTTCATCTCGTTGGCAAGCCAAATCTCTTTGTTGCGTTGAGCTTCCGGATAATTAGGGCAGTTTCTTACAGACTCCACAAATTCCAATGCGTTGACAGCGGCAACCACACTCTGACTTTCAGTGTAAATGGAAACGCCGTTCAGCCATTTTGAAGGATTTACCAGCTCCGCTCCGCAATCTGCCACAGCTTGTAAATATTGAGGATTTACAGGAATATCGTATTCATCTATTTCTATGCCGAGACGAACACGACGCTCCATGGCCTTTGGGCTTAAAAACTCTTCCGGACTGTTGATGGAATACGGCGAATTATTCTTATCAGTGAATTGTACCCAATAAATGTTAGTCGAAATCTGTGCTTGCACAAAACCACCACAAATCAACAAAATAAGTAGTAACGATAATTTTTTCATTGTTTTAAATTTTTTGCAAAGATAAAAAACTTCCAAATACTGACTCATAATTTCTGATTTTTTTGTATTTTTGCAGCCCGAATTTATTATAATTATTTTTAACAATGAACAACGAAGAAAGAAGTGGCAAACGTCAGCACGTTGCCAGAAGAAAAACTGCGGAAGTCAGAAGATTCAGTGACGAGAGATTGGCGCAGTTTGAGAAAGAAAAAGCTCGCCGTGAGGGTGAGGGAGGACATTTTGAAAGAAAACCTTTCGGTGAAAGAAGAGGTTTCGGTCGTCGCGATGACGATAGAAACGAGAGAAATTTTTCGAGCCGCAACGAAGAGAGAAGACCTTTTAACCGCGATGACAGGAGAAGACCTTTCGGTCGCGAAGAGGAAAGAAAACCTTTCGGCGAAAGAAGAGGTTTCAGTCGTCGCGATGACGATAGAAACGAGAGAAGACCTTTTAGTCGCGATGAGAGAAGACCTTTCGGTCGCGATGATGAGAGAAAATCATTTGGTCGCGGTGAAGAGAGAAGACCTTTCGGTCGTGATGATGAGAGAAGACCTTTTGGTCGCGGTGAAGAGAGGAAATCATACAGTCGTGGTGACCGCAAGCCTTTTGGCAGGAGATTTGACGATGAGAAGCCGGCAAGAAGAGGTTTTTCAAGAAGGAACGACGACGAGAGATATGAAAAGAAGCCTTTCGGCAGACGCTCTTTCAACGAGGAAGAGCGTGAGGAGCGCAGTGCAAGAAGGCCTTATGGCGATAAAAAACCTTTCGGCAGACGCTTTGATCGTGACGATGAACGTCCACGTGGCGGTCGTCGCGGCTACATAAGAGAGAAAGACCCGGAGTTCGACCGTCCGTGTGCCACAGGTGAGATTAGGCTCAACAAATACCTTGCCGACTCTGGCATCTGCTCGCGCCGTGAAGCCGACGACCTCATACTTGCCGGCGCTGTAACAGTAAACGGTGAAGTGGTGACAGAACTTGGCGTTAAAGTGAAAACCACCGACAAAGTGGTGTACGGAGGACAGACTCTCAACCGTGAAAAACTCCGTTATGTTTTATTGAACAAACCTAAAGGTGTCATAACAACGAGCGACGACCCATACGAGCGTCACACTGTGATGGATCTCGTCGAAGGCGCATGCCAGGAACGCATCTACCCGGTAGGCCGCCTCGACCGTAACACTATCGGACTGCTGCTGCTCACTAACGACGGAGAACTCGCCAAGACACTCACACACCCAAGTCACGAAGTTCAGAAACTGTATCACGTAACACTCAACAAACCTCTGACAGCCAGCGACTTTGAACAAATCCAACAAGGTCTCGTGCTCGAAGACGGTCCTATCAAGGTTGATAAAATCGACTATGTCATCGACGACCCTACAATGCGCGAAATCGGTGTTGAAATCCATTCCGGACGCAACCATATCGTTCGCCGCATCTTCGAAAGCCTTGGTTATGAAGTGATTAAGCTCGACCGCGTCATGCTCGCCGGTCTCACCAAACAAAATCTGCCACGCGGACACTGGCGTTTCCTCACCAACGCGGAAATAAGCATGCTTAAACGTATTGAATAACCATGAAAAAATTATCTGTCGTCATACTGTTAGTCATTGCATCACTTTCAGCGGCGCTCGGTCAGCCCGACACTCTGAAAGTGATGCAATATAATCTCTTGAACTACGGCAACTACACGGGTTATTGTAACACATCAAATAACAACATCGATGATAAAAACGGTTATATCAGAACTATCTTGACAGCATATTATCCCGATATTTTGACCGTTTGCGAGATGGGAAGAAACAACACTCTGCCTTCAGAATTTTTAAATAACGTGTTGAATATCGACGGAATAAGCTATTGGATGACTAAAGCCGGTTCAAACATCACTAATTCATCGCTCGTCAACTGTGTCTTTTACAATTCCACGAAACTCACACTTTTAGGGCATCATACGGCACAAACATACACCCGCGATGTCGATGTTTATGACTTCAGTTTCAAAAACGACGAATCAGGCAGCATCGTCTTGACGTGCGTGATAGTTCATCTCAAGGCTGGCACGGGTTCTACTAACGAGGAAAAACGCAGGGCCATGGCGGTAAACACCATGGATTATTTGGAGTATAACTATCGTGACCAAAACGTCCTTATTATGGGCGATTTCAACTTCTATACTTCATCGGAACCTGCATATCAGGCTTTTACCAACCAGACGACATACCCAAACTCTTATTTCATCGACCCCCTTTACCCATTTGGTGTCGGCAACTGGCACAAAAACGGCACTTTTGCTGAATATCACACTCAATCAACACACGGCAGCAACGACAGCAACTGCCATGCCTCCGGTGGCATGGACGACCGTTTCGACTTCATCCTGATGTCGGAAAACATCTATGGAGGCAGGGACGGAATACGCTACATCGGTGGCAGCTACAACGCCCTCGGTAACGACGGACATCATTTCAATAAAAGTATCAACAACCCCACAAACCACGCTGTATCGCAAGAAGTGGCCGACGCCCTCTTTCATAACTCGGACCATATCCCCGTGACCATGGAGATAGTATATTCAAAAAATCTTGATGTCAATGAGGCGACTGTTTCAGAGTTAAGTTATGATGTCTTTCCAAATCCCACCTCATCAGAGATAAATATCAGATTTTATCAAAATAATTTAGGCAAGGCCAACATCTTGCTATTCAACACTTTAGGACAAACAGTCTTTTCAGAAGAGCTTTTTGCCAACGATTGCTTAAGTGAAAGTGTCATCACGGTGGAAAATCTTCAAAAAGGGTTGTATTTCCTAAAGATTACAAATGCTGACGGATTGGCAAACACTATTAAAATCGTTGTAGAATGAAAGTCTCCCGTAAAATAATTGATGGATATGTCTGTTTCGTTTCGGAGACACACATCGATGGCTTTATAATCCGGGCGATATGATTCCGCGCGAGACCATAAATCAGATTATCGAGACAGCACGTATAGAGGACGTTGTGAGTGAGTTTGTGACGCTTCGCAAACGTGGCTCCAACCTCATCGGAGTGTGTCCGTTTCACAAAGAGAAGACTCCCTCTTTCAACGTAAATCCGGCACGAAACATCTTCAAATGCTTCGGTTGCGGCAAGGCAGGCGACGCCGTGCGTTTCATCATGGAGCATGAACGCTATTCTTTCCAGGAGGCTCTTCGCTACCTCGCTAAAAAATACGGCATCAAGATAGAAGAACGCGAGCAAACACCCGAAGAGGCGGCGGCGCAGAACGAGCGCGAACGCATGTTCAACATCAACAGCTTCGCGCAAAAATACTTCTCCAACACCATGATGACCTCCGACGAAGGACAGTCGGTCGGTCTCGCATATTTCCATGAACGCGGATTCCGCGATGCCATAATAAACCGTTTTCAACTGGGTTACTGCCCCGGCAGCGGTTCTGCATTCACTGATTTCGCAATAAAGAACGGCTACGACAAAGACCTGCTCATAAAAGTTGGTCTCACGGGGAACTACGAAAACCGTCTCTACGACCGTTATCAAAGTCGTGTCATCTTCCCTATTCACAACCTCACCGGTAAAATAATAGGTTTCGGCGGACGTATCCTGACGAAAGAAAAAACAAAGGCAAAATACGTCAACTCGCCCGAGTCGGAGATTTATAACAAAAGCCAGACACTATACGGCATCTTTTTCGCGAGAAACGAGATATCGCGTCTCGACAACTGCATACTCGTTGAAGGTTATGCCGACGTCCTTTCCATGCATCAGGCTGGAATAGAGAATGTTGTGGCGAGTTCCGGAACGTCTCTGACCATCGAGCAGATACGCATGATAAGCCGTTACACGAAGAATATCACCATGCTTTATGATGGCGACGCCGCCGGCATCCATGCAGCTCTCCGTGGCACCAATATGATTCTCGAAGAAGGCATGAACGTCCGCATCGTGGTGCTGCCTCCCGAAGACGACCCTGACAGCTTTGTGCAAAACAATCCTATCGAATATGTCACAAAATATCTAACAGACAATGCGAAAGACTTTCTCGGGTTCAAGACCAACCTGCTGCTGAAAGACGCTCAAAACGACCCTATCAAACGTGCAGCCGCCATCAAAGACATTGTGGAGACCGTCGCTGTCATTCCAGATCCTATATATCGCGCCACATATATCAAGGAATGTAGCCGCGCCATCGAGATGGCGGAACAGACTCTCACCAACGAGGTAAATAAGATTCTGCGCGCCAAATATCGCAAACAACTTGGTCTCGCATCTCAAGAATCTCATCTATCATACCAAGACTATAAAACCTATCAGCCTCAACAGCAACCCGTTGAACAACACGACAACATTCCTATCGGCTTCTTCCAAGAGCAGGAACTTGTAAAAATACTTCTCTCCCACGGCAGCGAAACCATTGATATTGAAGGCACGGACGACGATGACAAAGATATTGTTTACACCACTACCGTCGCTTCTATTATCATCGATGACCTTAAAAGCGACGGTCTGCTCCTCCGTGACCCTACTCATAAGAAGATTTTCGATGCTTTTGACCACGGTCTCGACACCGGCGACCTCCCGACAGCGCAGGATTTCATTTCAAGTGAGGACCAAGAAGTGGCAGTGCTCGCCGCCAATCTCCTCAGCACACAGTATAAACTCGACGACTGGCGTCGGCATCGTATTGTGGTCAAAACCGAAGACGATGTACTTAAAAAGACCGTGTTGTCATCAATTCTTCGCTTCAAAGACATGGTTATCGAAGACCGCCGAGCAGCCATCGTCAAAGAACTGCAATCCTGCACCGAACTCGACGACCAGCTTATCCTCCTTCAAAAGAAGAAAAAACTTGATGAAATAAGAACAAAAATCAATCGTGATTTAGGCATTGTTATCACGAAATAGTTTGAAGTAATTGGATTTTCGAGGAGAGTGTAAATTAAACTCCAACTCTCTCTATTATTCTATGACCGATGCTTTACTTGGTGCTTATTTAATAAGCAAAAACCTCAAACTTTAAACTTTAAAACATTATCGATAACTATTTTTAATCTTGTTTCAAAAGCTTCTTTCGTTGCGAACCCTATATGAGGCAGCAGCATTGTATTCGGTGCGCTTAATAACGGGTTATCGTTGTTCAGTGGCGGCTCGCTGTCATAAACATCAAGTGCCGCGCCAGCGATGATGCCCTTTTTCAATGCTTCAGCAAGGTCGTTGGTGTTAATAACAGGTCCTCTTGCGGCGTTGACAATAACAGCCGTCGGTTTCATCATGGCGAAGTCTTTGGCCGTCAAGAAGTCACGTGTCTCATTATTCAATGCGATATGCAGTGCCACTATGTCTGATTCTTTCAACAGAGTCTCTTTATCTACAAACGTCACACCAGACACCTGCTTCGGTGTACGGTTCCATGCTATCACCTTGCAGCCGAAAGCCTGTGTCAATGCCGCGGTCCTCTGTCCGATAGCTCCCATTCCTATGATTCCTACTGTCTTACCGGCAATTTCTCGACCCGGTATCATCGCAGTTCCCTTGCAGCCACGTGTGATGCTGTCATTCTCAATTATATAACGATATAATCCTATCATCATACATATTGTCTCTTCCGCTACAGCCTCGGTAGAATAACCCGCCGCATTCATCACAGTGATGCCACGACGCTTGCACTCATCAATGTCAATATGGTCAAGACCCGTGAACGCTATCGAAAGCATCTTAAGGTCCGGACACGCATCAACAAACTCCTTGCGTAATGGCATGTTGCTCTCTATCACAACATCCGCTCCCGCAGCACGCTCAATATTCAATTCAGGCCGACGGTCAGGATATACCACAACCTCATGCCCTTGTTTCTTTAAATTGTCACAAGCCTTCTCAATGGCTTCAACCGTTAATCCCAACGGCTCCAAAAAAACTATCTTCATCGTTATCAGTGTTTGTTTTGAACAACAAAGATAGTCTTTTTTTCAACACCGCCGAATGTTTATTCATGAAGGGACCTCTCCGACATGTAATTGATTATAAACCATAACCGAAGATGAAATCAAAATTTATGAGCATCGTAAAACAAAATATTCCAATGGAACGGGAATTCCATAGCGGCAGGTCCCTCTCATGAATACTATTCTGCTGCGTTTTTCTGCTCTTCTTCATTGCTCATCTTATCAACAAGCATGAATTCATCCATTACAATCTCCGTAAAATAACGTTTGTTCTTATCCTTGTCTTCGTACTGTCTCGTCTTTAATTTGCCTTCCAAAGCGATTAAACGACCTTTCTTGACGATTTTCTCCACAATCTCGGCCGTCTTACCCCAGGCGACAATATTATGCCACTCCGTCTCCGTGACAAGCTCCATCTTGTCATTGTAATGTTTTTCGTTTGTGGCTAACGTAAATCTGGCCGACTTCCTCTCGCCAAATTTCTTAATCTCCGGATCCACGCCCAGACGTCCAATCAGATAAACCGAATTTCTTAAGGTTCCCATAGTTGAATGTTTTTAGTTGTTAATACTTATGTTGTCTGTTTTGCAAATTTACAACCAATAAAAAAAATTAGTCGTACGAAAAACGACTAATTTTCAACATATCACCTAAAATATTGATTATCAGTATTTTTACATCTATTTATTTTACTTTACTATTACTTAAAAATGTTAATATTTTTTAACATTTCCACATATCTGTTTGTTTATCAATGATTTATGCGACAAAAATCTTCAATATTCACAAATTTACATTTAACATCTTCATTATCAACAACTTTTCTTGTTGCCACACTCAAATACTTGTTTCCTATTTTTCGACTGACAACGTTTATATCCGCATTGTTTTTCAAAATATCTTTTATCTCATGTGTAATCCCCGTACCCAAATATTTAAACACAGCTTCTTTTTTCGTCCATAATTCAATGAATTTTTCGGCTTTACCCTCCACGCCATTTTCCATAATCTCGATTTCATTTGTTACATATCTCACAAGGCTTTCCCTATATCTCGAAATTTCCTCTATATCAACTCCAACTTCCTCATCATCGACAACCGCCGCTACAGCGCTCTTACAATGGCTTATGCTGAAATACAAATCGTTTCTATCCTCAAAATATGGCTTTCCATGTTCATTATATTTCCATTTGTCACACCGTGCAGTGATAGGAAAGTTCTTGTTTTTACAAAATTCAACTAAAAAATATGCCACGGCACACTGCACTCTTCCAGGCAAATGCTTTATCCTCAACATCTGCTCCTTTCTCCATTCCGGCAGAATTTCCTTGCATCTCTCGATGAAATCCTCGTTTAATTTGTCAATATTATCACATATCAATATTTCCATGCCGCAAATATAACAAAAAAATGTAAGGGCAAATGTTATTTGCCCTTACATTACCTATATAACGTTAATCGTTATTTATTTAACAACGCTGATGCGTTTAACGTCGCTACCAGTCTCGGTTGTAACCTTAACCATGTAAACGCCTGACTCGAACTGACCCATGTTGAGGACCCTGTTGTCGCCGCTGACTTTCTGATCAAGAACCATCTGACCCATAGAGTTGAACACTGTCACTTGCTTCATTGCTGTAGCCTTGATAGTGATGTCGCCTCTTGTCGGGTTAGGATAGATTGAGTTGATAACTTCGCTGTTGTCAAGAACATTGACATTAATTATAACTTCTTCTTCTTCACTGCATGACATTGCATAGTATGTTACATCATAGTCACCATCATAGATAACTCTGATTGTGTACAAATATGTACCTGAAGCCAAGTCTTCATCAACAAATGATGTTACGTTAGCGTCGAACATACCGACAAATTCATCGTTACGATAGAGAATTGTTCCGATAATGCCCTCTGTTGGTTGTGGAGGAACTGAACCGCCACCTGTTGTCAATGTGATATCGTCAACCTTTAAGATAAACTGGTCGGTGCAGTTGAAGTGACGGATGGCGACCCAGATTTCCTGACCTGCGTATGCGCTGAGGTCAACTGTGTATTCATACCATGCGCCCTCTGCTCTTGTCTGACCGTCGCGGCCTTGGGTTGGCAAGCCTGTGCCCTTGGCTGTCATAGTCCACTCGTCAACCATGGTGAAGTCAGCCGCATTTGTGTTGCTGCCTGTTGACACCGCCACGCCAAAGTGTTCTGCTGGATAGCCTGAATCCTGTGAGCACGCATAGAATTTAATCTGGCTGTATTCAGCTTTGGTTGGTGATACAAGGTAGTTGTTCGGATTGACAGGACCAAAATAGTTTACGAAACTATTTGAGAACACGCAGCCTGTTGACGCATTGTGGCCAGGAAGATTTGTTGTCAAAGTCCAGTCGTAGCCGTCGCCGTCAGCGTCGATTGTTGTCCAACCCTGCATTGTGCCGTCCTCGAAGTCGTATGTATTCTCTGTTGGAGGTGTTGGAGGTGTTGGAGGTGTTGGACCACCGCCGCCTGTTGTGAGAGTTACGTCATCAACATTGATATAGAACATGTCTGAGCTGTTGAAGTGACGGATAGCGACATAGATGTCCTGACCTGCGTATGCGCCAAGGTCAACGGTGTATTCATACCATGCGCCTTCTTTGCCTTCACGGCTTCTGCTTGCGTAGTTGCCTGTGTTACCGGCTTCTTTGGCTGTCATTGTCCACTCCTGAATGGTTGTGAAGTCATTGCCACTTGTATTGCCTGTTGTTGAAACTGCAACGCCGAAGTGCTCTGCCGGATAAGACGGATCCTGCGCGCATGCCCAGAAGTTGATTGATGAGTACTGACCCTGTGGCGATACTATATAGTTATCAGGGGTCAATGGCATGTTTTTATAACTTGCCGATGAGATGCAGTCTTCGCCATCGTGTGCCGGAATGAGATAACCTGCCATCAAAACCGATCCAAGCATCCAGTTGTTACCGTCGCCGTCGGCGTCGATTGTTGTCCAGCCCTCGAGAGAGCCTTCGAAGCTGTAATGATTATCACGATTTGAGCGAGCTGGTGATGTCTTGGCAACACCGGCGTTGGCCAATGTACCGCCACTGATGCCAGTTGCCTGTGGAACTGAAATCTCAACGACTTCACCCTTGGCGCCCTGTGCAACGTATGCGCGAACCATGAATGTGTTGTTTATACCATAAGAAACCATGTCTCCCCAATCCGAACCGTCGAGTGATACCCAACGACCGTTGGCGTCGCCTGTGTTGTCGCAAACCGCTGCCGGGAATGCCGCGCCGCTTGCATTATGGTAAACAACCCATAAGTTCTTTGTAGGATCAATTGTCACTGGTGTGGCAAATTCAACTTCAGCGAAGTCGTTTGTACCTGTGAATGTAACATTGGCTGTACCGACTGCTGTTGCAGGAGATGTTGTGCCATCGTTGTAGATTGTGACATCGCCGGCCATTGCCATGTAGTCGAAAGCAGCAACCTTTGTCACCGCGTTACCAGTGTATGAACCTGCAGGGAACATAACGCCCCACCAGAATTCACCACCATTTGTACCGATAGCGTCAACGTTGACACCATTGTCATAATAGTACCACTGTCCCTCGCCCGGTGTTGGAGGAGGTGTCGGACCATTAGGCATTGTCCATGTAAGTGTCACCTTGTTGTTATCCACTGTTGAATTAAACGATGTAACACCATCGAAGTTGTTGCAAGGTGTGTATGTCCATGTGTATTCCATCCATTCACCCATACCTGAAGCATAGAGAGGAGCAACAGAAACAACGTGTTCTGAACCTTCTACCATGTCTTCAACAGGAACCTGATAGAATAATTCGTATGACTCACCGACATATTTTCCGTCGAGCATAACCTTGTAGCTCAATGGAGCGCGATCTCCTCTGCCTGGAGTTAACTCAACGTCATCAATCCAGATTTCATAAACGTCGTTGTTGACATCATGGAATGCGATGTAAATATTCTGACCTGCGTAAGCACTCAAGTCGATGGTGTGCAAACGCCAGTTGTCATAACGACCATTTACATGGCGCATTTCTGTCTTGACACCGGCACCCTTGGCAGCACCAGTCCAAACATGTGTGAAGTCTGCCGCTGTTGGGTTGTCGGCTGTTGCAACGCACACCGAGAAGTTCTCAGGGAAGATGTCGTTTGCATTGTCAGCCCAGAATGATAATGTTGAGCCGTTAACAATGCCATACTTCTGAGGAGTAATGAGGTAGCTGTTGGTATTGAATGAACCGACATAGTCAACGAAAGAGTAGCACATTGCAAAGCCAGTGCCTCCGTGAGCATGTGTTGTGTAGTTATAACCACCAGGGTTTTGGTCACTATGCAGCCACTCGCCACCGTCCGCGTTAACTTTAAGGACTGTCCAACCATTCAGACCGTTTTCAAAGTCTTCTGTGAATGAGTTGTTTGTACCTGGTGTTGGCGGAACAGGACCTGAACCTGGAGTCTCGCCTTCCCACATTGCCCAACCTGTAGGTGATACATACAGGCCTTCAACTGGAGCGATAATCTCTTGGAGAACAACGTCATATTCATATTCATCAGCATCGATGAACTCAACGTCAACAAATGATTCATAGCCAGCCAGAGAAACCGTGATTGTGTCGTTTACACCCTTACGAACCACGAGTTCCGCCATACCGTTTTCATCAACTGTTGCTGTATAATTTTCATTGGCGTTAACAACTGTAACCATTGCACCTAATGGTGACTGTCCGTTGTTCAATGCCACGTTGAATGTCATTGTGGATTCCATATCCTTCTCGATCATATTTGACCAGATAATCTCTGAAATGCCACTGCCTGTTGGACCTGGTGTTGGAGGTGTTGGAGGTGTTGGAGGTGTTGGACCGCCGCCGCCTGTTGTGAGAGTTACGTCATCAACATTGATATAGAACATGTCTGAGCAGTTGAAGTGACGGATAGCGACATAGATGTCCTGACCTGCGTATGCGCCAAGGTCAACGGTGTATTCATACCATGCGCCTTCTTTGCCTTCACGGCTTCTGCTTGCGTAGTTGCCTGTGTTACCGGCTTCTTTGGCTGTCATTGTCCACTCCTGAATGGTTGTGAAGTCATTGCCACTTGTATTGCCTGTTGTTGAAACTGCAACGCCGAAGTGCTCTGCCGGATAAGACGGATCCTGCGCGCATGCCCAGAAGTTGATTGATGAGTACTGACCCTGTGGCGATACTATATAGTTATCAGGGGTCAATGGCATGTTTTTATAACTTGCCGATGAGATGCAGTCTTCGCCATCGTGTGCCGGAATGAGATAACCTGCCATCAAAACCGATCCAAGCATCCAGTTGTTGCCGTCGCCGTCGGCGTCGATTGTTGTCCAGCCCTCGAGCGAGCCTTCGAAGCTGTATGTGTTTTGGTCACGATTTGTAGCTGGAGAATATCCATCGTATGTAGCTGCTATACCCCACTGGTATTCACCGTATGGAAGTGTCGGCCAGCTATTGTCAACGTATGAATAAACCTCGCCGTCAATACCTTCAGCGATGAGTGTTGGCTCTTCGTTGACAACGTTGTTACGACGATAGAGGTTGTAGCTTACGAATGAACGACCGCCACGTGCTACAGCATCGTCTGAACCATCGTCCAATATGATATCATCAACATTTAAAATGAACTGGTCGGTGCAGTTGAAGTGACGGATGGCAACCCAAATCTCCTGACCTGCGTATGCGCTGAGGTCAACTGTGTATTCATACCATGCGCCCATTGCTCTTGTCTGACCGTCACGGCCTTGAGATGATACACCAGTACCTTTGGCTGTCATTGTCCACTCCTGAATTGTTGTGAAGTCATTGCCACTTGTATTTCCTGTTGTTGAAACCGCAACGCCGAAGTGCTCTGATGCATAGTTCGCATCCTGTGCGCATGCATAGAATTTGATAGATGCACCGTTCTGTGCCGCAATCTTATTAGGTGATACAAGGTAGTTGTCCGGTGTCAAAGCCTGTAATAACTGGTTGGCGTATGAGCCTGAAAGCACAAAACCGTCTGATGAATTGTGACCTGAACCTGCAAGGTTTACACCTTGGTTGTGATAGACACCTGGATTTGCACTTGTTGCCCAGCCGTAGCCATCACCGTCGGCATCGATAGATGTCCAACCCATCATAGTGCCATCGTCGAAGTTATATACCTGACCATTTGGTGCCGGACCGGCCTGCTTGTACAAGAAAATATTGTCAACATACACACAGTCGTCGTTGGCGTTGACCGAGAAGTCTTTCGCGTACTCCCACTTGTATGTGTGAGTGCCCTCTGTAACTGGATATTCTTTGTATGTGTATTGTTGGTTGCCGCTAATTGCCGAACCTTTCTCAACACCGTCAATGTAGAAGCGGAACTTGTCGAAGTTTGTTTCTGAAGAGCATTTTACCCAGAATCCCATCAAGCCGTCGAAAGGAACGTCAACGACAGCCTCAATTGATGAAACACCGTTTCCAACACCTTCGCAAGTTGACTTCATGGCATAAGTGCCTTCGTATGGGTTAGATGTTGTGACAGCCCATGGATATGTGTCCGGCAATACGAAGTTAGCCTGTGAGAAGTCTCCTGTCTCAAAATCAACAAACAACTCGGCTGGTGTCCAAGACCATTCGACCAAAACATCATTTTCTTCTTCTGTTGCTTTAATCACACTGAGAGGATAGTAGAACTCGTGTGTGATGATGTTGATTCCTTCTGTTGCTTCATTGTAGTTGACAACAACATTTGGATATGTCACTTCTGCATAACCGTCTGTTACAACAACAGCTTCATAGTTACCGGCATATATCTCGCCTGTAAATGCACCGTTTTCATCTGTTGTCACAGTAAAGACTTGGTCTGCACCATATTCATCGACACCGCGGAACTCAACTGTTGCAGATGCAATTGGATGTTCTTCATCCGTATCATAAACGTTACCGCTGACGGTACCGTTGCCTGTCATGAAAACAGTAACAACATTTGAATAGTCTGATTCACCTGCGTCATAAACAGCTGTCACAGCAAATTCATAGCCACTCATGTTGTAGCCAAGGTTTTCAACGGTGTATGTAGGACTCATGATGAGTGATTCATTTACCTTAACGATACCATTTCCGTCTGCCATATAAAGGTTGTAACCCTTGTGTGAGCGTGTGGCTGCCGGCCATGAGAACACGGCTGCATCGCCTGGATAGAGTTCACTTGCCGCAACTTCAAGACCATCGATACCTTCGATAGGTGTTATGAATGCGATGATTTCTCCCATTGTTGTACCTGTGGCGTTACGTCCGTTAACCTGTAAGAAGTATGACTGGTTAGGCTCAAGGTCCATGATGATTGCCGACTCTACGAGATTGCTTGTCCAGTCGATGAGAGGTGTTTGTGGGGGATACTGTGTTCCAAACAAAACCTGCATCTCTGTTGTGTAGTCACCGAGAATCCACTGTGCGATGCAAGGAGCGACAACGTCTGTCTCGCCATCGTATGGTGTGTAAACAATTGACTGTTCCGGAGCAGGGATTTCTGCTGTAGCCATATCAACACCAAAGTCTCTTGTTGTCGAAGCTACTGCCACATAGTATGTACCTGCCGGCATGAACATGTTTTCAATTTGATATACAGCTGATGTTTGTGTTGAGTCGTTTCTATGACCATTCTTAATCAAAGCCTTGTCATTCTGATATTGAGCGGCAATCTGTGCGTGTGAAACGCCGTTGATTGTTGCTTCAGACTCTGTAATCTGGCTGACTTCCGAAGCCTTGAAACCTCTGTGGTTGATTTCTGTAGAATTAACCGCAACTTCACGGCCTGTAGGAATCTCCAAGAAGTGAGTGTTAATAATCGCTGTATGGTCAGGGTCGTTGTTCCATGTTCCTGCAACATCACGTGTGTACCAAAGCTTACCTGCTGCATCAACAACACCGTTACCGGCAACAAATCTTGTGTTGTCTGTAAAGAACATAATCCAAATGTTCTCGTCATCGCCCAAGAATTGAGGCACATCAAGTGCAAGTGTGAAGAAGTTGTTAGGTGTAAAGCCGGTAAACCCTTGATAGTAAACCAAGTTGTTGATGTCAGGAGTGTCGCCGCCCTTCAAAATGAACAAGTCGCAATATGTGCCACCAAAGTTGCCAAGTGCTGATTGAACTTCTGTGATAGCGCAGTTGCCAAGATTGTATTCCTGAAGATATGCCGCAGGAATCATGTAACCGAATGCTAAAGTTCCAGGGGTTGAATAACCCAAGTTGACCATTGAGCCTTCATATTCGTAGTTCCACCATAAACTCATCGGACCGGGACCTACTTGAGGACCTGTGTAAACATAGTTGTTGTTTTCATCAGGACCGCCAACACCGTTGAAATCTTCTGTATAGACTTTTGTCACAGCGTTTTCACCGTTTGTACCGGCGCTAAACATTACGTCTTGGTCGAATGTCACTTTGTAAACAGCGTCCACTGCACCCTCAACCTGACCCATCACGTAGTTCTGGTGAAGACCGGCTGTTGTGACATTGCCACTATACGGCATTGCCGAAACAACCTGGGCTTTCTCCCAAACATCTGCCGTCGTTGGCATGTATGCCATGGCTGAAATGTCAACTGTAGTGAAGCCTCTTGAATCCGAGAAAGCGACCATCAACTGTCCGTTCTGATCCCCGGCGTTACCTGTGCCTGTTCCAACTTTAATTTCAGACGATTCTCCGTATGCCAATGAAATTGGAGTCTGTGCGTCAACAGTGAAGAAATTGTTGTTCGACTCAATCAGTGTAACGTTGCCGTCGTTGCCGTCATTGGTAATTGTGACTGTTTGCGGTCTCATCCATGCTCCGACAGGACGCTCTCCCATCTCGATAGGACTTGGTGTGACCATCATGGCTGTCGGACCAAGCTCAACTTCCATGTCAAACATCATGTGATTCTTGTAACCGATAACTGCACCTCCACTCAAGTTTGTCACATCGTAAGAAGAAGCGTCGCGATATACGCGTATGGCACCACTGTTAGCCGTATAAGCCTTGAACGTTACTGTACTTGTATATGTACCGGTAACATCTTGAACACAAAGTAGCAGGTTGTCTGTTCCATTGTATTCAAATGGAGTGTCTAAATTTATGGTCACCCAGCCTGGCGCGAAACTAACAGATGTAGCAGAAACCACCATGTTTTCTTGTGACAACTGCTCCCAATCGCTTGTACCGCTGAATGCGCTTCTTGTAACATGTGTCATATACACGTTTAAATCACGTGTCTGTGTACCTGAAGCAACCTCAAAGCTAATAGCGTTGATTGTTCCCGCATACTGTAACTCCGCAGGTGTGAAAATCTGCTGTGTCACAGAGTACTTATAGTAAGTATAAGTGGGGATGTAACTGCTCGTTGTTGAAGCCGTACCCACTTCCACTCGCTTGTTTGCAGCTTTCATTGTACCTGTAAAGGTAAACAAAAGCATTGTCAGAAATAGAAAAACTTTTTTCATATTCGAAAAATTTAGTTAATAATTATGTTAATTCTTCTTAATTTTTCATTTTCACTTCAATAAGGAGCGTCACTTTTTACAGTGACGTTCCTTATTATATAAGTAGGTGTTCTATTACTTAACAACTGTCACGCGTTTCACGCTTGAGCCGTTTTCAGTATAGATGTTGACCATGTAAACGCCGTCCTCGTACTTGGTCATATCGACCACTGTCTCGTCGCCGCTTACTGTCTGTTCGTAAACAACCTGACCCATTGTGTTGACAATGCTGACGCGTGTCATATTCACAGCGTTGATATAAAGGTCACCGCTTGTTGGGTTAGGATAGATTGAGTTCACAACTTCGTGCTCTTCCACATTGAGTGCAACCTGATATTCGATTGACATCGGGCATGAGATACCGTAGTTGGCATCGACATAGTACACTGTGTATGTGTGAACCTCTGTGTCAGGAGCCTGGAGTGTGAATGTCTGGTTGGTTGTTGCACCGACGATTTCACCGTCAAGTTCAATGTTGTACTTGTTAGGAACAATGCCGCCTGGCACCGGGCTTGGGCCACCCATCTCTATGAATGCGCGAACCATGAATGTGTTGTTTAAACCATGACTCGCGAGATCTCCCCAATCCGAACCGTCGAGTGATACCCAACGACCGTTGGCATCGCCTGTGTTGTCACAAACCGCTGCCGGGTATGCCGCGCCGCTGGCGTTGTATAAGATAACCCAAACGTTCTGCTCTGGATCAAGTTCGATTGGCTCTGCAAATTCAAATTCAACAAAGTTGTTTGAACCTGTGAATGTAATGTTAGTCTGACCAAGTGATGCGCCGCCCGGAGCGGTTGTTCCACCCTGGTAGATGTTGACAGAACCTGTCATGGCCATGTAGTCGAAAGCAGCGACCTTCGTGAGTCTGTTGCCCTCATACATGTTGGCAGGAAGCATGATGCCCCACCAGAAGTTGCCACCACCTGTACCTATAGCGTCAACGTTGACACCGTTGTCATAGTAGTACCAGTCACGTGTCATCTCTGTCGCCGCACCGAAGCCTTCACCGGCATTCATAACGTTGGTGTTGGCAACAAAGTTGGTGGTTCTGTTTTCAAGACTCATGATACCCATGTTAGGCTGATACAAGCTCTTACCACCGGAAATCGTTAGGTCAACACCGTCATTGTAACCGTACATCGACACTGTGAACTCGTATGTCTTACCAGCCTCGAATACATAGTCGTTATAACGACCGCCAATGTTACCGTTAGATGCCGCAATCCAAATACGATCGCCCGGAGTTGGGTTGGTGATGCACCAGTCGTATGTGCCGGCAGGAATTGTAACCTCAACAGTGTTGTTGCAGACAATGTTGCTTGTTGTGCAGTTGCCGTCGGCATTTACAGGAATCTTGTGGCTGAACTGTGCGTAAATAGCCTCGTTGCCTGAACAGTACAGAC
>UQNO01000035.1 GCA_900542475.1 uncultured Bacteroidota bacterium
ACCGTATGAACGGTCGGAAATCGACTCCGGCGACGCCAAGCTGATAGTAATCTTCGAAAAGTTGCTGTTTAATGTGTTATTCTTATTTAAAGCCATAGATTTACAAAATATTAAGAGCTTTTTTATTCAAACGTAATTTCAAGTCCGAGTCCGCGCAATTCGTGAACCAAAACATTGAATGACTCCGGAATACCCGGTGTTGGCATGTTCTCGCCCTTGACGATAGACTCGTAAGCCTTTGCTCTGCCGACGACATCGTCCGACTTCACCGTCAAGATTTCCTGAAGGATGTTGCTTGCACCGAATGCTTCAAGCGCCCAAACCTCCATTTCACCGAAACGC
The DNA here is from genome assembly GCA_900542475.1 of uncultured Bacteroidota bacterium. GTDB lineage: Bacteria > Bacteroidota > Bacteroidia > Bacteroidales > F082 > Limimorpha. The sequence continues at coordinate 343 of UQNO01000035.1, forward strand.
TGTCCGCCGAACTGTGCTTTACCACCAAGAGGTTGTTGTGTAATCAACGAGTATGGTCCTATCGAACGTGCGTGCATCTTGTCGTCAACCATGTGATGCAACTTCAGCATATAGATGTAGCCCACTGTCGCCTGTTGGTCGAACGGCTCGCCTGTCTCGCCGTCATAAAGCTGTACTCTGCCATTTTCCGGAAGACCGGCTTTCTTCATGTATTCGTTGATTTCTTCCAATGTGGCGCCGTCGAAGATAGGTGTGGAGAACTTCAATCCGAGTTCGTGACCTGCCCACCCGAGCACTGTCTCGTAAATCTGACCCAGGTTCATACGCGAGGGCACGCCCAATGGGTTCAGCACTATATCGACCGGCGTGCCATCTTCAAGGAACGGCATGTCTTCTTCGCGCACGATTCTTGAAACAATACCCTTGTTGCCGTGACGACCCGCCATCTTGTCACCGATATTAAGCTTGCGTTTTTGCGCGACGTAAACCTTCGCCATCTGGACGATACCGTTAGGAAGCTCGTCACCAACGCTGGCCACATTCTTCTTGCGGCTGTAAACACCGTTGATTTCCTTGCACTTGACGTTGTAGTTATTAACCAACTTCACAATGCAGTCGTTAATCTCGGCATCTGTAGTCCATTTATATGGATTGACCGTCATGTAATCAATCTGCGACAACGCTTTCTGGGTGAACTTCACCTTTTTAGGAATGATAGTCTCCTTGAAGTTATTGTAAACGCCTGTTGAAGTTCTGCCGTTAAGCATCGACATGAGTTTCTCCATCATTCTAACCTTCAAGGCATCGAGTTCTTTCCGGCATTCGGCATCCAGTTCAGCGATGAGGTCTTTGTCTTTTGACCTGGCTTTACGATCTTTCACCACACGTGAGAAGAGGCGTTTTCCTATAACGACACCTTTCATTGAAGGACCCGCCTTGAGAGATGCGTTCTTCACATCGCCCGCCTTGTCGCCGAAGATGGCGCGCAGCAGCTTCTCCTCCGGTGTCGGGTCAGTCTCGCCTTTAGGTGTAATCTTACCTATTAATATATCACCTTCCCTGACATCGGCACCGACGCGGATAAGACCGTTCTCGTCCAAATCCTTTGTCGCGTCTGCGCTGACATTGGGAATGTCGTTTGTCAACTCTTCCAAGCCACGTTTGGTGTCACGCACCTCAAGGGTGAACTCCTCGATGTGGATTGAGGTGAAGAGGTCTTTCTTGACAATCTTTTCAGAAATCACGATGGCATCTTCATAGTTGTAGCCTTTCCAAGGCATGAACGCGACCTTCAAGTTGCGTCCCAAGGCAAGGTCGCCACCCTGTGTGGCATAGCCCTCGGTAAGAATCTGACCTTTAGTGACTTTCTGACCTTTTCTTACGATAGGCTTCTGGTTGATGCTTGTGCTCTGGTTGGTCCTTACATATTTGATAAGGTTATATGTCTTGACATCATCATCGAAACTTATGAGACGCTCTTTGTCGGTTCTGTCATACTTGATGGTAATCTTGGTTGAATCGACATAGACGACCTCACCGTCGCCTTCTGCTTCGACGAGAGTACGTGAATCCTTTGCGACGTAATGCTCGATGCCCGTTCCTACTATAGGTGCCTCCGGAACCATCAACGGCACTGCCTGACGCATCATGTTAGACCCCATCAGGGCACGGTTGGCGTCGTCGTGCTCCAAGAATGGAATCAATGATGCGGCGACTGATGACATCTGGTTGGGAGCCACGTCGATAAGATTAAGCTGGTCTGGTGTGACAATAGGATAATCGGCAATCTGACGCGCTTTAAGCATCTCATCGGTAATATTGCCTTCGTCGTCCATTCCAATGCAAGCCTGGGCGATAATCTTGTTGTCTTCCTCTTCCGCTGTAAGATAAACCGGAGGATTTATGAAATCCACTTTACCTGCATTAACTTCACGGTAAGGTGTCTCGATGAATCCGAGATTGTTTATCTTCGCGAACACGCAGAGTGAGGAGATAAGACCGATATTAGGGCCTTCGGGTGTCTCGATTGTACAAAGACGTCCGTAATGTGTATAGTGAACGTCACGCACCTCGAAACCTGCGCGGTCACGGGAGATGCCGCCCGGTCCGAGAGCGGAGATACGACGTTTGTGTGTCAATTCCGACAATGGGTTTGTCTGGTCCATGAACTGTGACAGCTGGTTGGTGCCGAAGAACGAGTTGATTACCGACGACAATGTCTTCGCATTGATTAAATCGGTTGGTGTGAATGACTCGTTGTCACGGACGTTCATGCGCTCGCGTATGGTTCTTGCCATACGGGCGAGTCCTACGCCGAACTGCGCGTACAACTGTTCGCCTACAGTTCTGATACGGCGGTTGCTCAAGTGGTCGATATCATCAACTTCAGCCTTGCTGTTCGCAAGTTCAATCAAATACTTGATGATAGCGATTATATCTTCGTTGGTTAAAACCTTGATGTCTTCTGAAATGTTCAAGCCGAGTTTGCGGTTGATACGGTAACGACCGACTTCCCCAAGGTCATAACGTTTATCGGAGAAGAACAATTTCTTGATTATGTCGCGAGCTGTTTCCTCATCTGGCGGCTCGGCGTTGCGGAGCTGGCGGTAGATGTGTTCGACAGCGTCTTTCTCCGAGTTTGTCGTATCTTTTTGTAATGTGTTGAAAATAATGGCGTAATCGTTGGTATTGACACCTTCTTTGTCAAGGAGGATGGTTTTAACGCCTTTCTCGATAATCTTGTCGATATGTTCGTTTTCGAGAATGACACCGCGTTCGATGATGATTTCGTTACGCTCGATTGTCACGCATTCACCTGTTTCCTCGTAGATGAAGTCTTCTAACCATGAATGCAACACTTTTGCTGCGAGGCGACGACCCACCACACGTTTCAAGCCGCTCTTCGTGACCTTCACTTCCTCGGCGAGGTTGAAAATGTCGAGAATGTCCTTGTCGGTCTCGTAACCGATAGCACGGAGCAATGTGGTGATAGGCAATTTCTTCTTACGGTCGATATAGGCATACATCACGTTGCTGATATCGGTCGAGAATTCCATCCAGGAGCCCTTGAACGGAATGATACGCGCCGAGTACAGCGTCGTTCCGTTGGTGTGCACGCTTGATCCGAAGAAAACACCAGGAGAGCGGTGAAGTTGCGACACGACAACACGCTCCGCGCCGTTTATGACGAAAGTACCCTGTGGTGTCATGTACGGTATCAAGCCCAGATACACATCTTGGACGACGGTTTCGAAATCCTCATGCTCCTCATCGTTGCATGAGAGTTTCAATTTTGCCTTGAGTCTTACGCAATAACTCAAGCCACGTTCTATACATTCAGCGATTGTATATTGTGGGGCATCGATGTAGTAATCGAGAAACTCGAGTACAAAGTTGTTTCTGGCGTCGGTAATCGGGAAATTCTCCGCGAAAACCTTGAACAAGCCTTCATTTTTTCGATTGTCGGGATTTGTTTCAAGTTGGAAGAAATCACGGAATGACTTCAGTTGGATGTCCAGAAAATCAGGATAGTCGAAAGGCTTCTTGATTGACGCGAAACTGATTCTATCTAATTTTAAGTCTGCCAAAGTGTTTATGTTTTAATTGTTTCTAAAAGCTATTATATTATATAGACGGCGATATACAACACAATACAGGCACAAACCTCAACCCCCGTCTATATGGAGGGGCTGAGGTATTTATGCCTGTTGTAGCAGGAAATAAACTTATTTTATTTCTACTTCTGCACCGGCTGCCTCGAGTTGAGTCTTGAGTGCATCGGCTTCTTCTTTGCTCACGCCTTCTTTAATAGCTTTAGGAGCGGCATCAACTAAATCTTTAGCTTCTTTAAGTCCGAGGCTTGCCAAGTCTTTAACGAGCTTCACGACTGCGAGTTTCTGTGCGCCGGCTGATTTGAGGATAACGTCGAATGAGGTCTTCTCTTCTGCTGCTGCGGCTGCTTCACCACCTGCTGCTGGAGCTGCTACTGCAACTGCCGCCGCGGCTGGTTCAATGCCGTATTCTTCTTTCAAAATTGCTGCGAGTTCATTAACCTCTTTCACTGTAAGGTTTACTAATTGTTCAGCAAAAGCTTTTAAATCTGCCATTTTTTTTCGTTTTTATTTGTTATACAATTACTTTTTATTTTCTCTAATCTTTGTTGTGAATGATAATCATTCTGAATTATTCCGGTCTCTCGGATAAGGTCTTTACTATGCCGCTGAGCTTGTTGCCGCCACTCTGAAGAGCGCTGATGACGTTCTTGACCGGTGACTGGAGCAAGGCGATAACATCGGCGATAAGCTCGTTCTTGGACTTGATGCTGCACAATGTGTCAAGCATGTTGTCGCCAGTGTACACACACTCTTCGATGTATGCTCCCTTAAGGATTGGCTTGTCACTGGTCTTGCGGAACTTCTTGATCAGTTTCGCAGGGGCGTTGCCATTCTCTGACAACATCATCGCTGTCGTGCCTTTGCAGACATCGTAAAGATCTCCGAAATCCTTACCTGTTCTCTGCATGGCTTTCTTCAGTAATGCGTTCTTCACCACAACAAGCTTGACCTGGCTGTTGAAGCACTGTCTTCTCAACTGGCTTGTCTTCTCGGCATTCAATGCCGAGATGTCTGTCAGGTAAAAATTCGGACATGCTGTCAACTGGTCCACTATCGAGTTAATGATAACTTCTTTATCTTCTTTTCTCATGTCAATACTTATTTAAGGGTTTAGTTGGCTACTGATTTGACGTCCACTTGAACACCCGGACTCATTGTACTTGAGATGTAGATACTCTTGATGTAAGTACCTTTAGCTGCTGCTGGCTTCAGTTTGATAATCATCTGAAGGATTTCCTTCGCATTGTCAACAATCTTTTCAGCAGGGAAGCTCACTTTTGCAATACGGCTGTCGATGATTCCATACTTGTCAACCTTGAAATCAATCTTACCAGCTTTCACTTCCTTAACAGCTTTACCAACTTCCATTGTCACTGTGCCAGTCTTCGGGTTTGGCATCAATCCGCGTGGTCCGAGGATTCTACCAAGAGCACCAACCTTTGGCATCAATGATGGCATTGTGATAATTACATCGACATCGGTCCAACCGTCTTTGATTTTCTGGACATAGTCCTCGAATCCGACGAAATCAGCACCTGCTTCCATGGCTTCCTGTTCTTTGTCCGGCGTACATAATACCAACACGCGGGTAACTTTACCTGTTCCGTGAGGCAGTGTCACACTACCACGCACCATCTGATTGGCTTTACGTGGGTCGACACCTAAACGTACGTTAACATCAACTGAAGCATCGAACTTGGTGTAGGTGATTTGTTTCACAATGTCAACGGCTTCTGTCAAGGAGTAGACCTTGCTTTTGTCGAACTTAGCTAAAGCTTCTTTTCTGTTTTTAGATACTTTTGCCATTTTTAATTTTTTTGTTTGTTCTACAAATGCTTAAGACTTAGTCTTACTTTAAAGGTGATTCGCCTGTAATCTTAACACCCATACTGCGAGCCGTGCCGGCGACCATGCTCATCGCTTTTTCAATTGTGAAGCAATTTAAGTCCTTCATCTTGTTCTCAGCAATGGCACGCACCGTGTCCCAAGTGATTGAACCAACCTTTGAACGGTTAGGCTCCTTGGATCCCTTGGAGGCCTTGGCGGCTTCGAGTACGGAGACAGCTACCGGAGATGCTTTTACGACAAAATCAAAGCTCTTGTCCTTGTAAACAGTGATGATGACTGGTAAAACCTTACCGGCCTGATCCTGTGTACGAGCATTGAATTGCTTGCAAAACTCCATAATGTTCACACCCTTTGAACCTAACGCAGGTCCGACAGGTGGTGCGGGATTAGCGGCTCCTCCTTTGATTTGCAGTTTAATTAATCCGCTTACTTCTTTCATTTTATTTTCTTATAAAAAGTTAAATGAAAACATTAATCACATTCTTAACTCTCTCTTCACCTGAAAGTAACTGAGCTCAAGAGGTGTCTTGCGACCGAAAATCTTCACCATGACTTTGAGTTTCTTCTTCTCATCGTTGACTTCTTCGATCACGCCACTGAAACTGGAGAACGGTCCGTCGTTGACTGTCACCGTCTCGCCTACAATAAACTCGAGTTCCGAACCCTCGCCGCTCTCTGTCATCTCGTCAATCTTTCCTAAGATACGCTTGACTTCCGATGGACGAAGCGGGTCGGGGTCGCCACCGCGCGGGCCGAGAAATCCCAGCACATTCGGTGTCTCCTTGATAAGATGCGTCACCTCGGCATCCAAAACAGTCTCAATGAGGACGTAGCCCGGAAGGTAATTTCTTTCCTTGCTGACTTTCTTGCCGTTTCTCACCGAATACACTTTCTCAGTCGGGATTAAAACCTGTGAAATCAGATCTTGTAACACGGTATTGCGTGATAATTCAGCATCAAGATATTCTTTTACTTTTTTCTCTTTGCCGCTCACCGCGCGAATCACATACCATCTCTTTTCGTTCTGCTTTCTCATCTTATTCTGTGATTTAGTAAAGTAGTTGAATGATGATTTTTTAGATCAAACATTTCCTTGTTAGAAAATACGATAAAACGCCTCCAACAAGGTTTCAAAAGACTTATCCATCAAGTACACCACTAAAGCGATGATAAGGGAAGCAATGGATACGACGACAGCACTACTTTGCAGTTCTTTCCAAGTCGGCCATGAAACTTTATTGACCAACTCGTTGTAACATTCTTTAACGTAGTTTATAAACTTTTTCATTTTGTTTGAACTGTTTTACTTAAAGCACAGGCGGAAGGGCTCGAACCCTCAACCTATGGTTTTGGAGACCACCACTCTACCAATTGAGCTACGCCTGTGTGTCAGAGTGCCCTAAACCAAGAGCACTCCGGTGTTATTCTTAATCGTCGATGATTTCGATGACCTGGCCTGAACCGACTGTTCTACCACCCTCGCGGATAGCGAAGCGGAGACCTTTGTCCATGGCGATTTCAGAAATCAAGTTCACATCGATAGTGACGTGGTCACCCGGCATAACCATCTCCATTCCTTCCGGAAGGGTGATTTCACCAGTGACGTCAGTTGTTCTGAAGTAGAACTGCGGACGATATTTGTTTCTGAATGGTGTGTGACGACCGCCTTCTTCTTTTGAAAGGACATAAACCTCACCTTTGAAGTGTTTGTGTGGTTTGATTGAACCTGGTTTTGCAATAACCATACCACGGCGAATCTCGTCTTTGTCGATACCACGGAGGAGAAGACCTGCGTTATCGCCAGCCTCGCCCTCGTCGAGGATCTTACGGAACATTTCAACACCTGTAACAGTTGATTTAAGTTTCTCTGCACCCATACCGATGATATCAACCGGATCACCAACTTTGATGATACCTGTTTCGATACGGCCTGTTGCGACTGTACCGCGGCCTGTGATTGAGAACACGTCCTCGATAGGCATCAAGAATGGTTTATCAACAGCTCTTACTGGTTCAGGAATCCATGTGTCGCAAGCCGCCATGAGCTCGTCGATCTTGCCTTCCCACTTCGGATCACCGTTCAACGCACCAAGTGCTGAACCGCGAATGATAGGTGTGTTGTCACCATCGAATTCATATTTGCTGAGGAGGTCGCGGACTTCCATTTCAACAAGTTCCAACAATTCCTCATCGTCAACGAGGTCGCATTTGTTCAAGAACACAACGAGACGTGGCACACCGACCTGACGTGCGAGCAAGATGTGCTCACGTGTCTGTGGCATAGGACCGTCTGTTGCAGCGACAACGATAATAGCACCGTCCATCTGTGCGGCACCTGTAACCATGTTCTTAACATAGTCAGCGTGACCGGGGCAGTCAACGTGAGCATAGTGACGATTCTCTGTCTGATACTCGACGTGGGCTGTGTTGATGGTGATACCTCTTTCTTTTTCTTCCGGGGCTGAGTCGATAGAATCAAATGACTTGACCTCTGACAAACCCTTCTTTGACAGATGAAGTGTGATAGCAGCTGTCAAAGTAGTCTTACCGTGGTCAACGTGGCCGATTGTACCAATGTTGACATGTGGTTTAGATCTTTCGAATTTTTCTTTTGCCATACTATTTTTTGTTTACTTAAGGTTAATATTCTATTTAATTTCCTTTATTATTATTCATACCCAATGAGCCAGCGACGAGAGTTGAACTCGTGACCCCTTCCTTACCAAGGAAGTGCTCTACCACTGAGCTACGCCGGCTTTCGAGAGCGGAAGACGGGGCTCGAACCCGCTACCTAAAGCTTGGAAGGCTTTCGCTCTGCCAAATGAGCTACTTCCGCGACTGTGGGGGAGGGTGGACTCGAACCACCGAACTCATCCGAGGACAGATTTACAGTCTGTTGCAATTGCCACTATGCGACTCCCCCAATCATCTCGACACTTTTTCAACTGCGAGCCGGCAGAGGGATTTGGACCCCCGACCCCGAGATTACAAATCACGTGCTCTACCGCTGAGCTATGCCGGCAATCGTGTCAAGATTCCGTGAGCCGGCAGAGGGATTTGGACCCCCGACCCCGAGATTACAAATCACGTGCTCTACCGCTGAGCTATGCCGGCTTGTATTTCAATGAACTACGCTCAAAAAAGCACACCATTCCTTTATTGCGAAATGGTGTGCAAAATTACAACTTTTTTATATACCGACAACCTTTTTTTTGTAAAATTTTCATTTTTTTTTCAAAAAGACCGTCAATGTATTGTATATCAACGCCTAAAACCTATTTATCAAAGCGATTTTTGTATTTTTCCACCTGGTTTTTAAGTGCATCAACAGCCTTGTCGGTGGCCTCCTCAAACGTTTTGCACTGCTTGCTTGAATACAAATCGTTGCCTTTTAACATGATTCTCACATCAACAATCTTGTTTTCGGGGGCATCGGTGTTGTCTAACTTCAAAGTCACCTCCGAGCCAATGGCGTCGTCAAGCTTGCCACATAATTTCTCAACCTTGTTGGTGATAAACTCTTCCAGTTTGTTGTCTGCTTTGAAATGGACTGCGTTAATCGTAACTTTCATAATAACCTCCTATTTAAAAATGTTAAACTATATTTTTATCATTCGTCACCCAATGGATGGGCGGCTTGGTATATCTCTTTCAATTGCTCGATAGTGTTGTGCGTGTAAATCTGGGTGGAGCTCAAGCTGCTATGTCCCAGAATCTTTTGTATCGCCCTGATGTCGGCGCCTTCATTCAGCATGTGCGTCGCGAAAGTGTGCCGTAAAACATGCGGGCTCTTCCGCTCTATCGTCGTGACAGCCTCCAATATCCGATGAACCCTGCGATAGACAAAGGTCGGACTCATCGCCTCTCCCCTATCGTCAACCAATAAATTAACGCTTTCGCGTCCCGGAAATTGTTCGTCTCTCACTTTTTTGTAATTTTCAATCATCTTAAGCAGAATCCCGCTAATGGGAATTATTCTCTCCTTGTTTCTCTTTCCAAGAACCTTGATTTGCATCGTCATCTTGTCAACATCGCCGTCTTTCAACCCCCGCAGCTCCGCCTGACGCACACCGGTTTGGTACAAGATTTCAAAGAGCAGCTCGTCGCGAACAACTGTGAAGTCGCCATCTCCCTCAAACCTAACTTTCTCCACATCGTGTTCAGGCACGAATTTCGCTAAATCCCTCGGCTGCTTCAGCGATTTTACACCTTGCATGGGCGAGACAGACATAACTTCTTCGCGAAGACAGAACTTGTAAAATGATCTCATGGACGATATCTTTCGGTTTATTGAACGGTTTCCCTCCCCCTTTTCCTTTTTTAAATCCACGATATATGAACGCACCATTTGCGTCGTCGCCTTCGTGATGTCGTCAAGTTCATACATATTAATAAGGTATGACTGAAACTGCTTCAGGTCTCTCGCATACGCTGACACTGTTAGGCTTGAGTGGCGTTTCTCCGTTTTGATATACCTTAAAAATCGCTCTACCATCTCTCAAAACTTTTCGACCTCAAAGATACGGCGGATTTTTTAAAAAAGCAAGAAAAAAGTGAAAATCATCCATCCCAATAATGTAAAGCGACGATAATCAAGCGTTTTCCAACATTCATTTTTTTAATCTTTCAGAAAGGAATGATTTGTAAATCCGATTCTTGGATTGTTAATTAGGAGCCGTATAAAAATCCACTGTTGACCAAACGCTCGGGCAGCCCTATACGCTTTCCGAACTCCTCAAAATCCTTACGACCGGCGCTTCCCACATCAGAGCAATGAATGCCTTCTTTAAACAAGTCTTTATCAAGGGCAAAAATCCTGTGCTCGTGCAAATGCAGGCTCGTATTTTATCAAATCGCAAGCGGGAGTCGGACGGTAATCGCCTTCGCCGCGTTCCACAGCGAGCAGTGTATTGATTCACACGCCAGCCGGTTCCGACCTTGTGACACGACATCTTATCGAGTGATTTCAAACATATCTCCAACAATTTTTCCCTGTTGATATGCATAAAACAGCCCCGAATGTCCATTTTCATGACATAACATGGCCTCGTATAGTCACAATAAAGGTGATGCACTATCCTGTCGCGAAACCCGGCGGCAAATACCTCACGCTTCTTGGAATCTGTTATTATAAAGCACGACGAAGGCAGAAGTTTGTGGGTTCTAATGCTAAACGAACTAAAAGACGAGACGCACCGAGTACCCGCGGTAACGGTCATTGTTGTCATTCGGAAAGAAATATCCAGAGCCGAAGTTCACGCGGTGCGCATCTTTTGTATTGGCCGAGTAGATAGAACTCGACCAGTAGAACCCGTATTTACCGGCATCGTGCACCTTATCGGTCCGGCTGCCTGCGGCAGGCAAGAACACCGCGCCGGCAGCCTCCATCGCACTCCAAGTCACGCTTGTGGCGGCGTCGTATTGGTTATATGTATAGTTGGCGCTGGCATATTTGAAGCTGCCGTCAACGCTGCCGTCCCAGTTGTCAGGAAGAACAATTATGCCCTGCACTCCCATCACATTGGCAAAACCATATAGTTTCTTGCTGTCTCCACCAATTGTCTTCGTCCTGTTGAACAGGTTGCCCCATTCATCGTTTGTCAAAGTGCGCCAGTCCTTTCCATCGTTGTTCTCAATTGCCGCCTTGTTGTAAACGCCCCAGTCGCAGTCGGTGCCGGCAATATCGCTTGTGCCGCCGTAAATGCTTTCGTTTCTGTTCACGGTCATATAAGGAGGAGTTTCCGGGGAGCCGCCGCCGCTGGTACCCCATCCGAACAGGTCTCTTGCAGCCGCCTTGTCGGCATCGGTAGGTGTGGCATTGTTGGAAACTGTATTGTATGCGGAGTATCCGTCTATGGTAACATTGCCATCGCTGCCTTCACCCATATAGTCCCATTGGTTGTCGGCGAAACGCCATTTTGGCGTCTCTGTTCCAGATGTGCCAGTGCCCAGGTATTGCAGATTACCCTTTGAGAATTTGACAGTGGTGCCGCTTCCAGGTGTTGTTGAACCAACAGTGAACACCGCGTCGATGTATGGATGAATTTTTGTCATGACGATACTCACGCCATCGCCGCCATTGGTGTAGTACATGTTCTCCGTAACGGCGGGGAGAGTTGTAATTGTCGAGTTGTAGCCTGCAATGGTTATGGTTGGAGTGTCCACTTCGTCCTGCACAAGGAGGATTGCCCATTTGGCGGCATCGCTCTCGGCATAGAGAGTCACATTGCCGGTAGATGCGGTCGGTGTGATGCCTGGTGTGGCAAAGTCGATGGTGGCTGTGGTCTTCATGCCGCCGACAGTTACGGTTTCAGGTGTTGCTGTGGAAGGCACGAATTTCACCAGACCGCACTTGTTGAGCAGTGTACAGCCGTAGGTGGTGCTGGCACCGGTGTATTTCACCGTTGAGCGACCGTATGACAACACCGGGAGCTTGCTGCTTTGGTTTGCGATGCTAACAGTGAAATCCGTTGTGGCACCAACCACCGGAACGGCGCTTGGTGTGAGACCGCCCACAAAGTAGAAGTGCAGGTAGTCAGTTGTTTGCGGATCGTAGATGTCGCCGCTGAACGCGCCGCTGTTGTATGTGAGGTGGCCGATGTATTTTCGGTTGTTACCAACATAGATAACGTCGCCGTCAGAATAAACCACTTCGCCTGTGCCGGGATAGACAATGTGTCTGTCGCCGTCGCCCACGTTGAGGGTGATGTGGACTGGTTCGCCGAGGTTGTTTGGGGTTACTGTTGTTTCAAGATTCTTCTTGCACTGGGTCATGCCGAACACTATTGCCACTGCAATTAATAATGTATTGAGTTTTTTCATTGTTTTCGTGATTTTTAATTAATTGATTCTTTTTTTTCTTTTTTTGAGCATGTAGGCTCCGCCTGCGGCGAGCATGATAATCAATCCGCTGCCGAGAGGCGCCGGGTCCTGTCCGAACGTCTGGTTGTTGAGGTTGTAGCCTCCGCTGCCGAAGCTTTGGTTGAAGAGTGGCCAGTCGGATGCGAAGCCGCTGCGGCTGCCGCCATATTCATCTTCAAACCGCAGCATGTTGTCGTTCCCCTGTGCGAGCGTGGTTGTTGGCAACAGCATTCCCAATGCCATCGCCAGAGAGAGCGCAAGGACTCTCAATTTCGTTGCTTTTTGCATTTCTTTAGTTAAAAAGTTAGTTGATGATTTTTTTAAATGATTGATTCCGAATGTATGCAAACAAAAAAAAGGCACACTTCTCCTATCAGGAGGCATGCCTTTTATGGTTGTTTTACAGCAAACTTGGCGTAAGTTATTTATTATTAATGGCCTATAGTCACTCGGGGGGGGGGGCAGACCCGCAGAATCCCCTAAATGGCATTCTGCATATCATCAATCCGTATTTTACAGTGTTAACATTCATATTAAAAACTGTGGCCGCAAAGTTACAACATTTTTAAATATGTTTATCAAAAAGTTGAAAAAAAAGTCGCCTCGGTTTCCCGAAGCGACTTTTTCTCGATTCTATTCTTGTGAGAATCGAACAATCGTTAGTTGTTCTCTTCTGCCTGACGAAGCTTCTGCACATAGATGGCTTTCTGCAACGCTTCACGTTTGATGACTGATGGTTTTGTGAATTTTTGGCGGTTGCGCAATTCTTTAACAACACCGGTTTTTTCATACTTTCTCTTGTAGCGTTTCAAAGCGCGGTCGATGCTTTCACCGTCTTTTACAGGAATAATAATCATTTTAAATACTCTCTCTTTCTTTTAACTGTTAAACTTAAAAACTTTATCCAAAAGTAGCTGCAAAGATACAACTTATTTTGATATCTGCAACAAAAAAAACGATTTTTTATCGTCATTTAGACTGAAGCGGGGCGGAATGGAGACTTGAGTTCGCGAAAGCATTATCCCTTTGGCGAATAAATCTCATACGATTGAAAACCGTTCAAATTGAACAGTATTCCACCTTTCCGTCTCGGTCGAGGCGACAAAGTTTATTCGCCAAGCAGGTGTTTGAACAAGAAATTGTCGATTTTCGTGAACAAATGCATTCTGCATTCTCCGCCGCCGTATTCCTCATATCCGCCGTAAATTCCGTGGTTTTTATTAGGATAAATCATCAAATCAAACTGCACTCCATTGGCAATCATCGCCTTGACAAACTCCATGGCATTCTGATAGTGCACGTTGTCGTCGCCGCTACCATGGCAGAGGAGATAGTTTCCCTTTATCATCGCGATATTATTGACAGGCGAGTTCAGGTCGTAGCCGTCGGGGTTTTCCTGTGGCGTGCGCATGTAACGCTCGGTGTAGATATTGTCGTAATATCTCCAATTCGTGACCGGCGCCACCGACACCGCGGTGCTGATGTAATCCGCGCCTTTGGTAATGCCGTTGGCAGCCATGAAACCGCCGTAGCTCCAACCGTAGATGGCGATTTTTCCCGCATCGACGTATGGTTGCGCAGCCATATATTTAGCCACTGTAATCATGTCTTCGGTTTCATATTTTCCAAGTTCAAGATATGTCATCTTCTTGAACATCTCGCCTTGCGCCCCACTACCTCTGTTATTGATGGATATTGAGATAATCCCTTTTTGAGCAAGGAGCTGCATCCAGCTCCAGTCGCTGTGCCCCCATTGGTCGAGCACGGTCTGATGTCCAGGACCTCCGTAAACGTAAATCAAAACAGGATATTTTTTATTCGGGTCGAAATCCGGAGGAAGAATCTGCCAGCCATCGACATCAACGGTTGTGCCGTCAGGCATCATGAAAGCAGAGTCGCTTATTCTGACAAGTTGTTTCTCGCTAATATTATAAGCTTTCAAACGCTCTACAAACTCATGATTGTCCTCCAAAACTCTCACAACCTTTCCTTTGTTATTATATAAGGTGTATTCGTAAGGCTTTGTAACAGAGGAGTTAATGTTGATAAAATATTTGAAAGTATTGCTAAAGCGAGCGCTGCTAACTCCTTCAAGACCAACGAGTTCTCTCATCTTACCGTTCAAGTTCACAGCATAAATCCGACGCTCGACCGGCGAAGGCTTCGCTGCTTGGAAATAAATCTCTTTCCCGTCGAAACCATAGATTTTAGTGACGTCCCAGTTGCCAGAAGTAAGAGCTCTTCCCTCCGAGCCATCGAATTTGCACATGTAAATATGATTATAACCTGATTTCTCGCTCGTCATGAGGAACGATTTACCATCTTCGAGGAATGTCCAGTCATCGGTAATATCAATATAGTATTGATTTTTCTCGTCATAAAACACCTTTGTCTCGCCGGTTTCAGCGTTTGCGGCAAGAATTTCAAGATGATTCTGATGACGGTTGAGTCTTTGAATAGCCAGCACATTAGCATCTTTCGTCCATTTCATTCTCGGAATGTATATGTCTGTCTCCTCACCCGTATCCATCTTTTGGGTTGTATTGCCATCGAGATTATAAACATAGACCTCAACAACCGAATTGTCCTCGCCCGCCTTTGGATATTTGAAACTATACCATTCTGGATAGAGACCCCGGAACTCTTCCATCTTAAACTCTTTCACTTTCGACTCATCAAATTTGTAGAAAGCGATTTTCCTGCTGTCCGGCGACCAGAAGAAGCCTTGCGAGAAGCTGAATTCTTCCTCATAGACCCAGTCGGGAGCGCCATTGATAATATTATTGTAGAGACCGTCGAATGTGAATTGCGTCTCTTCATTTTTTTCTAAATCTTTGATAAACAGATTATTATCGCGCATAAAAGCGACTTTTGAAGCATCAGGGGAGAATGTCGCGAGTCGCTGGCTTCCGTTTGTTGAAAGCGGGACGAGTTTTTTTGTTGCGATGTCGTAAACGTAATAATCAGCTGTAAATGAATGACGATAGATATAATCGACATTTGTGAGGAAAAGCGCCTTTGATTCGTCATCGCTGAATATATAACTATAGGTGCGAATCGGCAAGGTGTCGCCCTCCGGAACAAGTTCCCTGAAGTTGAAGAGAGTGTTGACCATTTTGCCGGTCTTATAACTATAGATGTTAAACTCTCCTTGTTCGATGGTGCCGTACGTTTCGCCATCTCGCATCGGATTCATGCCTTTGATGCCCTTCATTTGGAGCGTAGGACGCTCATAAATGTCGGCTAATTCTAAATTTTTCTTCTCTTGCGCGTAGGATGTCGCATTGAGGACAACAGCCAACGCAATGATTAACAGATACTTGACTTTTTTCATACTATCATATATTTGGATTTTCAAAGATATAAAAAAAAAATTACAAAAAAAGTTTGCACGAATAAAAATTTGTTGTACTTTTGCACCCGCAAATGGGACGGTAGCTCAGTTGGTTTAGAGCGCATGCTTGACAGGCATGAGGTCACAAGTTCGATCCTTGTTCGCCCCACGGAGTGGAGACGTCATAACATGGCGTCTCTACAAATAAGACGAGGGTCGTTAGCCCAGTTGGTTTAGAGCGCTGCCTTCACACGGCAGAGGTCACTGGTTCGAGTCCAGTACGACCCACAATGGATGAATATCAATAACTTACATCGAAAATTGTAAAAAAATCGGTGCAAAAACGGCACACGGATTTTAAACGGTTTCTGATGACCTTTTTCAGCCATTTTGGAAGGAAAAGGATAAAAAAATGTCTGTTTGCAAACCTGAATTATCTTTACAGTATATTCCCTCACAATTAAAAAAGCAGAAGTCTCACGGCTGGATTATCGAATATTACGCTCTTGACGGCACAGGCTCGTTGCACCGTATGTGCAGTGTCCAAATAGAAGTGCAACGAATTTCGGGGTAAAACTATGAAAAACACTGCGGGGGAAGCCTATGTGGCGGGGGCGCAAAGCCCCCAAAAACGTCTAACAGCAATACAAACAAAAAAAGGAGACCGAAGTCTCCCCAAGATTAATTAATTTTGTATTGCAATGTACAATCAACTAACCTCAGAACAAAGGTACGAAATATACCTGGGAATAAAAAGAAAGTGGAGCATAAGTAGAATATCTCGCGAAATCGAGGTGTCCGCGTCCACCGTGCTTCGAGAGATCAGACGCAACAGTAACATCAACGGCGAATACGTGTGGCGCACCGCCCAACGCATGGCGGAAGCGCGCAAGCACGGGCTGGAGGGCAATCACCGCAAACCGGCGGAGTTATGGTGGCGTATCGAGCAGATGATAGAGGAAGAGGACTGGTCGCCATCGCAGATTGCCGAAGTGCTGCGCAAGGAGGGTATTCATATCGCAAGACAGACCATCTACAACCACGTGCATGCAGACGCTAGCGGGCGTCTTGCGAAGCATGTGCCGCATGAACTGAAGTACACCAGAAGAATCAAGGCGATACGCCCCACCAAGGCCACAAACATAACCAACCGCACAAGCATCCACGACCGTCCCAAGGAGGCGGACGGCACACGCTTCGGCGATTGGGAGATGGACACCATCGTGGACTCATGCGGCCACGCTATTGTCACGCTCACGGAGCGTTCCACCAACTTGCAGAGTCCAGTACAACCAACAACGAAGTGATACCCGGCAAGTCAAACACTTGTCGGATACCATAATCGACGCAAAAACGGCGCAGAATATTTTTCGCGGTTTTTTCTTTCGGTGGACTGAGTTTCGCCAATAGAAAAATATCTATTGCCAAAACATCTCACAAAATCCGACTACTGACCGACACCACCACGCTCCACATCATGCGGCCACATAACAACAGACAAAATTTTTATTTTTTTTCATTTTTTATTTGGACATGTTATTTTTTTTAATTTTGCAACGATGATAATGATTCTTCAACTTTCAAACAGTAGAAACCAATGAAAACGATTCCGACATCAGGCATGAACAGGTTCATCAGAGCCGCGGTCTCTTTGTGACTTAACATAATTTTGTTTAAAATCGTCTTTAAACAACACAAAAGAGACCGGATTCTCAGGCATCAACACGCCTTTTTATTAAAACTTATTTTTCAATCTTTAAAAATATACTGAAATAAAAATATTATCGAAATTGTCTGCCGCATTAGTATTAACAGCATTATTCACAGTAATCGCTCCAAAAGAAGTGGCGGCTGAACAACAGCCGGATTGCGTCACCATACAGATAACCAGCCCCGACGGCACACAAAGCGGCTATTGCGTTGTCTGTAACGACGAGGACTTTAGATTTTACTTGGAACATTACTGCCATATCAAACTTGAAACGGAAAAATAAAAGCTACTATTCACGAACGAATAAACATCATGAGAAAAACACTTGTTGTCACTATAATCATATTGTTGTGTTTCTCCGCCAAGGCTCAATGGTTTGACACGCCGATAATAGAGTTGGACACGGCACAGCTTGTTGTGATGTATAATCTGACTTTTGTTCAAGACACCAACCATCCCAACTACAAACAACAGGAGAGACAGATATTGTTAACCGGACGTTGGGCAAGCAGCTTTCAGGCGTACAACAATTACAATTTAGATAAGATAGGAAGACAGAAGCGGAAAGACGGGACTATGGTTGAATGGCTTTCGTCGGGCGTCTCGGCACAGGAGTTCGGCTGCCGGTTTTATTTCATAATATACAAGGAACACGATAAAGGTGCAATTATCACAACGGAGCGTGTGTTTTCCATAGCCACATTCAAATACGAGGAGAAAGCCGACGACTTCAATTGGGAAATCACCGAAGAATCCTCTACGATAAATGGTTATCAGGCGCAAAAGGCGTATTGCGATTTCGGCGGCAGAAGGTGGGAGGCCTGGTTCACGCCAGAAATCCCGTACAGCGAGGGACCATACAAGTTCTGCGGTCTGCCGGGTCTCATCCTGAATATCGCCGACACACAAGGGCATTATGTATTTGAGACTCTGTCGATAGAGAAGCCCGAACCGGGAACGATGGTGGAATTCAAAGACAGAGATGATTATGTCGTCTCAACAAAGAAAGAGTTCTTCAAGGTTCACGACGACAACAAAAAAAACATTGTCAACGTGATGAAAGCAAACGGCGGTGACGCACAAATGGTTCAACGTGCCGGACAGGTAGAGTTGTCTAAAAACAACCCTATCGAACTGGACAGGAAATGAGGAAAACGAAAATAATTTTATTGTATCTCTCGTTCGTTAGCAGCATGGTTAACGCACAGATATCCATTAACGGAAGGATCACCGACACCATAGGCAATCCCATCTCGAACATCAGTGTATTGGTGCATGCGGCCGGCAGCAGTTCTATTTCCGCATACGGTTTTTCCAACAATGAACCCAAATCTGTCAATAGAAGTGGAATAATTTGTGGCCAAATTTGTAATACGTTGACAATGAGCCATTTATAAAACCTATTTTCTA
>UQNO01000036.1 GCA_900542475.1 uncultured Bacteroidota bacterium
CAGTAGTCTCCCTGGAATTTCTCGGGTTCCTTACCTTTCAGACTATGCTTTTGTTGGCTCATTGCTTTCAAAGAACTTCCCAAATCTTTTTTGTTGATTGGGACTGCAAAGATACAGCGTTTTTTATTTGTGTCAAGAAAAAAAATGAAAAAAAATAAAAAAAAATATTTTTAATTGATATTCAATATGTTAGTCTGGACTATTTTTTGAAAACAATGAAAAAAAACTCCCCTAAACACCTATCAGAGACCTGTTTTTTGCCTTTTTGGGGAAGTTTTTTAAATAAAATTACGCCAAATCTCCGGAAATAAAAAAAATCTTTTTATCGATTATCTCCATTTTGACCATTCCGATGACAATAAAATTGACCAAGATACGCTCCGCCGCTTTTCTCTTCAGGTGTGAAATTTCCAAAAAATCTTCAAAACTGATCTTGCCATGCTCGTTTAGATGGCGTAAAAGGAGCATTTCTTCGTCTGTAAAGGTTATTTGAATGTTGTTTTTATCCTTTTCGTGCTTCCATACCTTGAGCAATATGCTGTTGGCTACGATATTTTCGTCCTTTACGCGTACATACACCTTATATATATTATTATGGTCGGGGGCTTTGTGTTTGTGGTGTCTGCTTTTGGGTATTATGACTTCAAGAACGGTTTTTCCGTTGATATTCCACTCTTTTGCGGAATATTCAACTTCCGGACGACAGTACATCTGTGCCGCGGTTTGTATCATGTGCTTCTCTTCCTCGGATCTGATGCCTGAAATGGAACCGTTGTCTTTGACACCTATTAATAAACGTCCTCCGTCGGTGTTGGCGAAGGCTGTTAATGAACGCGCTATTTTCCTGCTGTCGGATACTTCGAATTTGAAATCCAACATCTGATGCTCGCCCTCCGATATCAATTTTTGAATATGCCCGTCCATACTCTTGATTTTTTGCAAAAGTATTAAAAAAATCCTTTCGATGGTTTTTAATCTGATTTTTTTCGACAGGAAAGGGCGGAGGGCGAAAAAGTCATTTTCAGGCGTTTTAAGCGCATTGATTTTTTGAGACGAAGAAACTTGTTTTTGGCGTGAAAAAGTGTCTTATATCAAAAATGTAAATATGTAAAGCCACCATTTAATTCCAATCCGCCAAATTAACAAATGTAAAACAACAAACAGCAAACGAATGACAATCAAACACATACATAAGTGCAAAGGTGTTGTTTACAATTGTAAAAAGAAATGTTAAAAATTACAAAAATAAAAATATTCAAATGTTAATAAAATTTTACATAATAATAAGAAAATCAATATTTAAATGAAGAAAATCAAAACTAATACTTTAAAAAACATATATATTTTATAATTTTTACGTAAAGTTTGATTACGAAATACAAGTAATTGTTAGTAAAGACTTTTAAAATAAAAAACGAAAGTATTTATTAAATAAAATTTAGAACCGTTCGTGATTTACAAAAATAAAATGCAAAAAATTAACTTTTGTATCGTTTTTCTTTTTACTTTTGTAATCTCAATCAGTGTTAAAAACGAAATTTTCAGGAGGAATATACCATGGAAAATATCAAGGATAGACTTGCCCATATTCTCAGGGCTAAAAATTTGACGGCGTCACAATTCGCGGAATTAATGGGAATTCAACCCTCAAACGTGTCACATTTACTTAATGGAAGAAATAAACCAAGTCTCGATTTTTTGATAAAACTAAAAGAAATTTTTCCGGAATACAGCTTCGATTGGATTATTATGGGAAAGAAACCAATAACAATAAATGAGCCACAGCCGGTCGCTTCTGATAATCAAGAGATGCTATTTGAAGATGAAGAGGACAATCGAGTGATTGAATTCGATGATATTGACGAGAATTATCATGAAAAAAACTCAAAAAGTGAACATAAAATCATAGATACTCAATCTAATATTGTGGCAAATACAGATATTTCGAAAGTTTTGATTGTTTATTCCGACAAAACATTTGAAATACTCAAGCCTCGTGGTTAATTAAAAGAATCTATCGGTAAAAAATTATAAAAATGTGTTTAACATTGATATATGAAGAAAAATGTGTATATTTGTTTTCTGAAATATTAGAATACATCAATGTCCAAACAATTGTTTTTCAATAAGTTCCAAGAATTTATATCACAGTTTAAACGTGTGGTTATTGTTTCACACGTCAACCCTGATGGTGATGCGATAGGTTCCTCGTTGGCGTTTCATTATTTCCTTTTAAAGATGGGAGTTGACGCTAAAGTGATTATTCCCAACGATTTCCCCTCTTTTTTGTCGTGGATGCCCGGTATTGAAAATATTCTGGTTTACGATAAAAATTCAGAGAAAGGCGTTGAATACCTTAATTCCGCAGATTTGATTTGTTATCTTGATTTTAATCACCCATCACGTACAGGCTTTATACACAATGATTTATGCCATTGTAAAAAGACACCCAGATTACTTATAGATCATCACAGAGATGCGGATTGTTCTCAATTTGCGGCGTGTTTGCTGGATTTGGAGACGTCGAGTACTTCTGAACTTGTTGCCGAACTTATTCAGTATCACGGATTTGATAAATATCTGGATGATAATATCTCAACTTGTCTATTAGTTGGAATCATTACTGATACAGGTTCCTTTGCACATTCAATATACCATCCTGAAACGTTTGAAATTTGTGGAAAAATGATATCTCCTACTGTTAATTATCAATTGATACACAGTAAGATATACAATACTTTTTCAGAAAACAGGCTTCGTCTTCTCGGCTATTGTATCAGCAACAGAATGACAACGCTTGATGAATATCACACCGCTTATATTTATCTCACTAAATCTGATTTGGAGGCTTTTAACCATCAAGTGGGTGATACAGAAGGTGTTGTGAATTTTCCATTGATGATTGATGGTATCAAGATGTCTGTGTTAATTACTGAACGTCAAGGTATTATACGTTTTTCTTTCAGATCGAAAGGCAATTTTTCCGTACACGAGTTTGCAAAGGCGCATTTCAATGGCGGCGGGCATACTAACGCTGCCGGTGGCACGTTAGATTGTAATATGGAAGAAGCAATAGCAAGGTTTTTAAAGGTTCTGCCACATTATAAAGTTATGTTGAATCAATAATGGCGAGGTCTTTTATCAAAATATCGCAGGTTTTTGCCGCTTTAAGCTTTATTATTACCTTTGGAGCTTGTTCGGACGTGAATACTCCGAATAAATTGCAAAATACTGGTAAAAAAATAGAGAAAGACAATCTCGACAGTTTAAACAGACACCTTGTCTCTATGGAAAAAGAAGTAATAAACGAATATATTTTAAATTCGGGCGCTGATTTTTTGAAAACTGGTACTGGCTTATGCTATCGTATTATAAACAAAGGAGATAGTGAACTGATTAAGAGAGGACATGTTGTCGTTATGGATTATGAATTGAGGCTCTTAAATGGTGATTTGATATATTCTTCTGAAGAAAACGGTAAAAAAATGTTTGTGGTAGGATATGGTGGAGTTGAAAGTGGCTTGGAAGAGGCTGTTTTGTATCTTCATAAGGAAGATGAAGCCGAAATTATTATTCCGTCACATTTGGCGTATGGTTTGACCGGCGATGGCAACGGAATCCCAATCAGAGCTACTCTTGTGTATAAAGTAAAAATTATTGAAAATCAATCAAATAAATAAATTATTAAAATTAAAAAAAATGAAAAAAGTATTTTTAATGATGACCGCATTCTGCGTGATGCTCTCAATGCTGACGGGTTGCGGTAACGGTAACGCACCCAAGGGTTATAAGGCGACAAACAGCGGCCTTTATTATCATTTCCATGTGAATAATGATGGAGAACTGCCGAATATCGGTGATTTAGTGGAAGTTACAATTGCTTGTTATGTGAACGACACCACAATAATAATTCCAGCTTCAAAAAATATTCTTCAGGTCGGCGAGCCGTCATTTGCCACAGACTTCATGGAAGGTATCGCAATGATGCACAAAGGAGATTCTGCTTCGTTCATCGTCAATATCGACTCGACATTCCATTATCTTTTCAGAGTTCCGGAGCTTCCAAAGGAATTCAACAGTACTGATGTCATGAGATTTGATGTGAAAGTCAACGATTTCTATCCTGAAAGTGAATATATGAATAAAATGATTGAAGCGATTAAGAAGCAATATCCGGAAGAAACAGAGCGCGCATACGCAGAGATGCAGCAATATTTCGCAATGAACAATATTGTCGCAACTCCAACAGCGTCAGGACTTTACTATGTGATGATAAAAGAAGGAAACGGCGAAATGCCTGTTCAGGGTGATAATGTGAAAGTGCATTACACTGGCAAACTACTAAACGGCAATGTTTTCGATTCGTCTGTTGAACGCAATGAACCCATCGAAGTGCCAATCGGCATGGGTTATGTCATTCCTGGTTGGGACGAGGGTATCATGATGATGTCGAAAGGCGAGAAAGGCGTGCTTTATATCCCTTATTATCTTGGTTATGGAGATAGAGGCGCCGGCGCTGACATTCCTCCGTTCTCAAACTTGATTTTTGAAGTTGAACTTATTGGTTTCTAATATCTTATGAGAAGACTGCCATCATATTTCCTTTGTCTTTTAGGCTGCGTAATTCTATTTTCATGCGAAAAAACAGTATTTCGAGGCTTCGACAAGATGAAAAACGGCGCTTATATGCAATTTCATGAAGTCAACAAACAAGGTGAAATGCCTAAAATCGGAGACTACGTGATAATTGATGTGAAACATACGATGGGCGAGACGCTTTTCTATTCATCGGAGTATGAAGATGAAAACGGACTTGAGGTGGAGCTGACGGAACCCTCTTTCGTGGGAGATATGATGGCAGGACTTTTAAATATGCATTTAAATGATTCGGCAACGGTCGTTTTTCTTGTGGACTCATTGTGTATCAAGTCGATGGGAATGAAAGCCGTGCCGAATTATCTTACCGCGGGAATGCCGGTTTATATCGATATTAGACTTAAGACCATTGTTCCTGCCGAAGAAGTTGCAGCACAACAGAAGATGGAGCTGCTGCGCAGACAGCAAGACGATGAAGACCGTTTGGCAATGTATTATTCCAATGAGAAATATACAATTACTGAAAGCGGTCTTATCATATTGAATGTCAAAGGTAAAGGACCTGGACCTAAAGACGGTGAGATTTTGAATATTAATTTCAACCTGATAACTCTTGACGGTGACACTTTGCTGGATCTCTTTGAAAGAGAGCCTGTCGCAGTAAGATATGGCGATTTGGAATTGGGACTTGGCTTTGCCGAGGCGATGGGATATGTCCCGGCAGGAGGCGAAGGGCATTTTGTGATTCCTTCCTCCTTGGCTTTTGACAGCCTCGGTCTCGAAAACTCGATATTGCCATATACGTCTTTGGTGTTAAATGTGGAGAATACAAGTATTCTAACACAAGCGGAATACGAAGCTGAACAAATAAGGCTTCGGGAAATCGAAGAAATCGAAAACCAAAAACGTTTGAAAGAAGAGCCTGATAGAATTGAGAAATTTGTGAAAGAGCACAATATACAAGTCGCTCCAAGTCCCTCTGGCGTTTATTATCTTGAAATTGCCAAAGGAGCCGGCGAAGTGGTTGACATTGGCGATGTGGTGTCAATTCATTATAACCTCTATAACATAGATGATAAGCTGATTGAAACAAGTTTTGAAGGAGAGCCTCTTCAGTTTGTTTACGGTAACAATGAAATGGTTCCCGGAATCGAGGAAGCTGTCGGAAACATGAGAGTAGGAGGTAAAGCCACGATAGTCGTGCCGTCGGAGATGGGGTTTGGTGATATTGCGATTGATAAAGAACTACCGGCTTATTCCACCGTTGTTTTCTATATTGAACTCATTGACGTTCAGAAAGTTCGTTAGTTTCATAGAAGTCTTTCTTGTCGGCGTGAAAGCAGTCGATGGCTGTGATTATCGCCATACAACTCCACACAGGCACCGCTAACTTGTCGGTGTCAAGGAAGTTGTTCAATATTCCATGCACGTAGTAACCGAGTAAGGAAAGTGTGGCGGCGAGAACAATAATCTTGGATTCTTTGTTTTTCGCTCTTCTGTATGTCATGAGACCAGAGTACATGAAAACCACCACTATGGCGACAACGAGCAAGGCTCCCGGCACCCCTTGTTCCGACAGTGTGCCGATGTATTCGCTGTGAGCGTTGCCCATGTCTCCGGAATTGGTGCTTATGATGGTTTTATTTCTGGATTCTTGGAAAGGAGCATAGACGAATTGGTAAGTGCCTGGTCCCCAACCGAATAATGGTCTTTCCTTGAACATTCTTATCGCAGAGTTCCAACGATTAATGCGCTCAAGATTCGATGCGTCGGTGGTGATATTCGTCATTGATTGGATGTTTTCAACAATGTTTCCTGACGCATCTTGCTCGTTTTTAGACAAGGAATCGAAGATTTGTTGCTGGAATGTGAAAAACAGTCCTATTAATATTGCCGCTATGATTGCGATATATTTGAACTTAATCTTGAGAAGGACGCAAGCCAACACGCCGAGAGCCGCTATGAGGCTAATCCATGAGGCGCGGCAGAAAGACAGAATGATGGCGAGAACCAGTATGCACAGCGTTATTATCACACCTATACGCTTGTGGATTTTCATATTGGGCATAAACAGATAGGCGACGCACAACACTATATACATCGCCAATGCCGCGCCATAGGCTGTATGGTCGTTATAGAATGGAGACATGACCCAGTGGGCGGTGTCGCCGTCAAATCCATGAGCGGCGTGGTTGTAAATGGTATGAAACACAACGATTATGAGACCGGCAATGTATAACCAAATGAATCTGTTGATGTTTTTCGGATTTTTAAAAAGCTCGGCGCAAAGAAAATAAGAAGGGACAACAAACCAAAGCCTCGACACGAAGAACTTCAGCGAAACTATCGGCATTTCACTGGTTATAGTGGTGACGACCATCCATGTAAACATCATAAATATCACAATGGATATCGGATGTCTGGTGATTTTGTAATCGAAATTCCTTTCGTAAATGTATTTTGCGATGAATAACACCAAAACGCCGGCGAGTAGAGGCTCTGCCGGTAAAGATACGGCAAGCCCGCCGGTGATTGTATCCAAGTTTATTGACAGCGGGGTTAAAAACGCTATTAAAAGAAGGATTTTGTCCAATGAAAAAACATATAACAGCAATATGCCAACGACTGCCGGGACGGCAAAAGCAAGATAGGTGTCTTTTTTGATGGTAAAATAAAGTCCTATCGCAACAACCAATGCAGCGATGATATATAAAGAAACTGTTTTTGCAAATTTCGACATTATTTGAGCAGGTTCTTCTTGCCTTCTATTATATAAATCACGAGAATCGTAATGAAGCAGGCGGCGAGACCGCATAATGCCACAACGACCCATCTTACGGGATAAGCTTTTTTATCGGAGACAAAAGGTTCTGAAATAACGTTTGAGAACGTCATGTCGCTTTTGTAGAAGCGAAGATGCTGCTCATAATCAAATTTTGTGTTGCTGTACGTTTCGCTTTCCCTCTGGATAAGGTTTTTCAAAGCAAGCATGTCAGAGCCGTATTTCTCCATGTTTATCAAAAGAGTATCGACAGCGTCTTCTTTGACTTTTGTGCCCCCGTCGGTTCTCAACATACCTCTTGTCACCTCTTTTGACTGGTATTCGTAGTCGAGAAGTCCATATTTTGATGATAATTCAGACATCTTCCGCTTAAGGGAGTCAATGAACATTTGCTTTTCGTTTAATGTCTGTTTATACATGTTGATAACCTCAAGTCGTTTGCTTTTATGAAGCTTGCCGACTTTATAATTATATAGTCTGATGATTTCATTTACCATCGCGCAAGCGATTTCCGGGTCTTTGTCCAAAACTTTAATCAACACGGCGTCGTATGGTGTTCTTGAAATGCTTACATTGGTACGGTACTCGTCAATAAGAGCTGTTTTCCAATATTTATACCCTTTGTCAATCTTGTAATGTCTCATCAAGTCGAATTTGATGACGACTGAATCCATTATCTCGTTTGACTGCATGATTTGAAGCATCTGCTCCGTGAAAGTTTCGTCAGAATAGGCGGAGACGTTGCTTGGGTAGAGTGTCGCTTCTGATTTATACATCGGAGTGATGAATCTTGAGCCTGAAAAGATTGCGCCGAGGATTGCCGCTACGACAGTGATTATGACGATGTGCCATTTCCATTTCCAAATGGTTTGAACCATTGATGTGCTGTTAAAATAATTGTCCATTACGTATTTGTTTGATAAGCAAAATATAATCTACAAAAATAGTGAAAAAACTTAAACCATTCTTATTTTTTACGAATTATTTCTTGATATTTTTCATGGAGGAGTGGATTAAATCCCTTATCTCGTTGTAATTCAGCATCTTGGTTAGGAATGCGATAATGACGCATAATGCTGTGGCGATGCCAAATGATACGCCCCATTTCAATGTCAGGGTGGTTGACAGATAAGTGCAAAGGCTTATCAGCGCTAAAAATGCGATGATACGGAACCAGAATGCGTTGCCCAATTGTAGATTGAAGATTTTTTTTGCGATGAAGAACTGTATCACGCAGGTGACGAACTGCACGCAAAGGCTGGTGAATGCCGCTCCGACAGCTTTGAAATGAGGTATGAATATAAGATTAAGCACGATATTCAAGACAACGCCGCAGGCTGCTACAATGTTCAATTGCTTCAGATTGCCGTTGGCTGTAAGCAGTGTTCCGAAAATATAAGTTGTTGATATTGACACGAAACTTCCCATCAGGATTTTTAAAATAATGGAAGATTCCTCGTTGATTTGCCCGGGATACATCAACTTCATGAAATTGCTGCTGTAGAATATGCACAGCACGGCTATAATGCAAGTCATCGACAACATTATGCTAAACGATTGCTTGACAAGACCTTGTAAGTCTTCTTTTTCCTTGATAATCGCTGCAAAAAGTGGCAGAAGTATCACGGAAAACAGGTAGGAGATGTTGTTTCCCGCGTCGAAGAGACGCCATGCGCGCGCATAAACTCCCGCTTGGGCCGCGGCGATGTCTTCCGGCAGCAGACGCTCGATTAAAACCGGCTCAAGACGGTTGTAGAAACTCATTAACAGCACGAGCAAGGCGTATGGAAGACTTTGTTTTATTATGATTATCACAAACGGGATATTAATTCTGATTGTGAGTTTCCCGGTATGACGGAGCACTATTACAGTCGCTATTATAAGTGTAATGATATAAGATGCCGTTTGCGCGTAAATGTAACTGTAGATGTTGAAGTCCGACTTGGGGAAGAAGCCTGACCACAATAAAAAACTGCAAATCAATATCATAAGCACCCGGTCGAGTACGGAAAGCAAACTGTCGGTCTTGAAAAGCAGCAAGGCCGAAATGTTGGAACGTACATATAATATAAATGAAAGCAGTACTTGATTGAAACCGAATATCGCAAGCAATTTCAACTGCTCGCCACGGTACCCTATTAGCCAGCCTATGGTGAAAATGACAATGAAATAAAGTATCGTGAGTAAAATCTTGGCTTGTGAAATACCGACGAAATGCTTCGAGAGCAATTGGTTGTTCTGGGCAATGTTACGATTGTTGAAGTTCGTCAGACCTAAATCAAGCAATATATAAAACAGGTAAGAGAACTGTGAAATGGACAAGTAAAGACCGTAGGAAGTATCGCCCACAAGATTCTGAACGGCAACGTCAACGCCAAGAATCCAGAACGGTTTTATCAAAAGGTTGATAAAAAGTAAAAAAATAATATTTTTCAAGAACTTCTTGTTCATCTCCAATAATCAAAAGGCTAACGATAATAAAAGAATTATTATTATACTTTTAATTAAAAATTTACGTTACAAAAATAGTACATTTTGGATTATTTTCGTAAATTTGCAAAGTAATTTTTTAAAAGTTGAAATATTACTCGGAACAGGAAATATTAGAGATTGAGAAATCGTACGAAGAGCTGATTCAGAAAGTGAGCGAGACGATGTCGTTGGAAGAGGTGGGTTTCATCAGGAAAGCCTATGATTTGTGCTGCTTGAAATACGACGGAATGCATATTCATCAAGGACGGCCGATGATGCTTCATGTGCTTGATGTCGCTAAAGTTTGCTATTCGGAGATGGGCATGCACAGCAAAACCGTCGTATGTGCCTTGCTTCACAATATTACAACAGTTTCGGATGTTACTTTTGACGAGATAAAAGAGCAGTTCGGGGAGAGAGTGGCGTTGATACTCGAAGGGCTGATTAAAATGATGTCGCTGAATATGTTGCGTATCTCCACTCAATCCGACACTTTCAGAAAACTTTTCCTATCGATGATTGACGATATCAGAGTGTTGATGCTGATTATCGCTCATTGTCTGTCGAATTGTCGCAATCAAGGCGACATTGATGTCCGTGTTGATATAAAACCTTCTGATAGTGAAGATGTTATAAAAAAAAGAAAGGTTGATAGGTTTTTTGAAATCACAAAATATTTAATCATACCGATAGTCCATCGCCTTGGTCTGTATAACATTAAAAAGGATATGGAAGAGGCGGTGATGATTTACGAAAACCCCAGGGAATACAATGAGATAAAGGAAAAAATCACGATGACGCATGCGATGCAAGAGGAGAAAATGGCTAATTTCCTTTTGCCGATACGTCAGGGATTGAACAAGGAGGGGTTTGACTATGTGATAAAATGGCGCACCAAATCTATTCCGTCGATTTTCGCTAAAATGAAGGCGCAAGGGGTGTCATTTGAACAGGTTTATGACCTTTTTGCCGTCAGAATCATTATTAACAGCTCGAAAATAAAGAAAGAAATAGACGACTGCTGGAATGTTTATTCCATTGTGACCAGTATATATACTTCGAATCCGAAGCGTTATAGAGACTGGATTTCGAAGCCCAAGGCTTCAGGCTATGAGTCGCTGCATACCACTGTGAAATACGGCGATGATTGGGTGGAGGTGCAAATCAGAACGTCGAGAATGGATGAGATAGCTGAAAAAGGCAACGCCTCTCACTGGTCATATAAAAGCCATAACGACAAACATCAAACGGCCGATGAATGGCTGAATCGGATTAGAAACATTCTGGAATCCTCTGACCAATTGGATTCCGATTCGTTAGACGACAAACGCGCTAAAAAAGGCAAGTCCGACAAAATGTATGTGATAACGCCTCAAGGGGAGGTGAAACAACTGCCTGCCGGCTCCACAATCCTTGATTTCGCTTTTGAAGTGCATACTCAAGTCGGAACACGCTGCATAGGAGCGCGCGTTAATGGTAAAATGCAACCGATACGATATGTCCTTAACAACGGCGACCGCGTTGAAATACAAATAAGCAAGAGACAGACACCCAAGTCCGACTGGCTTAATTATGTCAATACGGAGAAAGCAAAGTCTAAAATCAAAAGGTTTTTGAAAGATGAGGAGATGAAAGAGGCTGAACTTGGCAGCTCTATCTTCCACAGGAAACTTAAAAACTGGAAAATCGCCTTTAACGACAAGATTTTCACCGAATTACTTAAAAAATACGATTGTGAATCGGGGATTGAGTTTTATCATAATATCGCCACAAATCAAATCGACCTCGCCGAGATGAAGACATTTATCTTGTCTCAAACAGAAGAGAAAGAAATGCATAGGGTGGAGGAGGAGTTGAAAAAAGACAAGCCTGTTGAAAATGACAGCGATGCGATGAGTATTGGCGCAAATATCAATGGTTTCGCATTTAGAATGGCCAAGTGTTGCAATCCTATTCATGGCGATGAGGTGTGCGGTTTTGTCAATGTTGGCGGCGGCATCACTATTCACCGCGTCAATTGTAAAAACGCTATCGCAATGCAAAAACGCCATCCATATCGACTTATTGATGTGAAATGGCAAAGTGATGTGCCTTCAAGAGCTACCATTCGTGTGGTCGCAAAAGACAGTTTTGGTATTCTTAACGATATCACCGAGGTAATGAAACAAATGGAAATCAATATTATAGACGCGTCAATGGGTGTAAAAAACGGTCTTTATGAAAGTCGTTTTGTGGTACGTGTAACAAGCGTGAATTATCTTGAGCAACTCATTCGCAAACTTCGTTTATTGAATAATGTCACCGAAGTGCGGAGAATTGATTGACAATCGGTTATTTAGTCATAATATCGATGATTTCGGTATCGGTTTCTTTCATGCCGATGCTTCCAACCAATCCCACATTGTGAATAGTGTCTTCGATGTCGCGTCCTACTATGCCGTCGCCGGCTTCAAATTGCTGACCGTTTTTATACATATAGTAGCCCAAAAGACCTGATTCAACTGACGCTGCTATTTTTGCCGCGCATGATGCTTTTGCGCCGTCACAGATGATTCCGGAGACTGTCACGACAGCGTTGCATAATGTATGTTCAACAACGTCAAGGTTTTCACCGAGAAGATAGGCTATGCCGCATGCCGCTGCGCAACCGGCGCTGACTGCCCCGCAGTATGCCGACAAACGCCCTATGCGTGTTTTTTGGTGTATTGCTGTGAGGTTTGAAACGACTAAAGCCCGGTACAATCTGTCATCGCTGATATTATACTCCTCTGCGTATGCAATGACCGGCATTGACACTGTAAGTCCTTGATTGCCACTGCCAGAGTTGATGATGACTGGCAACTCGCAACCATTCATTCTGGCATCCGAACCTGCTGCGGCACGAGCTTTTGCCTTGATTTTGATGTCGTCGCCGTAATATTTTAATAAGGTGCTTCCAATATTGGCACCCCAATTGTTTTTCAAACCTTCGTCGGAAATGGCCTTGTTATATTCTATCTGTCGTCCTATAGTTTCTTTAATGTCCTGAATATCAACACTATCTGCAAAATCTACTATTCCAGAAACGGTGAGGCAGCCACGGTCTGTCAACTTTGTGG
The DNA here is from genome assembly GCA_900542475.1 of uncultured Bacteroidota bacterium. Lineage (GTDB taxonomy): Bacteria > Bacteroidota > Bacteroidia > Bacteroidales > F082 > Limimorpha. The sequence continues at coordinate 12,949 of UQNO01000036.1, forward strand.
CTGGTTTACAAATCGCTTCGCTATGGAATAGTGTTTCGTTGTCTTTTTGGATATGAACGATATTGGTGTGGAAACCGCAGATTCTGACATCGGCATGATGCTTCCCGTTATATTCTATTATCGTAACGTCCAATTGTTCCTGGCAACTGACATGTTTGACATCGATAGGTGTGGAGGCAAGGAATTTTTCAGTTTCTTTTTTCTGGTCAGGCGTTACGTTGGCGATAACTTCAAGAGCCTTGTCGGGGTTTCCTGCCACTATCCCGACGGCGACAGCGGCTTTAATTCCCTTCATTCCATTGGTGTTGGGCACGATAACGCTCTTCACGTTCTTTATAATGTTTCCGCTGGCAAGCACTTCGACTCTATCTGGTGTCGCACCCAATATTTGATGCGCCTTGGCGGCGGCGTAGGCGAGACATATTGGCTCGGTACAGCCCATCGCCGGAACTAATTCCTCTTTTAAAATATTGATATACAGTTGATAACGTGAATCTGATTTGTCCATATTAGTTTCCTTTCGTTATTTCCATTGATGTTATTTCTATATTGCCGTTTTCCGGAAGTATTTCAATCCATGTGTTGTCTTCGCTGAACCATTTGTATTGCGAGCCTATTCTCACGATGAAGTCGTTGACATCTTGATTTTTAGGCACACTGACTGTAAAACCGCCATTTTTGCCGTTCTTGCTGCCGTATGATATGTACATGATAAATGGTCTGTCGCCTAAATTCCTGGCTTTCAATAAAATATAGTTGCCGCGGCGAGTTGTGACATCCACGGGCTCGAAATCAAAACGTTTGGTCTCGCTGGAGTTGACAGTGATAGATGTATCAACAAGTTCGAGGAGTTTGTTCGCAGCCAAAATTTCACCGATTTCCCTTATTTTATTGGCTGGATAAGGATTTCCCGTGTTGACTTGCATGGCTTTTGTATAAAACTCTATCGCCTTGTCGTAGTTTTTTGTTTGGAACTGGACGTCTGCCTTGGTGATATATCCATTGTATTCATTTTGCAAACCCGCCAAACGCATGTTTTCATTTTGTTGTGCAAGCGCAAGCTGCTGATTGGCTGCCGGGTCGTCTGGTTTGTTTGTCAAAGCGATATTGTATTGCCTGATTGCTTCGGCAAAATTTCGGCTATCCATCGCATACTGTCCTTCCGACATGGCTTTATTGTAGTTCTCTTGTTTCTGACGCTGTATTTCTTCATGAAAACCTGCAATTGCAGCAAGTTTTTCTGTTGCGATTGCGTTTTGGGGGTCCAAAGCCAACACTTGATTGAATGATTGCTCGGCTTCGGCGTATTGTTTTTGTATAATTTGTTGATTGCCGGTGTCGATTAGTTCGTTGATTTGATTTTTACGCTGTCTTTCGGCCTCGGCAGCGGCCATGCGTTCCTGCTCCTTGCGTTGTTGCTCGGCGTACAAAATCATATCCTCGGCATTTTTTTTCTTTGCGAGTGCGCCGGCATTATTGGGCTTGAGTTCCAATGCTTTGTCATAGTAAGAAACGGCCAATTCGTAGTTTCGGGCGCTTTCGGCATTCTCGCCTTTGCCCATGAAATTCGCGAAGTCGCTGTCAAGTTTGGCTTTGTCGTTTTGTATTTTCCGATATTCGGGACTGTTTACGATTTCGTCAACGCGCGCAATCATGCCGATAGCGTAGGAATCATCGGGAATTACTGATAAAGCCGCTTGGTATGCCGTTTTTGCCTCATTGTATGAGCGGTCTTCATAGAGAGCGTCGGCCTCTATGATTTTCGCATTATAATTGTCGGCAATGTTTTTCTTGGTTTGCAGGTCTTTTATCTTGTCGGAAATATCGGTTTCATTCGGAAAAATTTGCAGTGCCTGTTCGTAAACTGTAATGGCTTCGGTATATTTTTTTCTTAAAGTAAATTCTTGTCCTTGTGTATTAAGTCTATCGAACTCAATAACTTTTAAATCATAAATTTCTTTCTTGCTTTTTGCATCTTGATATTTTGTTTTGGCCGCTGAATTGTTCGGATATATCTTTAATGCGAATTCGTATTGCATGACGGCTTCGGCGAACTTCTCTTCTTTTAAGAGCCTGTCACCAAGGGCAAGCATCTCGTTAAATGAGTTCAATTTATCTTTTTCATCTTTAAGAATCGTTGTGATTTCTTGTTTTTTGCCCAGTGCGTAATCGTCAAGCGGGAAAATCTTTAATGCTTTGTCATACTCTGTCAAGGCTTTTTCCAACTCGTTGTTGGCGTAAAAATTGTCGGCATTGTCGATGTATTCGAAGAATCGCTCTTCTTTTTTATTTTCTTCTCGTATTTTTTGCAGAGTGTTGTTTAACTTGCTTTTGGCCGATGCGTCACTGGGTTTTAAACGCAATGCTTCTTGATAATATGTTTTGGCTTTGATATATTCTTTTTTCCCATATTCTCTATCGCCCGATGATATCAATGACTGGAATGTGGGGGCGTTTTCCTGGGAATAAACAAATGTCGGTGAAACACAAAGTGTTCCAAACGATAATATGAAAATATATTTGATAAGAGTTCTCATTTTAATTTATTTTGCCGTCTTTTATAGTCAAGGTCCGATCCGCCATCTGTGCCAATTCTGGATTGTGTGTCACGATTACGAAGGTCTGTCCGGTCTGTTCTCTCAACTTGAAGAAAAGCTCATGAAGTTCTTTTGCGTTTTGCGAGTCGAGGTTTCCCGATGGCTCATCTGCCAGAATCACGGATGGATTGTTGACCAAGGCCCTTGCCACTGCCACTCGTTGTTGTTCTCCTCCTGAAAGCATCGATGGCTTGTGGTTCGCTCTTTCTGTAAGATTAAGATGGTCAAGTAGTTTTGTCGCTTTGCAGAAAGCGTTGCTTTTAGATTCTCCGGCAATAAAAGTGGGGATACAGATGTTTTCGAGAGCGGTAAACTCTGGCAAAAGATGATGAAACTGAAACACAAAACCGATGTTTTTATTACGGAAAGCGGCTATTGTCTTCTGGTTCATTTTGTTTATATGCTGTCCGTTGATGACAACTTCGCCTTTGTCGGCTTTTTCAAGTGTCCCGATGATTTGAAGCAGTGTTGACTTTCCGGCTCCCGATGCACCTACGATAGTAACTATCTCGCCTTTATCTATATGAATATCAATGCCTTTTATTACATCGACATTGCCAAAAGATTTATATATGCCTTTCGCTTCAATCATTATTCTTCGTTTTTTCCGTTTGCCTGTAGTTTGGCTCTTGTGAAAGGTTTGTTTCTGTCGAATAGATACCTGAACGTTATATGTGTTTTATAGTGACTTGCGCCCGCTCTTTCGGCGATTTTGAGCATCGGAGGATTGAAGTCGCCTATCCAATTGAGTTGCAGTTCTTTATATTTGAATTTTTTCTTGATGGCTTGCGATTCGAGTGAGCATACCAATCCTGCTTCAAGACCTTTTTTGCGATGTTCCGGCACGATTCCGAAAACTAATGATATGGCCCGGTCGCATATTTTCGATACCTTGACCCTCCAGAATATACGTAACTTATTGAAACCCTTGTCGTTGCCGTTTAATCCTTTATATATTAGATTGAGGTCAATCATCATTAGAAAGAATCCGATTGGTTCGCCTTTATAGTATGCGAAATGCATCAGGCGAGGGTCTATGATCGGTTTGAGACTGTTAAGCAGGGCCAATGCGTGTTGGCGTGTGAGTTTCGCCGCACCCGGAATGACACCCCAGGACTTGTTGTAAATCGTCAGGAAATCATCGGCATAGCGGTCGATTTTTCGTTTGTCAAGGATTTCGAAAGAATAGTCCGGATTCTCATATATGCGCGCTGCTTTTTCATGAAGTATAGGGTCGAATCCGCCTGGAATGAGGTTGCGTCGGAAAGTGAATTGTTTGAAATAATCCTTAAAGCCGTAATTCTCAAAGAGTTGTCTATAGTAAGGGTAATTGTATGGCATATTGTAAATCGGGTCGGTGAACCCTTCCACGAGGCAGCCCCAGAAATAGTCGCGGTCGCCAAAGTTTATCGGACCGTCCATGGCCTCGTATCCGCGCTCCTCCAACCATTTCTTGGCAGTGTCGAACAAGATGTTTGCCGCTTCTTGATTGTTGATGCAGTCGAAAAAGCCGCAGCCACCTGTCTTTTGACCGTTTTCTTCGTGCTCATACACCCTTGAAGTCTTCTCGTCGTAGAAAACAGCAATTCTTCCGACAATTGTGCCTTTCTGGTCGGTCAAATAATATCTTGTGGCATCGCCGTGGCGGAAAAGTTTGTTCTGTTCTCTGTCGAAAACCTTTTCGACCTCACGGTCAAGAGGTCTGACGTAGTGATTGTCGTTTTTATATAATTTCGACGGGAAGGCGAGCCATAGTTTAATCTCCCGTTTGCTTAAAACCTCGTGCAGTGTGTAATTTGACATTTAAAAAAATTATTCTTACTTTTGATATGAATCAACAATTTGTTTCGCTTTTTCAAAATCTTCGGCGTTGACAAGTAGTTCCGTGCTTTGGTCGGAATTGCCGTCAGCCCATCCGACAGCCACGCTTGATTGAAAGTTGTTGCGGACGATGCAGGGAATGTTCTCGTTTTGCAGCATTGCGGCAACATAATTGGCCTCGATGTCGGTGCCGATAAATACTGATTCGAATCTGTTTTCCATAATAATTAATTTTTTGCAAAGATAATAAAAAAATCATGTAATTTTGTTGTGAAAATTAAAAAAAATGAAAGATATTGATAATCAGGGCAAATATGATGCTTTTATAAAATATTTTGAAAAAAACATGCCTGTGGCTGAATCTGAATTGAAGTTTATGAACCCGTACCAGCTTATTGTCGCCGTGGTTCTTTCAGCTCAATGCACAGATAAACGCGTCAACATGACGACACCTGCGTTTTTCGAGCGATTTCCAGATGCGAAAACCTTGTCGGAAGCCGCGCAAGATGAAGTGTATCAGTTGATTAAATCGATTTCTTATCCCAATAACAAGGCCAAGAATTTAATCGGAATGGCAAAAGTTCTGGTATCTGACTTCAATGGTGTCGTGCCTGATAACATAGATGATTTGCAGAAATTGCCGGGGGTGGGGCGCAAAACGGCAAATGTGGTTGTCGCGGTCGCGTTCGACAAACCGGCAATGCCTGTCGATACTCATGTCTTCAGAGTCTCGGCAAGAATCGGTTTGAGCAAAAACGCCAAAACGCCCGTGGAAACCGAGAAGCAGCTTGTGGAGCGCATACCGCGACGGTTGCTTTCAAAAGCTCATCACTGGCTGATTTTGCACGGCAGATATGTGTGCGTGGCGCGTAAACCGAAATGTGAGATGTGTGGAATAAAAGAAATTTGCGATTTTTATCAAAAAAACAGCAAAAATGTTTGCTAACTCATAAAAAATATTTATATTTGTAGCGTTGCAGTTTGATTAAAAACTCGTCAGAATCGAGCTGTGATATTTGAAATTATGGTATTAACTTATTGATTTAAAATTATTTAGAAAATGGCAAAGACTATTGAGGAAGATGTCGAAAAAGTGAGACAGGAGAAAATGAAGGCTTTGGAAGCCACACTGGGAAACATTGAGAAATCGTTCGGAAAAGGAAGCATTATGCGCCTTGGCGACAATAAACAAGAGAAAATAGATTCGGTGTCAACAGGTTCTATTGGTTTGGACTATGCTTTGGGTATTGGCGGTATGCCACGCGGAAGAATCATTGAGGTTTACGGCCCCGAGAGTTCCGGCAAGACAACCCTGGCGCTGCATGTAATCGCAGAAGCTCAAAAACAAGGCGGTATCGGCGCTTTTATTGACGCGGAGCATGCGTTTGACCGTTTTTATGCAAAAAAATTGGGCGTTGACATTGAGAATCTGTTGGTGTCACAGCCTGACAATGGCGAGCAGGCGCTTGAAATAGCAGAAAACCTTATACGCTCGGGGGCTATTGACGTTATCGTAATCGACTCGGTGGCCGCATTGACACCGAAAAGTGAGATTGAGGGCGAGATGGGCGACAGCAAGATGGGACTGCAGGCTCGCCTGATGTCGCAGGCAATGCGGAAACTTACAGCCTCTATCAGCAAGACATCGACGGTTTGCGTCTTTATCAATCAACTGCGTGAGAAAAT
>UQNO01000037.1 GCA_900542475.1 uncultured Bacteroidota bacterium
GCAGTTGCCGTCGGCATTTACAGGAATCTTGTGGCTGAACTGTGCGTAAATAGCCTCGTTGCCTGAACAGTACAGACTTAATGGACCTGTTGTTGGAATTGTTGTACCGTAGAGTGAATGTGTGTTGTCGAGTAACATCTGGTAACCCGAGCCATCACCCCAAAGGTCCGGAGCTGTCAATTTAACAACGACATCGCCTGTTGGTGGTGTTGGTGGTGTTGGTGGTGTTGGTGGTGTTGGCGACGAACCGTTCCATGCAAGTGTGACGTTCATGTCTTCATTTGTTGCATAGAGAGTGTCCACCTGTTGTGCAACACCGGTGCAGCCTAAATATGTGAACGTCTTATAGACGTATGCGCTCATGCCTGTTGTGTAAACAACAGCAACACCAACTGTGTATTCTTCGTTTTCTGTAAGGTCTTCAAGTTGATATGCGTTGCTTGTTGTTTCGGCAACAAAGATACCGTTAAGGTTGACAAAGTATTTCTCCGCGACTCTGTCAGCAGGAACAACAGAAGTCCACATTGCATAACCTGTCACAGAAACCATAATGTCGTCAACCGGCTTGCAGATTTCTGTCAATGTAGCATTGATTTCTGTTTCGTTCCAGATGCTTACTTCTGTTTCCGCATAGTTGGACACATAACCTTCGAGGTCAACTGTTACAGTGTAGTTGCCTTTACGGAAGTCCTCGAATACAACAACACCTGTTTCATCTAATGTTGCTGTGTAAACCACGTTCTCGAAGTTGTTTGTCATTATCACTGTCGCACCTTCTGGTGAACCAGCCGCTACGATAGCGTTCACAGTAACTGTTGTCTCAATATCCTTTGGAAGAACATTTGACCATGTAATAGGTGTCACAGGGTTATCGTTGCCGGCTCCGGCACTTGCCTCATAGAAGAATGTTGTCTGTGGTATGAAGTTATGCTGGTATGCCTGAACACTTGCCGGGCTTGTTCCGTTTGAACCTGAAACAGATGCACCGGAAACTGTCTGACCATAGAAGTAGATGAACTTATAACCTGCGTCTATTGTGTTTTCACAACCGATGAGGAGGTTGCCTCCATTATATGTATAAGGTGTATCGAATGTTAATGTCACAACACCGCCTTCGCCTTCTGCCACGAAATCAGCTGTGCCCGAGAAGACAATCTGTGCATCTGATTTAGGAATGAAATCGGAGATGGTTGTGTTATCAACCTCTGTCATATAGAGATCGAATGTGGAAACTGTTGTGTAAGGAATGTTGTTGCTCTTTGTATAGAACTTTATAGCTGTGATATCGTTGTCAATCATGTCAGCGAGATCTGCTGCCGGAATGATGTACTGTGATTTAGTCCAATCATCAAAGAATCCCACCTTCATTGGAACACTACTGTTCGATGCTGTTCCTTCGTAAACTGTGAGCTCGTTGTTACTGTCACGGCCACCGTTTTGTTGTGGTGAAGGATAGATGGCTGAAACACCATACTGATAGAGACCTGGCTCAACGTTGTTCCAGTCGAAGTCGGCATAGAGAGTATCTGTTACATTGCCGAAGTAAACTGAATCGGCTTCAACAAGTTCATTCTCCTTCAAGATGGCTTTTCTATAGATTGCATACTCTTGAACGTCGCGGTTCTTGCTGCCGTTTGAGAGTTCGATATCGTCAACGCACATGATGTATTGGTCGGTGCAGTTGAAGTGACGGATGGCGATATACTTCAATCCCGCGTAAGCGCTGAGGTCAACGCTGTAGTTGTACCATGTACCAATTTTTGCGCCGTTGCCGTCGCGTGACTCACGACCACCTTTAACAGTACCTGTCTTGCCTGTCAAAGTCCATTCGTTAACCATTGTCCAGTCTGTTGCATTATCGGAAACAGCAACTCCGAAGTGGTCTGCCGGGTAACCGGCGTCTGCCGCTGCCGCCCAGAATGAGAATGTCGAGCCGTTGGCAATTGTAACCTGTGGTGTTACGAGATATTCATTCGGTGAAAGAGCGCCAACACCGTTGATAAATGAACCACTGCAGATTGCATTGCTACCTGTACGATACCAATCAAGTGATACCGTTGCGTAATATGTCCATGTTGTAGGAATATTGCTTGTCAGACACCATGTGTAACCGTCGTTATTACCATCGATTATTGTCCAGCCTTCTGGCATGCCGTTCTCGAAACCTTCTGTGAATGTAGTTGCCGAACCGCCGACACCGCCACCACTGATCATCTCATTGACCGACCACTGGACTTTAGCCAATGTTGTGTCAAGTTCTTCTGCGTAAACACTCATGACCGGCTTGTAGAGCTCGTGAATAACGAAGTTGACTGTTTCTGTTCCCTCGTAGGCGAGTGTCACTGTTTCTGAAACACGTGGCTCCATGCCCTCAAGTGTGGCAGTACCTCTGTAGTTACCAGCCTTCACGTTATTAATAGTATAGACACCGTTTGCATTTGTTGTTCCCTCGAACATTACGGTGTTGTTGAATTCATCTTTACCGGTGAAACTAACGTTGACACCCTCTACTGGATTACCACTGATGAGCTCTGTAACTGTACCTGTGAATGTACCATAGCCGGAAACCTTCACAACAACCGGGCTTGAGAAAGCTGATTCGCCTTCATCGTAAACAGCTGTAACGCTTACGTTATGACCTGGTTCAATGTTGTATGGGAGATTGCTGAGTAAATACTGTTTCTCTGTGATAAGTTCCGTGTTGGCTTTCACATCACCGTAATATACATTGTATCCAATGAATGAACGGCTGTTCTCAACAACATTTCTTGAATTTTTGTTGATGATAATCTGGTTCTTGAAAGCTCTTACCGTGGCTGAACCTTCCGGTGCCGCCGGGTTGTAGGCTGATCCGTCTCTGTACATGTTGATGGCCTGGTTGGCGGCATCGAACACGTAATATTGAACTGCTGATACCCATGAGCCTGTGAGGTCGTTCACAACGAGAAGGAGATTATCCCCTTCAAATGTGAATGGATTGTCAAGCGTAATCGTCACCCATGTTTCAGGAGACATTGTAACATTGCCTGAGAATACGAGATCGTCTTCTGAAACCGCAACTAAATCCGTGTTGCCGCTGAAGCTGGTCTTGTCGGTATTCGCCATGTAGATGTTGATGTTACGTGTAATCGAACCCTTTGAGTAGAATGAAATGGTATTGATGATACCTGCTCCGCCGATTTCTTCACTTGTATAAATCTGCTCCGAGAATGAGTATTTATAGAGGTTGTATGTCGGCAAGTAACTGCTTGTCGATGTACCTGAACCAATCTGTACCTCCGGGAGGTCGCTTAAAGCAGCTGTGCTGTGTTTCCATTTAATTAATGTGCTGCCGTCAACGAAGATTTCCTCGTCTGACGCTGTCACTGTGTTAGGGGCGGTCAAAGTCGTTGTGAAACCACGTCTAACTGTCTGAACTGTGCCATTTGAGTTCTTTGCTTTAATCTGCCAGAAATATTGTGTGTTATTCTGAACGAGACTTGTCACATCGAATGAGCCATAGTTGTCGTCAATCATGGTCCAATCCAAAACGGCTGACATGTTCACCGGTGATGTACCGAACAAAACCTGGTATTGTGTCGCGTTTGCACCACCTTCCCATGTGAGGACGATGTTTCCGGAAACTTCTGTTGCGCCGTCCGCAGGAGCCACGGCGGTAAGAGCTTCAGGAGCTGGATACTGCATGACTGTTCCTGCAATTGTAGTGATGTTTTCGCCTGCAACAATCATGTAGTACTGACCGGCGAGAAGAGGCTCTTCTGTCATAGTACCGTTATCTGACCAAACAACTGGTTCAACAACCGCTGTCGGGTGGAAATTGCTGACTTTTTTGTAAATAGCGACGACATTGTCACCTGCTGTTACAGAGAACTTGCTGTCTTTTGCAAGTGTGAATGAATAAACAGCGTCAGTCATTTTTTCTTCCATACCCCAAAGGACGTAGTTGGCATGGAGGTTCTCCGGTGTTTTTGAGAATGTAGCCATACCTGCCTGGTATCCGAGATCGATATTCTCTGCTGTTTCGACAATGTCTGCTGCCTCTGCTGTGTAGAATGTTGCGGTAACAGGAATTGTTGTGATGTCTTTGCTGTTTTCTATTGAGAACATCGTGAATTCCTCTGTGTAAGCGCCAACCGGAGCGTTTCTGTTGATGTCAATTGCGAAACCAACCTCTTCACCTGTTTCAAGGGCTATTTCGTTGATTTCCTGGCTCATTGCAAACGCATTGACACCGGCTGTATTGCTTATAGTTGCCGTGATAGTAGTTGGTGTACCACCGTTGGTGATTCTGACTGAAAATGGTTCCATCCAGCCGTTAACAGGTCTTTCACCAAGTGTGAATGTGTTAGGTGTGATAGCTAACACTCCTGGTGTTGGAGGAGGTGTTGGAGTACCTGGTGTGTAAACAAAGGTAGTTTTAGGCAAGAAATTACGCTGTGTAGGAGTAATCGTTGCCAATGAAGAATAGCTGTTACCCTGTACACATGCGCCTGAAGCATCGACACCGGCGAAATAAGCTCTTTTGTAACTACCCTTTGTAATCAAATCAAAACCCACGAGAAGGTTGCCGCCTTCGTAGTTGTAGGGAGTGTCGAATGTCACTGTCATTTCCGGGTTTGTTCCATTCAAGACGCCAGTGTAAACCGTAGTTGTATTGGCAACATCAACAAAAGCGCTGATTGCAGTATCGTCCACTTCTGTCATGTAAACTTGGAATGTAGCACCCCATGCAGCTTCAGCGACTGTGCTGATATAAAACTTCATGCTGCTGACAACGCCGTTGTTCATCTCCAGCAACTGCTCTGCCGGTATGACATACTGACATCTCAAATATGCATCGGCATAAAAGCCCTGAATCGGAACATACTCGTTAGTCGCTGTTCCGTCACATACTGTGAGTTCATCTGCTCTCAAGAAACTTGTGCTTCCGAATAAGAGCAACATCAAAAAGAGAATAAGTTTTTTACTCATAATTTAATGATTTTGTTAATAAATTTGTTAATTTCTATTTTTAAGTTGTATTTTCAAAAATAACCTCTTGCTATATTCAACTCGCAAATATACGTGTTTTTTTAATACATATACATTTTTTTTTATTTTTTTATCAACAGACCTGAATTTTTTATCCTACATGAATGTTGGCTTTCACGAGTTTCATGATTTTTTCCTCATCGTTTCCGAGTTCTGCACGAAGATTGGCATCGTTGAAATTCCTCAGGTATTTGATGAGATAATCGATGATATTGTCAGAAAACACGCCTTTTGCCGTGTATATCTCACGGTCTTTTTCAAGTTCTTCCGCCGCTCTCACACACGAGTCTGGAAGTTGCTCAAGTGCTTCGGCCACCTTCTTGTTCTTGTCGTCATGAATGTTGACACCAAGACCGACGTATGTTTTTTCCGCAACCTCAAGAGCATCTGGGGTTTCCATTCCGTAACGCGCCGCGGCGCACAGTGCTGCCATGAGCAGATAAAGGTCGGCACAACCATCGGAAGCACGCCACTCGAAAGTCTGCTTGTCGCTGAAATCACGATTTGATTGTTTCTCCATCGGGTTGGCATCGGCAAGCATGTCTTTTCCGTTGTTAATCCAGCCGAGTGGAACACGCACTAAGGCACTGCGGTTTGAGAACGACCAGCACAGCGAGGTAGGGGCTTCCTGGTGTGGTACTAATCTCAAGAATGACAATGGATTAGGATTACCAAATGCTGGCAATGAGGTGCCTGCCATCATGTAGCCCGCGATAGCTTTCTTGGCATAGTCGGTGAGCTCTCCGTTTTTCACCATGACAGACTTGCCGTTCTTGGTGAATTTGCAGTGTACGTGCAAGCCGCTGCCCGCCTTGCCAACGGTGATTTTTGGAGCGAAAGTGATGGTGACGCCATACTGGTATGCCAACTGACGCATAATCCATTTTGCCACAACGAGTTGGTCGGCAGCGTCTTCGATATTCGTAGGTAAAAATTCTATTTCGTTTTGCTCATAAATCTTACCGTCTTTGGTGAAGTTTCCAACCTCTGAATGACCGTATTTGATGAGTCCGCCTGCTTGTGCTATGAGACGCATGGCTTCCACACGGTAGTCGGTGAACTTGTTGAACGGAGCGCTTTCGTGATAACCGCGCTGGTCTGGCACCTCGTACATTTCCTCGTCGTCGGCGATGACATAATATTCGAGCTCGCCCATCGTCTCCATCTTCAAACCTGTGGTCTTCTGAAACACTGTATGCGCTTTGTGGAGGATATACTCCGGTGAGCTTTCAAAAGGTTCTCCGTCTCGATTATAGAACGAGCAGAGGATGTCAACAGTCGGAACCTCCGTGAACGGGTTGCGGAAAGCCGTTCTGAACTTCGGAATGACGTAAAGGTCGGATTTTCCCGCCTCGATGAAAGGGAAAAGGCTGGAGCCGTCAACGCGCTCTCCCGCCGAAAGAATGCCGTCTAAATGTTCGAGACTGTTGATAACAATGTTAAGAGTCTTGAGCTTGCCGTCCCATCCGCAATAGTGGAAATTGATAAATTCCACGTTGTTTTCCTCACAATAGCGGATAATGTCTTGCTTTGTAAACTCTGTTGCTGGTTTGTTAAGATAATTAACCAGCGAATTTGGATTCATTTGAATTTTAGCGTCCATGATTTGAAAAATATTATATTTATATTAAATTAATTTACAATGTGATTTGAATTGGCAAAGATAGGATAAAAAAGCATACGAAAAACTTTTTTTCAACATTTTATTAACAATTTCGTCGTTTTGTTTCGCTCTAAACGACGTGCAGCTCCAGCAGACGGCGAGCACCCTCGTAGGCGCTCATTCTCTTGTTTTCCACATCGTTTTCAACGATTTTGAGCATGTCTTTCACGAGAGGGTTCTCATAGAAATTAGATTTCAGGGTGCTCTCCACGGTGTCGAGCATCATCTGCACGTCTTGTCGGGCGCGTTTTTCATCGAGATAACCTGATTTTCTTATGTTTTCGACATGTGTCAGCACCATATTCCATACCTCTGGCACGTTGTAATTTGTCAAGGCGGAGCATGTTGTAACTTTCACTTCCTGTCCTGATTCCGACGGTGGGAAAAGATGAATGGCGTTGCGTATCTCGGCTGCTGCGCGATCGGCTCTGTTCACGTTGTCGCCGTCGGCTTTGTTGACGACGATTCCATCGGCCATTTCCATTATGCCGCGTTTGATACCTTGCAGTTCGTCTCCGGCACCGCCTATAAGCACTAAAAGGAAGTAGTCAACCATGGAATAGACGGCAGTCTCGCTCTGCCCCACGCCAACTGTCTCGACCAAAACAGTGTCGAATCCCGCAGCTTCGCAAAGTATGATAGCCTCGCGGGTCTTACGCGCCACGCCGCCAAGAGTGCCGGCAGACGCCGACGGTCTGATATAGGCGTTGCGTTGCTGTGAAAGCATCTCCATGCGGGTCTTGTCACCCAAAATAGAACCTTTGGAACGTTGCGAACTTGGGTCAATGGCAAGCACGGCTATACGTTTGTCTTGACGACAAAGTTCCATGCCGAGAGCCTCTATGAAAGTGCTCTTCCCCGCTCCCGGAACGCCGGTAATACCAAGCCGTAACGCCTTGCCGCTATATGGAATGCATTCGGCGATGATGTCCTGCGCAAGTTTTTGATGAGAAGGCAACGAACTCTCCACCAAGGTGATGGCCTTGCTCAATATGGTGATATCGCGGGAAAGTATGCCGTCAACATATTCCTTCAACGATAGAAGTTTCTGACGACCAGCCTTCAGACGCTCCAAAGCCTTGGGGTTCACCTGCAAAGCCGGTTGATCACTGCCAGTAACTTGCAGCGCGGATTCCCATTCGTGCTCCTGATTTTCAAAATGTTCATTCTGTACCATGTGGCAAAAATAAACATTTTTTTGCCACAAGATCATATTTTAGTCAAAATTAAATCCGAAACCGATTGACATCTGGTAAAGATCTCCGCAGTTTTTCACATTGAGCATGTCTGTCAAGCCTGACCTGAAGAAGATTACGGTATCGTCAAAGACAAAAGAGAACAATACATTGAATCCGATTGGACTGTATTCGAGATTGTCGGTGATTGTGTGTTTTGCACCTCCATATCTTGCGAATGATCGCATGCCAAAACGCCACTCAAATTCAGCGCCGGCGGCAAATGCCAACGGCGTCCCATTAATCATCCACTGATACTCTAACATCACAGGAAGACGCAAACTCCAATAACGCAAAAAACTTCTGTGTGCAAAATTGTTGACCGGACCATGACCTTCTAATGACGAGTATGTATTCAACGATTCAATGAAAGCATCGCGGTTTTCATCTACGTTCAACACCATGTCGTGTGTAAAATAGTTGTAGGAGTTGCCGATGCCAATGCCCGTCGCCATTCCAAAATGCCCGTCTCTTGTGCAGAAAACCGGGGCCGTGCCATATAAACCCCACTCGAATGATGACGAGCGAAGCGGTATATTGGCCTCCGTACCAAACGTACCCGTCGTCAAGTCAAGACAAGAATAATAAATACTTGGCAAGGGAGCGACAAGCCAGCTGTTGTGTAAAACTTTGCTAACAACGGTGATTTTTCCAACGTCATTATTGTTTTCTTTGATAACGACCGTCTTTGTCTCGCCTTGAGCGAAAACACCTGCTGAAACAAACAGCAAGACCACTAAAAGAAAATGCTTTTTCATTTTGTTATTTTTTTTCCTGAACGCAAAAATACACTTTTTGCTGCATACTTTTTCAAAAAATCACAATATTTTCCATCCACACGGATATTCATGTTTTTTACACCTCACTATTCGAGTTGCAAAGACTATTCTTGTTTTCGTATTGTGTTTCACCATGTACTAATCAGGTAATCCAATAGTTCTTTCATTCTTTCTGTTGGCACGTTTTTCTTAATGATAATGCCGTTTTCATCAATAAAGATATTCTGCGGAATGTATGCGACGGTGTACAAGTCCGCGGCGGCATTGCCCCAGCCTTTGAGATCCGACACATGATGTTTCCAATAAAGATTATCATCTTCAATGGCTTTTTTCCAAGCAGCCTCGTTTACGTCAAATGACACGCTTACAATGTCCAGACCCCTATCTTTGTATTCGTCGTAAATCGCGACAAGATTAGGATTCTCTTTACGGCAGTCGGGACACCATGACGCCCAAAAGTCTAACATTATTATTTTAGACTTGCCAATGACACTTGATAAAGTGAATTCTTCACCATTCACATCTTTTTGATTGAAATCAATAAACGGCATTCCAACTTCAGTTAGTTGAAGCCCTTTAATATATTTTACCAAGAGGTCTTTGTATGAACTTTGCATATCTGCCGGCATGACATGGAGAAGATTTTTCAAATCATCAAGTGTAAAAGACCATTTATAACGATAAGCGATATACGCTCCTATTGGACTGTCAATGTTTTGCTTCACGAAATCAAGAACATAATAGTGAAGTTCCTGCTCGTCCTCGATACTATTAACTTCATTCAGGAAGTTGTTCAGTTTTTCCTGGGTTTCTGAAGCCAAAATATTGATTCCATTATAATTCTGACAGTCGCCTTTGACCATAACATCTTGATTATCAGCGAAGAATGTTAGAGGACGTCGCCAACCTTTAATCATGATACAAAAAGCGTCATTATAATCGCTTTGTTTGATTTTAAAAACGGCGTGATTATTTTTTGCGACAACGGAGTCAATATTAGTCATTTGTTCGCCGTCATATTTTTGAAGATAAACTGTTTTTTCGTTTGAATTTTCAAGATTAACATTGATTTTGAACGAGTTGCATGATGTCACTGTCATTATGACAATAAGTGCGATCAATAATTTTTTCATCATATTTACTTTTTAATGGGTTTTAAAAGATATATTATCAAAAGTATCACTAATAATGAGACCACTGCGCTTAGCAATGTCTCTAACAAGACAATTCCCAGCAATCTGACACTGAAAGCCTCAAGCCAGAAAAGCACTAAATTATGTAATATTAACAACAGTAATCCATAAACGACAAACCATTTCAGTCCCATTTCTGTCACTGTTGGGCGGTTTTTATCTTCAACATCGCTTTTTTTTGTTGT
The DNA here is from genome assembly GCA_900542475.1 of uncultured Bacteroidota bacterium. Classification (GTDB taxonomy): domain Bacteria; phylum Bacteroidota; class Bacteroidia; order Bacteroidales; family F082; genus Limimorpha. Next base: position 10,087 of record UQNO01000037.1, read on the forward strand.
CAATACGATGATATAAGGTCTAACAAAGGCCATGAATACTGTTGCTGCGGCGTTAAGTCCTGGTGTTCCGCTGAAAATATCGATTGTCATTCCTATGATAAAGCCGTTAATAAGCAGACGCAATTGGGAGGTATCAAAAGGCATTATCATAATTAAGAACACGTACACACACGGGTGTATATAGTTTCCGAAGCGGATGTTGTCGAAAACTATCACCTGCATAATCACCACGGTGACAAAGCATATTATTTTGTGTATCAGCGTGTTATACATAACGAATCAATTTCTGCCTTATAGTTGTTTTTCACTATATAAACATGGCGCAGTGTACTGAAATTGGTTGAAAACTCCAGTTTTGCCTTGCCGAACATCTCGTTATCGCTGCTCAAATTCCTCTCAATGGTGCCAACCATGATATCGGCGGGGAATGAGTTTGAGAAGCCGCTGGTCACCAAGGTATCGCCTTTATTAATAATAAGGTGTGAGGGTATGTCTTTCACCAGGCCGAAGCGATAATTTTCATTATCCCACACGACATTTGCCACATACTGATTATTGACAAATCTACAGCTTATCACCGAATACGAGTTAAGCAAGCTCATGACGGAGGCGTAGTGATTGCTCACATTGAGAACCTTACCCACAATGCCGTTATCACAAATCACACCCATTTCCGGTTCGATGCCATCGACCCTTCCTTTGTCTATAAGGATAAAATTATTCATTTCATAGATGCTGTTGTTTATGACGTGTGCCGGGATATAGGTAAATATATCATCGTAATATGCCGTGTCAGCTTCCACTTCATCGCACGACAACCTGCTCAGCAGCAATGCGTTATATTGGGCAAGCGATTCATTTTCACTTTTAAGATGCAGATAGTCATACCAATTGGAGGTTGTTTTACTGATTCCTCCGGCGATATTATTTGACAAGTTGACCATTTTTCTATTCTGAAAAGGGAGGCTTTGCACAATCATAGCCACGCACAGTGTCTCAAGCAGAATAAAAAGTATTACCGCACTATATTTCTTTATGAAAATGAATATGTTATACATCTCCCGATTACTTTATCAGGAATGGGAATCCGTCGAAATTCTTGAGAGCGATGCCGGTACCGCGGGCCACTGCGCGCAAGGGGTCGTCGGCCACATGTATTGGCAGTTGTGTTCTGTTGTGCAGACGTTTATCGAGACCTCTCAACAAGGCTCCGCCGCCGGTGAGGTATATACCTGTACGGTAAATATCCGCTGAAAGTTCGGGAGGTGTAGTCTCAAGAGTATTAAGCACCGCTGTTTCGATTTTCGAGACGCTCTTGTCGAGACAGTGGGCGATTTCCTTATAGTTCACACTTATTTCCTTCGGAATGCCCGTGAGCATGTCGCGACCATGCACAGCATAGTCCTCTGGAGGGTTGTCAAGTTCCTGAATAGCCGAGCCCACTTCTATTTTTATAAGTTCGGCGGTGCGCTCTCCAATATTCAAGTTATGTTCTTTGCGCATATACTCGACTATTTCATCGGTAAAGTCGTCGCCGGCAATACGTATTGATTTGTTTGTGACGATACCGCCAAGTGCTATGACGGCGATTTCAGAGGTGCCGCCGCCAATATCGACAATCATGTTGCCCATAGGTTCAAGCACGTCGATACCGATACCGATAGCGGCTGCCATGGGCTCATGAATCAGTCTGACCTCTTTGGCACCGGCCTGTTCGGCACTGTCTTTAACAGCTCTCTCCTCAACTTCTGTGATGCCGGAAGGTATGCAGATGACCATTTTCAACACCGGAGGAAATATTGAATGATGGAAATTAATCATCTTTATCATTTCTCTCAACATAAACTCCGCTGCTTGGAAATCGGCGATGACACCGTCACGTAAAGGTCTGATAGTCTTGATATTATCATGAGTTTTCCCGTGCATCATCATTGCGCGTTTTCCCACTGCCATGATTTGCTGGGTATCACGTTTAATTGCAACAATTGAAGGTTCGTCAACCACCACCTTGTCGTTATACATGATGATGGTGTTGGCGGTGCCGAGATCAATTGCTAATTCTTTATCAAATAATGAAAATAGTCCCATATCTTTAATGTTTAAAATGTCTGTATCCTGTGAAAACCATGGCTATTCCGAGTTTGTTACAAGCGTCGATGGACTCTTGGTCACGCACCGAGCCACCAGGTTGAATTATTGATTTTATTCCTGCTTCGTTGGCAATTTCCACGCAGTCGGAGAACGGGAAGAACGCATCTGATGCCAAGACGGCGCCATCAAGGTCGAAATTGAAACTCTTTGCCTTGGCTATCGCCTGACGCAGCGAGTCAACACGTGAAGTCTGACCGATACCTGATGCGCAGAGTTGTTTGTTTTTTGCCAAAACTATAGCATTTGAGCGGCTGTGTTTCACTATTTTATTAGCAAAAATCAAGTCTTCAACATCTTGATTATCAACGTTTTTATCTGTAACAGATTTAAAATCGGCCATAGTTTCACTATGTATGTCGCGGTCTTGTTCCAAAATGCCGTTGAGTGCTGATTTATATACCTTTGTCGGAAACTCATTTGATTTCAACTTAAGTACTATGCGGTTCTTCTTGGAGAAAAGAATGTCGAGTACGCCGTCAGCGTAATCGGGAGCCACGCACACCTCGAAGAACATCGTGTTCATTTCTTCCGCTGTTTTAACATCGATAGGTCTGTTGCTTACGAACACGCCTCCGTATGCCGAGACCGGGTCGCCTTCCAAGGCGGCGTTGTAAGCCTCTGATATTGAGGGTCTTGAAGCCAGGCCGCATGGATTGTTGTGTTTTAAAATAGCAAACGTAGGTTCATCGAACTCGCGGATAAGGTTCAATCCAGCGTCAAGGTCGAGCAAGTTATTGTATGAAAGGTCTTTACCATGCAGTTTTTCGAAAACTTCATCAAGATTTCCATTGAAAACGGCTTGTTGGTGAGGGTTTTCGCCGTATCTCAACGGTGTGACCTTCTCTTTTTCAAACCATTTAAAAATGGCGGTATCGTAATGCGAGCTTGTAGCAAAAGCATATTTTGCGAAACGTTTTCTGTCTTCCAAAGAAACGCTGCCATTTTGTTTTTCATAAATTTCCATAAACTCCTTATAATAATTTGAAGAAGGCACTATAAGGCAGTCGTTGAAGTTTTTCGCGCCTGCGCGTATGAGCGAGATGCCGCCTATGTCAATTTTTTCAATTATTTGCGCTTCGTCGTCAGTGTTTTTCACTGTTTCTTCAAAAGGATAGAGGTCAACAATAACAAGATCGATAGCCGGGATTTCATACTGTTTCATTTCGGCTATGTCGGTGTCATTGTCCAAACGTCCGAGTATGCCGCCGAACACTTTTGGGTGCAGTGTTTTCACGCGTCCGCCAAGGATAGAGGGATAGCCGGTCAGAGATTCCACGGAGCGCACGGAGTCGTCAATTTTTTTAATAAAATCGAGAGTTCCGCCTGTGGCATAAATCTGAACGCCATTCTGTTTCAACAAAGCGACTATTTTATCAAGATCAGTTTTATAAAACACTGATATTAAAGCACTTTTGATTTTTTTATTTGTCATAGTGAGATAATGTTTCAAACTGCAAATGTAATAAAAAAAAATTAAAAAAAATATTTGGAAAACTGATTTTTTTTATATAATTTTGCAAGTTAGAATTTTTTAATTTTGGAAACGCGCTGGATTATAGCAGAAGATGTAGATAAACAATTAGTTAAAGACTTGTCGAAATCGTTAGGTATCGACGAGATTTTATCTGTGTTGTTAGTTCAGCGCGGGATAAAAAGTTTTGAGGAGGCGAAGAATTTTTTCAGACCGTCGTTGTCACAGCTTCACGATCCATTTTTGATGAGAGACATGGACAAGGCGGTCGATAGGCTTGAGAGGGCGATAAACGAGGGCGAGAAGATTCTGATTTACGGCGACTACGATGTTGATGGAACCACTGCTGTCGCTTTGATTTACACATACTTAAAGAATATCGTCAACAAAAAGAAGATAGAGTTTTACATTCCCGACCGTTATGAAGAGGGGTATGGGATTTCATATAAGGGCATTGATTATGCCGCGGACAACGGTTTCGGCCTTGTCATCGTGCTTGACTGTGGCATCAAAGCTGTCAAGAAGATAGAATATGCCAACGAGCGCGGTGTTGATTTCATAATATGCGACCATCATCGTCCTGACGAGGTGATACCAAATGCCGCCGCGGTGCTTGATTCCAAGCGTCCTGACTGTGAATATCCTTACAAGGAGCTTTCGGGCTGCGGTGTAGGTTTCAAACTCATCACAGCATTGTCGATGCGTCTTAACAGGTCGATAGAAGAGGTTTATGAACTTCTTGATTATGTTGCTGTCAGCATTGCCGCCGACATTGTTCCTATCACGGGAGAAAACAGGGTGTTGGCTTATTTCGGGTTGAAGCAGCTGAACAAGAATCCGCGCCCTGGTATTGAAGCGGTTTTGCGTCAAGCCAACATCGGACGCCACCCGGAGTCTCCGTCCACCGACAAGGAGCAGGAGCTGGCTCTTGAGAGGGAGATGACGATAAGCGATTTAGTGTTTTTGATAGGTCCACGTATCAATGCCGCAGGCCGTTTGGAGAAAGCAAGCGACTCGGTGCGACTGCTTCTCGCCACTAAATACGACCATGCGGAGAAGTTAGCCTCGAGCATCAACGACCTCAACTCGAAACGTCGTGAGTTTGACAACGCCATCACAGAAGAAGCCCTTAAGATGATTGACGCTGACGAGAAACTACGTAACGCCAAAAGCACCGTGATTTTCAATGAAAACTGGCATAAAGGCGTCATCGGCATAGTGGCGTCGCGGCTCACCGACTCTTATTACCGTCCAACCATAGTGTTGACACGCTCCGACAACCTCATCACAGGCTCGGCACGCTCGATAAAAAACTTCGACATCTACGATGCCATCGACTCATGTTCAGATATCCTCGAACATTTCGGCGGACATAAATACGCGGCAGGGTTGTCTCTGAAACCAGAGCATTTGCAAGAGTTCTCGGAACGTTTTGAAAAATATGTCTCGGAACACCTTGAAGATGACGACTTAACACCCGAACTTAACGTTGACATCGAGATGGATTTCACAAATATCACTCCAAAGTTTGTGCGTATCTTAAAACAGTTTGCGCCGTTCGGACCGGGAAACCTCTCTCCTGTTTTTCTCACTAAAAATGTTGTCGATGCCGGCTTCTCACGTGCTGTAGGCAATCGCAAACACTTGAAACTCAGTGTAATGCAGCAAGGCAACACTGATTTTGTGTTTTCGGGCATAGCATTCCAAAAAGGCGGTTTATACAAATATGTACACGAAAAAGAACCGTTTACAATGTGCTATTACATAGAAGAAAACTTCTGGCAAGGAAAGACAACGCTGCAACTTAATGTGAAAGATATTAAGTTCCAAACACCTCTGTTATCTAAAGAAAATCACTCTGATTATCAGTAGCAAACCGCAGATGGCGAGGACAATTCCTGTTGCCTGGTTGAGTATTTTCATTCGTTTTTCTGTGAAGAAACGTTTCAAGGAGTAGGCTCCAACTATTTTGAGTATGTCCGTCGCGAAAACCGTGGCGAAAGTTCCCAAGAAAAACAATGCCACTAAATTTTCGTTGCCATTATATGTATCCGAGCCGGATACTGTTGCGACCGATGTCATCCAGAAGACCCAAATAAAAGGATTGAACACATTCATTATAAATCCTTTAGACAGATACACATACCATCTCGGACCCTCACGTTTAATGTTACGTTTCTCGTCGATTTTATCAAGATGCTGGTCGATTTTTTCAAATCTTTTCTCCATTTCCTCAAGTTCGGCGCTTTTTTTCTCGGAACGAGCCACTATCTTTTCTGGTTTGCTGTAATAAGTAAAGATGCCGAATCCTATTATTATCACTCCCGCGGTGATGCCTGCGACCATCATGTTGGCAGAGTCGTCAAGGGTCAATTGTATCGAAGTAAGCATCATCAAGATAACGACAATGATGTCGCTCATCAACACTCCAAAATCGAACAGCAAGGCTGTCTTAAACCCTTTGCTGATACTGGTCTGTATCAACAAAAAGAAAGCAGGTCCAAATCCAAAGATTGTCGCAAGGGTCAAGCCCATCAATGCGCCGTGAAAAAACACCATGGGTATATACTTTTCCAAAAGAGCAAAAGTACAAATATTTTCAATTCTTAATGTTTTTTCTTTTGTTTTATTTTTCCGCGACAACGACAGCTTTTTTAAATCTTTTTATATTTCCTTGTGTATCAAATACTTCCACATAAACAACATAAATACCTGAAGGGACTTTTTTTCCAGTTTCATCTAAACCGTTCCATACAAAACGGCTTTGATAAGCTATGTTTTGACAGTTTACGAGGTCTCGGACAAACATTCCCTGTGAGTCAAAAATGATGATTTTCGCCGTGAAACCGTTTTGAAAACATGTAAGATTTATCGTTGTGACATCATTAAAACCATCGCCATCTGGAGAAAAGACGGGAGGATATATCTCAATATCCAAATTTTCCGATATGTTTTCGATGAAAACGGAGTTTCGGTAGCCCGGAGTTCCATATAAAGGAGCAGCTGCGGAATGCCAGTTCTCTGAATCACGGGAGCTGATGTCGGGGCTTATCCTTTCAAGGGCGACACCTTTTGTCTCTGTAAGCAAAGGATAATGTAAATCTTTGGAATAACTCATGAAATCAACGATTTTGTCATCAAAACACAAAAGCACCGTCGCGCCACTTTTGGGATATGACGGAAAGCTTTTCATCGCGATGAAGTTATCGCTCGGACACTCGTATTGAACGCCAATGACATCAGGCGTTGTAGTGAGCAAAAAGTAAGAACCAGGCATTAGTTGACGACCTTCTGAACATATTTTCTTCAAAGTAGTGTCTGGCGGATTTGGATAAGACGATTTCACAACCCCAAGTTTCAATCTGTTGATATTGAATATTTTATCCGACTTATTGTAAATCTCCACATAATCAGCGGCGGGGCTGATGGGGTCAAAAAGTATTTCATTTATGACCACATCGCCACCTTCCGCCTCATCTGGAACGCCAAAAGCATAACTACAACCGTCCAAGACCGGCACTCCAGAACAATTTGAACCAAAAACCAAAATTTTATGAAATTTATGAAACAAAAATTCCTGTTGAAAGAACAATGTCACACTTTTCTTATCTTTGGACGGTTTAGCCTTATATGGATGAGCATCAAATTCAACAATAGTGTAGTTATCTGTATTCGCTAATGAAAGCGTATCCATCTTTTGGTTAAAAACAACCTCAATGCTATTTGACGACAACACGTTGACATAATCTATATCAGGTGTTAGCGAGACATCTCCATTAACAGAGTTTATCCTTCCCGGTGTGCCTCCTTCTTTGTCGCAGCTCGCGCGCCAGTTCACAGCTCCTAAACA
>UQNO01000038.1 GCA_900542475.1 uncultured Bacteroidota bacterium
TGAATATCATAGCGTTTATAACGTTTGGCACAATCCGCCATGGTGTTGACCAACGACAGTGCCGCGCGCACATCGTCTTTATAATATTCGATGAATTTAGGTTTCAGTGTTGTGTAATAACGAAGCTCGTCGATGCTGTTTTTCGAGATTTTCATCAAGACATCATCACCTTTCTCCAAAGCGCCCGCCTTGTAATAAAGTTCCGGGAAATATCCCTCATAGTAGAAACCGTATGGAATCTTCTCGTCAGGGAAGAAATACTGGCATTTGTCCATCACGGCTATAGCCTCGTCGTATCTTTCACGATTGACAAGTGATTGGGCGAGACGCATATACGCCATTTTGACAAACGAGGTGTTACGCGACGTTTCCGGATCGACAGTGACATCGGGCTCGTTGATATGCCCCCAGCGCGAGTTATTCACGAGAAGGTCGTACGAGCCGTCAACAAAGACTCCGCCCGCACCTTTATAGTAATCGGGAGCCAAAACTGGCATGAAACGATGTGAAAGTCCTTGCTGATGCAAATACTTGTCGATGCCGAGGATGTTGGAAATATCGCTCAAGCTGGTGAAATAGACACATCTTTCCCAGTTGTTGGTAGCGAAGAAATCGAGCATCATCAACTCGTTTTTAGTGAGATACTCTACTTTGTCAGGTATGGTCCAGACGATTTCATCTACTATCTCGTCTTTCATGCTCACCGGCACTATTCCATTTGCCAGGACTTTTTCCTTGTCAACGGTGAGTTTCAGTTTCCTTGCCGGGAAATAGTCAACCTTTTCACCCGAAACCGTTGTGGCTTTGGTACGCAGGTTCTCGCTTCTGACGAAGTCTATTGCGTCCTTAAGTTCCACAGGGCCGTCAAAAACATTCTCTATTTTGACATTTTCGTGGATGCCATTATCATATTGCGCCGGTGTCAGCGATAGTGGCAGTTTCTCGGAATCGTAGATTTTCCTGCCCATCTGATGCACATACCAATATCCTGATGAAAGCATGAAATTGCACACGCGCACATCGGTGCGATAGCCTTCAACTTCCTGGACATACCAAAGAGGGAAGGTATCATTGTCTCCACGCGTGAAAATCACTGCGTTCTCAGGCAATGCCGTAAGATAATTCTTACCCCAGTCGAGGGCAGATGTCTTCCCTGAACGGTTATGACCTTCCCAGCCTTGAGCCGCCATCAATATCGGCACAAACAGACAGCATACCATTGCGATATACGTCGCGACACGCTGGTTGCCAATCATTTTCTTCAATCCGTTGATAATACCGAGCACGCCGAACCCCAACCATATCGCGAAAGCGTAGAAAGCCCCCGCATAGGAATAGTCACGTTCACGCGGCTGATAAGGAGTCTGGTTCAGATACATGATGATGGCGATGCCGGTCATGAAGAAGAGCAGAAACACCACCCAGCAGTTTTTGGGGTCGTATTTCAGTTGGTAGAACAATCCGACAAGACCAAGTATCAATGGCAGGAAGTAATATTCCGTATGACTTGGGCTCTGCATTGACCTCGGGAGATCCTTCTGGTTGCCGAGTCTTGGATTATCGATGAATCCGATGCCACTGACCCAGTTGCCGTGCTCTATCTCGCCCTGTCCTTCCGTGTCGTTTTGACGGCCGACAAAGTTCCACATGAAATAACGCCAGAACATCCAGCCGCATTGGTAGTCGATGAAGAACCTGAGGTTTTGACCGAATGTGGGAATCATCACCCGTTCAGATGTGCCGTTAGGTCTTTTCTGTGTTGCGACACGCATCTTCGATTTGTCGATATAGCGCTCATAAGTCGTTGTAAACGTTTTCTTCGAGCCGTTCCACATACGTGGGAAGATTGTCTGGACATTGTCGTCATAGACATATTGTCCGAAGTTTTTTGCCACTTCGACATATTTTCCTTTTTTATGGTCCTTATAATATATAGGTGTGCCGTCCGTCATATCGTATGGTTTCGCCATGTAATAAGGTCCGTAGAGCAGAGGCCAGCTGCCATATTGCTCGCGTTTCAGGTATGAAAGCATCGAAATGGCGTCTTTCGGCTCATTTTCATTAATCGGGGTGTTCGCATTGGCGCGGATCACCAGCATAAAGAATGAGGAATAGCCTATGAGGATAAACATGAACGACAGAATTATGGTATTCCAAACCGGTTTGTTTTTTCGGGTTGTGTACCATAATCCCCAGATTATCAATGCGATAATAAACACAAAGTAGAATATCGTTCCAAAGTTGAACGGCATACCGAGGGTGTTCACGAAGAACAGTTCGAATTTACCTGCCAACGAAACAATCGCGGGGACAAGTATCACTTGTATGAATCCTGTCAAGGTCACGGCAATGAGGCCGGTCCAGACAAAGCCCTTCCATGAGAATTTGTATTTTTTGAAAAACACTATATATGTGACGGCTGGAATTGTCAATAGATTCAGCAGATGCACGCCTATTGACAGGCCTATGATATAGGCGATAAGAATCAGCCAGCGATAATGATTCGGTTCATCTGACATCTTTTCCCATTTCAGGATTACCCAGAAAGTTATCGCTGTGAGCAGCGACGACATGGCATACACTTCGCCTTCCACGGCATTGAACCAGAACGAATCGGTAAATGCAAATGCGAGGGCTCCGATGGCGGCAGCCGCCAGCACTGCCAATTTATTATCAGCAGACGCCTGTTCTCCGTCGCGCATCCATATTTTCTGCGCCAGCATTGATATTGTCCAGAAGAGGAACAAAATCGTGAAGCTTGAGCAGAGGCACGACATAATGTTCACCATCATTGCCACTTTGGTGACATCGCCGAAAGCGAACAAGGAGAAGAAACGTCCGATAAGTTGGAACGTGGGCGCTCCCGGAGGGTGGCCTACTTGTAGTTTATATGCCGTTGAGATATACTCACCGCAGTCCCACCAACTGACCGTTGGCTCCATGGTGAGAAAATAAACGATTGTGGCGATTAGAAAAACGCCCCAACCGACAAGGTTGTTTAATTTCTTAAATGTCATAGCGTTATCATTCTGCATTCCGTGCCGACCTTAAAGCCATCGACGTCATTAAGGTCGCGCAATAATAAACTGCAAAAATAAGCAAAAATTATTTATAAAAGGTGTTTTTATGTTTTTTAAATATTTTTTTTGAAAAATATATTTCGTATTAAAAAAAATTGTAATTTTGCAGCCGCATTCAGAATTGGAATGATGTCGAGTGGTGTAACGGCAGCACTGCAGATTTTGGTTCTGCCTGTCAAGGTTCGAATCCTTGCTCGACAACATTTAGGAAAGAGTTGAAGGCCTGCTACGGAATGTAACAGGTTTTTTTATTGTTAATGAAATGATAACGAAAGAACAAATCATCAGTTTGGCCGAGGAGGCGATGAAAGGCACCGACCGTTACGTTGTCGATGTGTTGATTCGCCGGAACAATGTCATCGAACTTTTCATTGACGCGGACAGTTCAGTGACCATTGACGACTGCGTCGCGGTGAGCAACCACATCAACGGGAATCTCGACAGAGACGTTGAAGACTATGAGCTCAACGTATCGTCGGCAGGTATCGACGAACCTCTTCTCAAGATGAGACAGTATCAAAAATACATCGGCAAGAATCTCATCATCATTGACGACGAAGGCGTGGGAAAAATGTATAAATTACTGTCGTTCAACGATTTAAGTCTCGAAGTAGAAGAAGCAGAGGCAAAGAAATACGGCAAACTGACAAAGATTGTCTATCACGAAGCCACGACATTGGATATCAATAAATTAAAAGAAGTCAGACCATATATTAAATTCTAAAATGGATACACTTAACTTAATCGACACCTTCTCCGAGTTCAAGGAGTTCAAGAACATCGACCGCGAAGCCATGATGCACATCTTGGGTGATGTGTTCAAGGCCATGCTTGCCAAGAAATACGGCAGCGACGAGTATTTCGACATCATCGTCAACATCGACAAGGGAGACCTTGAGATTTATCACAACCGCACTGTGGTTGAGGACGGCGCTGTAGAAGACGAGCTTGCCGAGATTGCATATTCCGACGCAATAAAAATCGAGCCGGACTTCGAGGTCGGAGACGATGTGGCAGAAGTCGTTGATATTCATAGTTTTGGCAGGAGAGAAATTTTGGCAATCCGTCAGAATCTCCAGACCAAGATTATGGAATACGAGAAGGAAAACATTTATTTGAAATACAAAGACAAAGTTGGCGAGATTGTGACGGCGGAGGTTTCACAGGCGTGGCGCAAGGAAATCATCGCTGTTGACGAAGAGGGCATCGAGCTTGTCGTGCCCAAGATGGAGCAGATTCCCGCCGACGTTTATAAGAAAGGAGAGACAATCCGCGCCATTGTGAAGAGCGTGGAGAACAAGAACGGCACACCTGTCATCACTTTGTCGAGGACATCGGAGATTTTCCTGCAGCGTTTGTTCGAGCAGGAGGTTCCGGAAGTGTACGACGGTCTCATTACCATCAGGAAGATTGTGCGCGAACCGGGTCAGAGGGCAAAAATAGCTGTCGAGTCATACGACGACAGGATAGACCCTGTCGGCGCCTGCGTCGGCATGAAAGGCTCTCGCATCCACGGCATCGTGAGAGAGCTTCGCAACGAAAACATCGATGTCATCAATTTCACAACAAAGCCAGAGTTGTTCATCAGCAGAGCTTTAAGTCCTGCCAAGATAACCTCCATCAACATCAACGAGGCAAAGAAACTCGCCGAGGTCTATATGGAGAACGACCAGGTGAGCCTTGCCATCGGCAAAGGCGGCTACAACATCAAACTCGCCGGCAAGCTCACAGGCTACGATATTGACGTTTACCGCAACTCCGACGAGGTGGACATGGAAGACGATGTTGACTTGAAAGAGTTCAACGACGAAATAGAAGACTGGATTATCGACTCCCTCAGGGGAATGGGCTGCGACACGGCAAAGAATGTACTCGCATACACACCTGACGAGGTGGCGTCGCGCGCCGACCTCGAAATCGAGACGGTGAACGAGGTGTTCAAAATCTTGCAAGCCGAGTTCGCCGAATAATCCGCCCCCTTCATTTCGAGTGAAGCGAGAGCATTCACCAAGCCTCACTCGAAATGACAAAACAAAAACAATAAAAGATTTGAAAAACAAACAACAAATTGAATTTTTTTATGTCCGAAGAAGTTAAAAACATCAGATTATCAAAGGCTGCGAGAGAGTTTAATGTAGGCACCTCGACAATTGTGGAATTTCTTGCCAAGAAAGGCATGAACATCGACCCATCGCCGAACACCAAACTCACAGCGGAGCAGTACACCCTCGTGGTGAAAGAATATCAAGGCGAGAAAGAGGTGAAGAAAAACGCCGACCAACTCGGAAACATCGCTTTCAAAGGCAAAACCATCACCGTTGAGACAACGGAGAAGCCCAAAGTGATTGAAGAGGAGGAGGAAATAGTCTCCATCAAATCCAATATTTTGCCAAAAACAGAAGTCAAAGAGGAAAAACCGAGGGTAGAACAGTCAAAGGTAGAACAGCCAAAGGTAGAGCAGCCAAAGGTAGAACAACCAAAGGTAGAACAACCAAAGGTGGAACAGCCAAAGGTAGAACAGCCAAAGGTAGAACAGCCAAAGGCGGAACAGCCAAAGGAAGAGCAACCGAAGGAAGGAAAGCCCAAGGAAGACAACATGAAAGAGGGCATCAAACTTAATGTAGTCGGAAAGATTGATTTGGACGGAAGCAAAAAACACAAAGAAGCCAAAGAACATAAGGGTAACGGACAGCCCCAAAACGATGGCAAGAGAGAGGAGAAGCAGCCCAAGACAGAGAAACCTGTTAAGACAGACATACCGGTCAAGGCAGAGAAACCTGTTACGCCACAGACATCTGACATTAACTTCATTCCGACCCATGTGGACAAGTTGGAAGGTCCCAAGATTCTTGACAAGATAGAGCTGCCTTTGGAACACAAAGGCAAGGGCAAGTCAGCGACCACTTCGGGTGAAGACAAGAAGGACAGAAAGAAAAAACGCAAACGCATCGGCAACAACCCTATCAATCCGAATGAGATTACAGGTCAAGACAAGCCGAAAGACAAAGGCAGCAAGCCGCAGGGACAAGGAGGCAAGCCGCAGTCTCAAGGAGGCAAGCCGGGCAAAGACGAGAAACGTTCTAAAGACCGCTTCAAGAAAGGGAAGCGTCCAATCATAGAAGACAAACACGAGCTTTCGGACGAAGAGATTCAGAAACAGATAAAGGAGACTCTCGCGAGATTGTCGTCGCCAGGAAAATCGAAGACCTCGAAGCACCGTCGCGAGAAGCGTCACAACATTCAAAACGAGCTTGAGGAGGTGAGGATGCACGAAATGGAGGAGCAGAAAGTCCTCAAGGTCACGGAGTTCGTCACTGCCAACGAGTTGGCCACCTTGATGAACATTCCCGTGACCAAGGTCATAGCCACTTGCATGAGTCTCGGCATGTTCGTTTCCATCAACCAGCGTTTAGACGCCGAGATTCTACAGGTTGTGGCGGAGGAGTTCGGCTTCAAGGTCGAGTTCCAGAGCATGGATGTGCAGGAAGCCATCGCAGAAGCTGACGAGCCTGACAATCCGGAGGACCTTGTTCCGAGAGCGCCTGTCGTCACCGTCATGGGTCATGTTGACCATGGCAAGACAAAGTTATTGGACTTCATCAGAAGCACCAACGTTGTGGCTGGCGAGGCCGGTGGCATCACACAGCACGTAGGTGCGTACGAGGTGAGGACAAGTTCCGGCAAAAAGGTGACATTCCTCGACACTCCTGGTCACGAGGCGTTTACCGCCATGCGCGCACGCGGCGCCAAGATTACAGACGTCGCCATCATCGTCATCGCCGCTGACGACAACGTGATGCCGCAGACCGTCGAGGCTATCAACCATGCGCACGCTGCCAACGTACCTATTGTATTCGCCATCAACAAGATAGACAAGCCCACTGCTGATCCGCAGAAGATATACAGACAGCTTGCCGACATGAACATTCTCGTTGAGGAATGGGGCGGCAAGGTTCAATCGCAGGAGATTTCGGCAAAACAAGGCATAGGCGTTGATGATTTACTTGAGAAGGTGCTTCTCGAAGCCGAGATGTTAGACCTCAAGGGCAATCCCAACCGTCTTGCCAAGGGCACCGTCATCGAGTCGGCTCTCGACAAGGGACGCGGCTATGTGGCAAAGATATTGGTACAAGACGGCACCTTACGCATCGGCGACATGGTGCTTGCCGGCACGACATACGGAAAGGTGAAGGCGATGTTCAACGAGCGCAACCAGCCGTTAAAGGAGGCAGGACCATCCACCCCGTTGCTGCTGCTCGGTTTGAACGGAGCTCCGCAGGCGGGCGACAACTTCAACGTGATGACCGACGAACGCGAGGTCAAGACCATCGCCAACAGGCGGCAGCAGCTGCAGCGCGAGATGGGCATCCGCACCCAGAAACACATCACCCTGGACGAAATCGGACGCCGTATCGCCATCGGCGACTTCAAAGAGCTCAATATCATCGTCAAGGCCGACGTGGACGGCTCTGTGGAAGCGTTGTCGGATTCGTTGCTGAAACTCTCGAAAGAAGAAGTGCAGGTGAACATCATACATAAATCAGTGGGCGCCATCAGCGAGGCAGACATCATGCTCGCATCGGCATCCAACGCCATCATCGTAGGCTTCAACGTGCGTCCTACGATGCAAGCGAGAAAGATTGCCGAACGCGAACAAATCGATATTCGTCTCTACTCCATCATCTACACTGCCATCGAAGAGATTGAGGCTGCCATCAAAGGCATGCTGGCTCCTGAAATCCAAGAGGTTGTCACCTGCAACATCGAGATTCGCGAGGTGTTCAACATCAGCAAGGTGGGACGTATCGCAGGCTGCATGGTACTCGACGGGAAAGTCAACCGCCAGACGAAGGTACGTGTTATCCGCGACGGCATAGTGGTGTTCACAGGAAGCCTCGGCTCGCTGAAGCGTTACAAAGACGATGTCAAGGAGGTGTCAGCAGGCTTTGAATGCGGCTTGAACATCGAAAACTTCAACGACATCAAGGTAGGCGACATAATAGAAGGATACCAGCAGAAAGAGGTCATCAGAAAAGTGTAATACCGCAATACGTAATCGGTTGTGACGACCCACAACCATAAAAAGAGTGCGCCCCGAAAACCGTTCCGGTTTTCGGGGCGCACCTTTTTCGACTTACTAATGAACTATACTTGATTATTTCACTAATTCAGCGCGTAAATTGTCAACACCGTCTTGCGAGAGTTCGACAACCTTCTGTGTGTCGCCTAAATTCATGAGAATGTGGTCGTCATCGACAAATTGGAACAACTCGACTTTCTGATTGTCTTGATTCACGTACCAAACATCGTTTTCATTGACAAATTGAACCATTTCATCACCGCTCGTAATTGTGTAGCCTTGCTCGTTGGTTTCAACAAGGTATTTGCCGTTTTCTGTGTTGATTATCTCTGTTCTGTTCGCGACCGGGTTGTTTCCAGTCCAGAACTCGATGGAATTGAAAACGACGGCATCGGCGAATAGACATACTGAATAAACAGGAACAATGTTTAATCCGATAAATACCAATTCGTTAACCCATTTGTCTCCAATTGAATTATTCAATTCGAGACACTTGTGTGTTAAAGAGAATGTTCCCAGGCATGATGACAATAAAAGTGTCGATGCCAATGCAATTGATAAAACAACTTTTTTCATGATGTTAATTTTTAATTAATATTATTTAACTTTGCTTAAAGCCATTTGTTTGCGACCTGCCACCCGACGAAATCCGCAAAGTGACGTGCAAAGATAGTAAATGTTTTTTACATATTGAAAAAAAAATTTTTTTAAAAAAAAAAGTTGCATCCTCAAACAGATAAAGTCAAGATGTCCAAGAGCAATTGTGTCAAACCATCTTCCGTTGTTTATCAGTTTTTATTCGGGGACATATATAATCTCGCCGTTCTCAAGTTCGTATGCGACGCCGACACGTCGTCCGCGTCGTCCGTCGGTGTTGTTTTGCTCGTCGGACGGAGTATATCTGTTGATTTGCCGCCCTTCCTTGGTGATTATCTCCATGTTTTCCTTGCCTGGATTTTTCACTATGGTGAAATCCTCCTGGCTGAACATCTCGGTCATGTTGAAACGAGCCACCAGTGCCACCATCAGTGCGAGGGCGAACACCATTGCCACATCGAACAAGTTGCCGACCACGCTCATCGGGTCATCGTCTTCCGTTGCACGTAACAAATTGCGTTTCATTGTTTCATACATTTTTCCTTGATACGATTAGCGATAAAGTCAAGTTCGTTCACATCTCGCATATACCAGCGTTGTTTTGCTTGTTTTATGACAAACCCCACGGCGCTGCTGAACAATCCTACGACTGTAGTGGCGAACGCCACTTGCATATTGTAAGCCATGGAAGCGATGTCGCCGTTTGCAAGCCCCACCAATGCCGGTCCCATGGGAATGAGAGTGCCCATCAAACCGAGCATCGGCCCCATTTTCGTGAGAATTTTTGCCAACTCCATGTCTTTGTCGGCTTCAAGCTCAAAATCAGCGCGCAGCTTTTCAACTTTTGTCATGTCATTCTTGTTATCAAGCATTTGACGAATATAACACACTGACAAAGACTTGTTTTTCTTCGGCACGAGTTCGGAAAAGGCGTCGAGATTATCCGCTGTCAGAGTGTCGATGGAACGGTGCAGTTTGTCTTGCACCCTCTTCATGTCGAGATATTGCCCGAAGAAGCCGCCGATGAGAAGCAGGGCTCTTGCAAAAAAATAAATCAGCAGCACGATGACAGGCACGAGCAGTCCTGTCGAAATCCAGTAAAGAATGTCAGAAATATAATTCATGATATTTGTAATTTATTTTTCAATCGAATAAATATTTTCCCCCAAGGTCTCTTTATTATTTTTCCCGAAAACAACCCTATCGCAGCCACCGCAAGTATCAAAGCGAGCAATGCCGCCAATGTGGTCCAGTTTACAGAGTTTGTTCCTTCGATTGCCGTCCGGCCGTTCACTGTGGCGACGATGCCGAGTCCGGCGATTAGTATGTTGAGCATGAACAACAGTTCCAGGCGGAGCCTGTTTTCCGGAAGGATGAATTTAACAAGCCAAACGAAAGCAGGCACAAGAAGCAATACCATGCCCGCCAACGACCAGGAAATCAAGGTGAAAGAGACACCTGGCAATGCGAAGACAAGAGTCACCATAAGACTGAAAAGCACTGCAAAGAACAACAATCCGGTGAAATAACGCAGAAAGCCAGTCACCATCTTATCCCAACGCGAGATTTCCTTTCTGTCATGCCACCTCACCTCCACGATGCAAAAAGCCATTTGCAGCGCCACTTCCATTGTCAGCAACACGGCGGTATCGGCCATCATCGAGGGGCTGCACAGCCATGCTGCTATCTGAAGTTTATTTTGTTCTACTGCCCAAGGCCATGAAAAACCGACAAACAATGCCGCCACAACCGCGACGACAAAGACGTATTTCCATGGGAGAAACGTTTGTTTCAACATGAAATTCACACTTACGAGCAGCATCAAAGCCAAAACGAGCGACTGCATTAATCCTCCTCCTGTTGTCTTCTTTTACGAATCACAATAATCAAAAACACAATCGCGATTATGAGCATAACACCTATTGTCATATTGCTCAAGGTCTTACGAATCGTATCATTTTCGTTATTGAGGTTTTCCTTCTTCATGACCATGCCTTTTTTGTCGTGAGAGGCAGCGGCTTCTCTGATATTTTTGATATTTTTATAATATTCCGCCGCTGAATGCGCCTCTGTTTTCGAGGCTATGAAATCGCGCAGTTTGGCGTTGTCGCACACAAAGCCCGAGCACGACGGCTGGTATTTGTTCACGAGTTCTGTATGCAGCCTGGCAATGTCATCAAGTTGCTGTTCCGTGGCATTCCACAAGCCTTTACGCGCCGTTTCCATCATCACGGCGGTTATCTCTTGCAATGCGGCGGGGTTCCGGCTTTCAAAATATTCCTGAACTCCAAGGTTGAACTTATCTTTCACATAAACATTGTAAATCTCGTCCCACATCTCATTGTCGATGGCTTTAGGTTTCATGACATTCCAGCCGTAGGCATTCTGGACAATCTCGGCGAATGTCGATGCTGCCGATGCTTCTCCTTTCATCATTTCAGAGATATAATTCGGGTTGAAGATAGTTGTACGGCTCTCCACTCCTATCGACTCTTTGACTTCCTGCATACGCGCATGGTTGCGGTTACGATAGTCGCTGAGATAGGCGTCGGGGTCTTTCCCTGTGACGTTGCGCACGGCGAGATTCAGACCTCCCATGAACTCATATACATGGTCGAGGCTGAGAGCCCCCCAGGTGTTACTTTGTCGAGGCTGCACCACGGCGTCGGTGTTTGTCAGAGCGGCCTCGAAAGCACTTTGTCGCACCTCTTCCCAGCGGTTCTCGTCGCCATAATATGCCCCCATGTTGTTCAGATATGTTTCTGCAATTTCTTGTTCCTTCTCCCATCGGTCGCCAGCTTGCACCATCGACTGTATGCCGGTGCCATAGCCTCCGTTCAAGCCTCCGAACACACGATAGCGCGACGCTTCGCGGGCATCTTTGGGCGACAGACCTTTGTTTATCAAGGTGCGTTCCGACTCCACGACGCCAGCCGTCACATAGTTGTCATAGTCCGTATCGACAGCATTGGCAGCCATCTCCACAGCCCTGTTGATAAGAAACAGGCGCGAAGCCGCTAAATCTCTCAATTGTCCGCTGGTCTGCACCACCACGTCAATTCGAGGGCGACCGAGTTCCTTTGAAGGTATCAGACGAATGTCGGTTACACGTCCGAAAGCGTCGCGGACAGGCTCAACGCCAAGCATATAAAGCACCTGTGCTATGGTAGCGCCCTCTGTCTCAACAAACTCACCGCTCCATAGAGTGTAGCTGACCTTGCGCGGAATGCTGTCGCCATGCCTCTGACGATACATCTTGATAGTGTTTTCGGCCAGCATTTTCCCTTTTTCCCATGCCGACTCGCTTGGTGTCGCCTCCGCATTGATTCCATACAAGTTTCGTCCCGTTGGAAGCACATTAGGATTGACGACAGGGTCGCCACCTGGAGAAGGCAAGGTGTATCCTCCATTCAAGGCATCTATAACAGAGGCAAGCTCCTTTTCAGGACTGTCACTCAACATCCGCCGA
This sequence comes from uncultured Bacteroidota bacterium, assembly GCA_900542475.1. Lineage (GTDB taxonomy): Bacteria > Bacteroidota > Bacteroidia > Bacteroidales > F082 > Limimorpha. Next base: position 12,227 of record UQNO01000038.1, read on the forward strand.
TAATTATCAACGTTTTTTATCGTCCTTTCTATCTCCATAACCGCTTCCGCGAAACGTTTGTCACCTGTCATTGCAGGTCTCTCCTTCGACTTTGCCATCATCATAGACATCATATCAGCGGGAGCGGCAGCAGCCAGCAATGCACGTGCGTTATCAAGCTCTTCTTGAGTAATTCCAGCCACCTTGCAAATCATCTTATCATCAGCCAAAGCAGGATTTTTCATTATTTCAGCAACCACAAGAGCGCTGGGCTCAAGATAATGTGCCGTGAAAAAAGACTTTTTCCTCTCGGCATTGGCATCGGCTTTGCCCCTGAGTTTATCCAAAGCCAAGACGCTATATGCTATCGGCTCTACGGACATGGCGAAAACACTGCTTCTGATGTTTTCATATTCATACGGGACACCAAGGATATAAGGTCTTCCCATGATTTTCTCGGTAGAGAGCTCTTCTGCAAAATTATCGATTCTGACAATCTCGTCTTCTGAATACGGTTTTGTCATTATGCTATCCAACTCAAGATTGCGATGTATGCCAAGTTTAACCGTCAACTTCTTGATTTCCAAAGCTTTGTCATCAGCGTCAAGATTCATGTCCAAAGCATGGAAATACGATTTAACCGCTTCAGCGAGCTCTCGATATTCGCGTCTCACACCGCTTTCCTTAAAAGGTGGCGTGAGATACGACTGCAATGCGGCGTATGAGCGGCGTTTTGCGATGAGGGCCTCTCCTACGTTGCCGATTGTATATAAATAAAGGTGCGGCGTTGTCCCTATAAGACGGTCCGGCCAGTCGTTATCGCACAATGCCACTTGTTTTCGCGGCGTGTATTCAAAGCTTCCATGTGTGCCGAAATGCATTATCACATCTGCCTTAAAGCCATGACGCGCCCAGAGATATGACGCGATATATGTATGAGGCGGTGCTGCATCGGTTCCGTGCACAATCTTGAAATCGTTGTCACCATACCCAGCCATAGGCTGCGGCAACAGCACTATATTCCCGAATTGAAGGCGAGCCACCGCCAGGCGTCCGTCGGCAGCAGCCATATACGAACCCGGGAAATCACCGTAACTCGCTTTCACTTCTTCATAGCGTTCCGGGCGCAGCGACAGTGAGACCCATTGCTCATACTGCTGACGCTCAACGAGTTCCGGATTGCCATCTCTCATAAAATCATCAAACGCACCGAGCGCGTATGTGCCTAACACCGCTCCTTGACGCTGAATCATACGCCCCAACTCCTCCGATGACTCCGGTAATCCGTCAACATTATAACCCTCGTCTCTCATACGAAGCAGAAGATTATAAAGCGACGGCAGCACCTCCAGCCCCGAAGCTGTCAAGGCATTCTGTCCAGGACCTTTATAATAGTAAATCGCGACTTTCTTATCTTTATTATTCTTGGTTTTCAATGAAATATAGTTATTAACCGTCTGGACAAAGTCTTTCAAGCGACCCGGCTCCGCATAAATCTCCTGAAGTCCGTCATCGTTGATACGATGTGAGAACACCGCATACGGACGTATTGCCCCGTCAATCTCGGGCATGACTATGCTTTGCGAGAGGAAGCCGCCGCTCATCCCCATCTTGGCGTTCTCCCAATCAGCGGTGAGCTGCGGCACATAAACCGTTGTAAACAAGGGAATATTCTCTCTATCAACATAATTAACAACAAAATCACCTGTTCGTCCGTGAGCCATGTTGATAATGGCAGAAGGCTTCACCGTGTCGGCGAGACCTCCTGAAATAAAACCACGTATATTCCTCACAGGATAAACCATATTACCAGTACGCTCAAGCTCTGCAACGAGGTCGTCAGGTTCTCCCATCGAGCCTGTCACGATGACACGCGAGGCTTTTTCATTATATAAACCATTATCTTTCAAGAATTTATCATAATCCTTTATCGTATTAAAACCCAAATCTTCAGCAGCGGAATCTTTCGGGTTTTTATGGTAAATCAAATCAATGGAGGCAGCGGCCACAGGCATGGGGCTCTCTGTGCGAAAACTTTTACCGTCAATCTCCCGACGGATATAATTGAGCATGCTGCGATAGTTGGTTCGCCCGCCGTTGCCGAGATATTTCGCAACTACATCTGCATCGGCATCAGCCAATGAAATGACATTATCCGCCGGATTGGTAGCCATAGTCGTCATGACCGGGGTTTTTTCAGAAACGGCAATCAACTCGGCACGCTGTTGCTCCGTTATTCGCAGCCCCATACCGTTAATCATCACCATGTCAAAACCACTCAACCGCTTCAAATCATTTACGCCAACTTCTTTTAACTTGATGTAACTGTTGTCATTGCTTTTATAAATCTGCCCTAAAGTCGTAATCTGATAGTTGACAAAAGCTATTTTTGTCGGACTGAACTTAAGATGCCAAACCCAAAGCGCCACTGTCGTCATCAGAAGTAACGCCACCAAAATCCATAACAATCTTTTTTTCATCTTTGTGTGAAAATTTTATCCACATCAACGGAAAGTCCTATATTGAATGTTGTTCCTGTTGTTGCGGGCGAGTTGCTGTAATAATATTCGGGGACATAATTGAACAAGTTGTCAACGCTTGCGTTGATATTTATTCCTCGTCCTATATGTTGCACCACCGAGAGTTTCCAGATGGTATAGCCTGGATATGTGACACGTTGTGTCTTGCTCAAATCGGTAAGCGAAACATATTCATCGCATGTCACTGCCGACAAAATGCGTCCTGTCAGTGACACATCGAAGCCGTAACGGTTCCACTGCCTGCCATATTCGAAGCGAGCCGTGGCGCTATGCGGGCGTGTGGAAGAAAGACGCAATCCTTCAGTGTATTTAACGTTGGTGAAAACGTAAGAAAGACGCACACTGAACCCACAATCCCAGCGAGCAGAGGCATTGCAGTCGAGGCCGGAGATTGTGAGCGGCGACATATTGTCGTAAACCATGCCGTTCAGCGCCTGGTTCCATATCGTCGTGATTCTATTGGAAACCATGTTGTAGAATCCCATAACCGTGATGTTATAGTAATTCCTGGTGTATTCCACCGCCATGCTGAAATTGTGACTCGTTTCAGGCTTCAAATTGGGGTTGCCGTAAATCATAAAGATGTTTGCCATGTCGAAACTCATGTACATTTCTTTTAAGGTAGGGGCGCGAAAGCCATCGGCATACGAAGCACGGAGCGACGTTTTCCCAAACTTATACATCAGACCTAACTTTGGCGAGAAATGATACAGTTTTGAAAGCGAGTAATAGTCATATCTGACAGCCGAAATCATGTTCAACTTATCAGTAATGTTCCAGTCAAACTGTGCGAAAGCATCGGCGGTTTGCTGCACATGCGAGCCGTTATCCTTAAACTGGTAGCTCATAAGATAATCTCGCATATAATCACCGCCCAGCGTGAGTATGTTTTTCTTTCCGAAAGTGTGGTTATAAAGCGTCCGTGCCATCTGCTGCACATTGCTGTACAAACGCACGTCCAGGCCGCTGTTCACAGCGTAGTTGCTCTTGTCATATTGGTCAAAACCGTATGAAAGCATGACATCGTCTTTTTCAGAAATGTCGTATTCCCCTTTGACACCGCCGCTGAAGTCACGGTAACGGTCGTGCGATGTCTGCTGCGACTCGCGCTCGCGAAAGAAATAACCCGCTCTGCCCGTAAGTCTCAACCCTCCGTATATAAAACCGACACGTTCCTTGACGTTCAAGGATTTATTGCCATAAATAGTGCTAAAGACACCGTCATTTTTCATTTTTATCGGGTCACATGACGTATATTGGGCTGTCGTGGCAGTACTGAAACGTCCCAGTTTGAACCCCAGTGTCCCGCCATAACGTTGTTTGTTAAACGTGCCGTAGTTGGCATTAAGATTCAAGTTCCATGGTCTATCTGACTTTTTGCTTATAACATTCACGACACCACCCACTGCGTTGGAGCCATAAAGCGATGAAGAGGCTCCCTTCACAATTTCTATGCGTTCAACGTCGTCGAGACATAGACGGCTATAGTCGATGTTGTCGAGTGTCTCACCTGCCATGCGTTCACCGTCAACGAGAAAGAGCACCGAGTTGCCGCCAAAGCCCTGCATATTGAGCGACACCTGCTGATTCATGGAATAAGTGAACTCAATACCGGGAAGCTCGGCCTGCAATAAATCCTGCACATTGCCAACATCGGTATTCTTGAAATCTCTCGCCTCGATAACACGCGTCACAATGGGTGCGTCTTTCAAAAGCTTTGGAGTGCGCGTCCCTGTAATCACGACAGTCTCAAGGATTTTCATATCATTCGGAATGTTAAACTCCAAGGTATCGGCGGCGTATGACAAATCCTGCGAAAAGCCGTTGCCAACAAAAATAAAAGTCAGTGTTAACAAAAGAACTATATGAAATCGTTTTTCTCTCATATCATATATTTACAACGGATAAATGTAACGTATTGTTATGTAAGACTTTACACTCGACTCATTCATGAAATCAGTAAAAAGCAAGGCAGCATAAGAGCCGTCGTCAAGACGCAGCAGATACACTTTTCCCGACAAGGTGTAGATTGGAGGCATGGTACTTGTATCAACATTTAGCCAACGCGACAGTTCCTTGTTTATATTGGTATCATGATAAACGACTATTCCATTCATCATACCCGACATATCAACGATGACTTTGCCCATGGTATCGGGGACAAAAACACCGTTTTCATAATTGCCCGAGGCTGTCAGGTCTTCAAAAGAAACGAAATCCGTCTGCCGCGCCGCTCCTCCGTTGGTCTTCACATCATAACGATGCATCGCGAAATCCCATTTCAGCGGCTCAACGTCACCTTTGACAATGTTGGCTGTGTCAACAATCTTATCTTTCAGATTGATATAAGTCCACTTCTCATAATCGCGTGTATCGATAAATATGACACCGCTGTTGTCATTCTCGTTAATCTCCTTGAAACCAAATGGCATAGAGGCAGTCTCCACCTCATCGTAGAGACTGCCGACAATACCATCACATGATATTAAAATGAGAGATAAACATATAACAACCAATAATTTTTTCATAATCAACAATTATTTTTCCCCTGTAAAAACAAAATCAATGTTTATTGGCATAGC
>UQNO01000039.1 GCA_900542475.1 uncultured Bacteroidota bacterium
CGGAGTTTGAAAGCTTCTCCGTCGATGTGCCTGATGACATCGTGAAAATTGAGAAAATATTTAAAGAATGATAACAAAATATATTGCAGAACTGCTTTTCGACTACGACTGTGTCATAGTGCCGGAGTTCGGGGCTTTCATCTCGAAAGAGACCTCCGCCTCGCTGGATTATGTCAATAATCTGCTGACCCCGCCGTCGAAAGAAGTGGTGTTTAACGGACAACTGTTCTCCGACGACGGACTTCTTGTGGGTTATGTGGCTGAAAAACAAGACATCTCTATGACGGAAGCGGCAAAAATGGTGCACGAGTTCTCAATGCGCAGCCTTGCGGTCGTAGAAGCAAGCGGAGTGTTGCGCCTCGACGACCTGGGCGTGCTTAGCCGCCTCGACGACAGCGATTATGTCTTTCAACTTGATGAAAACATGAACCTGCTCGGCGACGCGTTCGGCCTCGCCACACTTAAAGCACAGCCGATATACAGAAGAGAGACATACAAGCATATAGCCGAACAAATCGCGACAGAACGGAAAGCGAAAAACACCGTGATGACGGTTCATGAGGAAAAAAAAGAAATCAAGCCTCATCAAGTCAACAGACACAATTACAAATGGTTCCGCGCCGCCGCTTGCTCGATGATGATAGCGATGGCTCTGGTGTTCCTCGGCTGGGGCGCCGACAAGAACGACTCGAAGTTCGCCTCGTGGAACCCTTTGTTCTATTCCTCACCTAACGAATTTGTAGTCAAATGTTTAGGTGAAAAAATGGAAGCAGTGACATCTGCCAATGTCGAGCTGTTCTCTCCCTTGGAAATGAATCTCCCGCTGTTTAAAACAGAAGTGACATATCTTCAACCTCGCGACCGCGAGGCTCTTAAGCCCGTTGACGACAGTTTTTATTATATCATCGGCGCCTCTATGAAAAACGAGGCGGCGGCGCGGAAATGTGTGCAACAGTTTCAGTCGCTGGGCTTTGAAACCGCCGTCGCACTTCCGATGAACGACAAAGGCAATGTGCGTGTGGCATACGAGTTTGTGAAAGGCAAGGATATGGCTCTTAAACGTCTGGAAATCATAAAGAAAGAATATAACGAAGCCGCCTGGCTGTTACGTAAAAAATAAAACTGTGGGAAAGAAAAACAAATTAGAGCGTTTTGCCGAATGCAAGACTTTCGATAATCTTTTCGAGTATTCCTTTGAGCGTGTCAAAGAGGAGGGATTTCCGTTGAAAGGCAGATGGCGCGAGTTTTTTGGCAACGACAACCCGATAGTTCTCGAACTTGGCTGCGGCAAAGGCGAATATACTATCGGATTGGCAAAGGCGCATCCCGACATTAATTACATAGGTGTCGATATCAAAGGGGCGAGAATGTGGGTCGGATTGAAGCAAGGCATCGCCGAGGGCTTGAAAAACGTGGCGTTTGTGCGTACACGTATCGAGCTTATTGAAAATTTCTTCGGCGAGAGTGAAATCGACGAGATATGGATAACATTCCCCGACCCCCAGATACTGAAAGCGCGCAAACGCCTCACCGCCCCTATATATCTTGAAAGATATAAGACGTTTCTGAAAAAAGACAGCTATGTCAACCTGAAAACAGATAGCGACCTTCTGTATGAGTTCACCTTGGAAGTCATCGCAGAGTCTAATTACCCGGTAATATACAACTACAACGACTTATACGCCAACGACGACGAGCTCGAAGTGAAATCTATTCGTACTTATTACGAGTCGATGTGGCTTAAGCAGGGATTAACTATCAAGTATTTGAAATTCAAGGTGAAATAAGATTAATCGCGACCTATTTCCTTGAGCATCGGCACAAAACGGCAGTCGCCGAACTCCTCTCTAAACATGGCTCCGTCGCTTTGCTTCGTGAGACGCAGCATGGTCTGTTTTGAGGCATCGACCTCGTCATTGAGGGGAACAACCATGACCCCGCCTGTTTTCAACTGATTTACAAGAGCTTGCGGTATTTCGGGGGCTGCTGCTGTAATCAATATCCTGTCGAAAGGCGCAAAAGTCGGAAGCCCCTTGTTTCCATCGCCAAGAAAAGTCTTGATATTATACGGAAACTCGGCTAAAAAAGTCTTCGTCTTCATGTATAGATTGCGCTGACGCTCTATTGTGAACACCTTCGCGCCCATCTGTGCGAGGACACATGACTGATAGCCGGAGCCGGTGCCTATTTCAAGCACCTTCATGCCCCTGCTCACGCCGAGAAGCTGACTCTGCACAGCCACAGTGAGCGGCTGCGAGATGGTCTGCCCGGAACCTATCGGGAACGCCTTGTCCTGATAAGCAAACTCCACAAACATCGACTCAAGAAAAACATGACGAGGCACAACGCCTATCGCATCAAGGACATCGACATCGGTAATGCCTTTATCCTTAAGCTCTTGCACCAAATTATGGCGCATTCCCTTATGACGATAACTGTCTTCCTGCATGTTTGAATTTTATGTTACAAAAATACAAAAAATTACTATCTTTGCAAAAATTTTATTTATGTTAAAGATAGGGGTTTTAGGTGCAGGTCATCTCGGAAAAATTCATATCAACTGCATCAAACAAATTGAAAAATACGAGTTGGTTGGTTTCTGCGACCAAGATGGGAACACAGCGAAGAAAGTGGCCGCCGAAACCGGTGTCAAAAACTACACTTCGATAGACGAACTCATTGATTCTGTCGATGTCGTGGATATTGTGACACCTACGATAGCGCATTTCGACTGTGCTTCCAAAGCCATTGCGAAGGGCAAGAGCGTGTTTATCGAGAAGCCTGTGGTGGCGACGGTGAAGGAGGCGAATCAACTCATCGACTTGGCGAAAAAAGCCAAGGTGAAAGTGCAGGTGGGACATGTAGAGCGTTTCAACCCGGCATTTATCGCCGCGGAACCGCATATCAACGACCCGGTGTTCATAGAGGTGCATCGCCTGGCTCTCTACAACCCGCGTGGCTGCGACGTGCCGGTCGTGCTGGATCTGACGGTGCACGACATCGACATCCTTCTCACAATAGTGAAATCCCCGATAAAATCCATTCATGCCAGCGGCGTGTCGATAGTAAGCCCGACACCGGACATCATCACGGCAAGACTGGAATTTGAAAACGGCGCGGTGGCGAATCTCACGACAAGCCGTATCTCGCTTAAAAACATGCGTAAATTCCGTATCTTCCAAAATGGAGCATACATCACCATGGATTTCATGGAGAAAAAAACCGATATAGTGAGAGTTGAAGACGTAAACGGCGTGCCAGGCCCATTCGACATGACACTTGACCTCCCGAATGGGACAGCAAAGAAAATATCCGTGGAAGAACTGCCGGTAAATCAAATCAACGCTATCAAAACAGAATTGGAAAAATTCCACGACGCAATAGTGACAAACACGAACCCCCCGGTAACCATTGAAGACGGCGTCGATGTCCTGAAAGTCGCATACCAGATTTTGGACGAAATCGACAAACATAAAAATCAACTAAAAAAACATCTGGAATAAAACAATATTTGTAATTTAACTTCGTTGAAAATAAAAAAGGCTGCCTATGAAGAGTCTTCGTTACATATTTTTGCTCGCAATTGTGTTGTTGTCATTTTCATGTAAAAAATTCAAAGGAAGTCAGGAGATTCCCGCCTATCTTCGCATTGAACCATGGTCTCTGACCACTAATTACGAGCTGGAAGGCGCAGCCACGGAAGCCATTACCGACGCATGGGTCTATCTGAACGGTAACCTGCATGGCTGTTTTGAGTTTAAAAATCATAAAGACGGAGTCTATGCCTTGCTGCCGGTACTTGAGAAAGGCGAGAAAACATTGCAACTTTATCCCGGCGTGAAAATGAACGGTATAGCTTCGACAAGGATACAATACCCTTTTTATCAGCCTTATAAAATCAAACATACATTCGTGGAAGGTGAGATTGGGACAGTAGCGCCGACAACGAAATATTATAGTATCGACACTGCTACAACGATGCATTTCAAACTGATGGAAGATTTCGAGGAGATAAACAATATCAAGTTTTCACGCCTCGACTCTACATACGCCGAACTTAATCAAATTAGCCACCGCACAAATCCTAATGCCTGGATGGACCCTCTCGACACCATAAACCACTATCGTTCGGGACATGTCCATGTGGGCGACAGCATTAAGCGGTTCCGCATCGTGACAGGTGAGTTGGCAAATTTGCCAGCCGCAGGTGGCTATGTGATAATGGAAATGGATTATAAATGTGACAAGGATATCCTCGTCGGAATGTATGTTATGTCTGCACAGAATGGATTGCAAGACAAAGAGTTGTATTATGTGAAAGCCTCGGATACATGGAAAAAGATATATATCAATTTCAGCCCTACGGTCACAGATAACTACAACGCCTTGTATTTTAAGATTTATATCGGCGGCAATGTGTCGGGCGACGAAACGGCTGATTTTTATTTTGACAATATAAAGTTGATTTGCCGTGAGTAAGAAAATCAATAAACGGAAACAGACTTTCAGATATGTCTTATGGGACTGGTTCGCCTCTGTCGTGACCTGGTCGGTGTTCTTCTGCTTCAGAAAGACGATGGAACCCGGCGACATGTTCGCAAATCTCAATGTGGTTGTCGAAGATAAGAATTTCTGGATCGGAATTATCATAATTCCCTTTGCATGGCTGCTTCTGTTCATGCTTTCCGGTTCGTATCAAAAGGTGTATTTGAAATCGCGTGTGCGTGAACTTGGACAGACAATTCTGGTGACGCTGATTGGCGCGATAGTGCTGTTTTTTGCAATTATTCTTGACGATAATATAACAAATTACAAGCTTTATTACACCTTGTTTGTGATGCTGTATGGCTTGCAGTTTTCCTTGACATATATCGGCAGATTGATAATAACGTCTGTCACTGCGAAAAGAATTCACAACGGTGAGATTGGCTTTAACACATTGATAATCGGCAGTAATGGTAACGCCTGCTCGATTTACAAGGAAATATCGGAGCAGAAATTCGCTTCGGGAAACATCATAGTCGGTTTTGTGAATGTTTTCGACAAGGACGCTTATAAAGTGGAGAAATACATTCCGCATCTGGGTTCATACAATGACTTGGCAGATGTTATCAAAAACTATGATATTGAAGAGGTCATCATCGCTATCGAGCGGTCGGAGACAGAGACCATCGACAAGATTTTGGTGGCGTTGGAGAGTGCTGATGTGACGGTGAAAATCATTCCATTGATGCAGGAGTTGGTTTTCGGCGCTGTTAAACAGGAGGGTATCTGGCATGCCTCACTCATTCAAGTGACACCGGAGCCCATGCCGGTATGGCAGCAGGTGGCGAAACGACTGTTCGATGTCATTGCGTCCATTCTTGTCATCGTCTTGTTATCGCCGGTTTACATATTCACCGCAATAATGGTGAAATGTTCGTCGCCAGGCCCGGTTTTTTATAGACAGGAACGTATCGGACAGCATGGTGTGCCGTTTAACATGTTGAAATTCAGGAGTATGTATGTCGACGCCGAGGATAGGGGACCGCAACTGTCGAAAGACAACGACCCTCGTATCACCAGGTGGGGCAAGTTCATGAGGAAAGTACGTCTCGATGAGATTCCTCAATTCTTCACCGTGCTCGGAGGAAAGATGTCTATTGTGGGCTATCGTCCTGAACGTCAATATTATATCGACCAGATTGTGCAGAAAACACCGCATTATAGGATGCTTCTTCGTATCAAACCCGGAATCACCAGCTGGGGTGAGGTGAAGTTCGGTTACGCATCAACTGTTGACGAGATGGTGGAACGCCTGAAATATGATATATTGTATATCGAAAACATGAACCTCGCCGTCGATATAAAGATTCTGATTTACACCGTGTTGATTGTGGTTCAGGGAAGAGGAAAATGACGGCTAAATATTCAGTTCGCTAATCTTCGATTTCTCGAACTTTTCTTTTGCGTATTTTAAGTTGACGACGAGTTTTTTCTTATTTGATGATGGCATGTCAAACATATCGTCGTTGAGAATGGCTTCGAGGAGGGAGCGCAGTCCGCGGGCTCCGAGTTTGAACTCGATGCTCTTGTCAACGATAAAGTCAAGCACCTCGTCTTTGATGATTAATTCTATGTCGTCCATTCCGAAGAGTTTTGTGAACTGCTTGGTGATAGCGTTCTTCGGCTCTGTGAGTATGCGCTTCAGAGTGTTCCTGTCAAGGGGATTGAGATAGGTTAATATTGGGAAACGACCTATTATTTCCGGAATGAGACCGAATTTTTTCAAATCCGATGGTGCGATATACTGAAGCATATTGTTACGGTCGATTTGTCTTTTCAGGTCGGAGCCATAGCCTATGGCGTTGGTACCCACGCGATTGGCGATGATTTTGTCGATGCCGTCGAAAGCGCCGCCCGCGATGAAGAGAATGTCTTTGGTGTTGACCTGAATCATCTTCTGTTCCGGGTGCTTGCGTCCGCCCTCCGGAGGCACGTTGACGACGGTGCCCTCAAGGAGTTTCAGCATGGCTTGCTGCACGCCTTCGCCCGATACGTCGCGGGTGATGCTGGGGTTGTCGCCCTTGCGTGCTATTTTGTCTATTTCATCGATGAACACTATGCCTTTCTCTGCCGCAGCCACATTATAGTCGGCTGCCTGGAGAAGTTTCACAAGAATGTTTTCCACGTCTTCGCCAACGTAGCCTGCCTCTGTTAATATCGTGGCGTCGGCAATGGCGAAAGGCACGTTCAGCATTCGCGCAATGGTCTTCGCCAACAAGGTCTTGCCTGTTCCTGTCTCGCCAACGAGTACGATGTTCGACTTCTCTATCTCCACCTCGTCGGCGGTTTCTTGCTGGTTCAGACGTTTATAATGGTTGTAAACGGCGACGGAAAGCACGCGTTTCGCCGCGTCTTGCCCGATGACATATTGGTCGAGGAAATTCTTGATTTCAAGAGGCTTGAGAATCTTGAAGTCGGGGATAGCGGCTTTTCTGCGATACGCCGTCTCCTCTTTGAGCATCTGATGGGCGCGGTTGACGCACTCATCGCATATAAAGCCGTTGATGCCTGCGAGGAGGAGGCCGACCTGACTCTCTGGACGTCCGCAAAACGAACAAGCGTTTTCTTGATGTTTAGCCATTATTTGTTCTTAACTAACACTTCATCGACCATTCCGTATGCTTTGGCTTCTTCCGCTGTCATCCAATAGTCGCGGTCGGAGTCTGCCCACACCTTGTCGTAAGGCTGTTTGGTGTGCAGGGCGATGATTTCGTACAGTTCTTTTTTAATCTTTTGAATCTCGCGGGCTGTGATTTCGATGTCAGAGGCTTGTCCCTGCATCCCGCCCATGGGCTGGTGAATCATGATGCGTGAGTGCTTGAGGGCGGAACGCTTTCCGTCGGCGCCGGCGCAGAGCAGCACCGCTGCCATAGAGGCTGCCATGCCAGTGCAGATGGTCGCCACGTCAGGCTGGATAAACTGTATGGTGTCGTAGATGCCGAGACCGGCGTACACCGAGCCGCCAGGAGAGTTCAGATAAATCTGAATGTCGCGTTTTGGGTCGGCTGATTCAAGGAAAAGCAACTGCGCCTGTATGATGTTGGCAACATAGTCGTCAATCTGGTCGCCAAGGAAAATGATACGGTCCATCATCAGACGAGAGAAAACGTCCATCTGCGCCACGTTGAGCTGACGCTCCTCGATGATAGTTGGGGAAATGAAACTCGTAATGGTGTTGGCGTATTTCTCAAGACCTAAACCATTGATGCCGCGATGCCTGGTGGCGTATTTGTAAAATTCGTTGTTGGTGTTCATGATGTCTCGGTTGTTAAAACGCATTTCTTCGCGTCGTTGCTGTTATTCGTTGTCCGATTTCGCTGTTTTCTTTGTCGTCTTCTTTGCGGCAGGCTTTTTCGCTGTCTCCGCTTCTTTCTTCGGCTCCTCCTTCTTTTCCGGGGCTTTCTCCGCCTTCTTCTCGACTGCTTTCTTTGTCGTCTTCTTTGCAGGTTCTTTCTCTTCCTTTGGAAGGACAGCCTTCACGAAGCCTTCGTAGTCGGTGTCAACGACCTTCACTTTCATCGCTTTCTTCAGGAATGCGGTGACTTTGTTGTCGGCTACCTGGTTCTTGATATTCTCGCGCTGGTTCTCGTCCTTCAAAACCGAATCGACGATGCCGTCGAGACGCTGTTTCATGTCGTCGCTCATGCCTGCGATGTCAAGCTGACCGAAATACATCTTCGTCACGAAGTCGCGGAGCTCCTTTTCTTTGAGGACAAGTTCAGGGTTGGCTTTCGCTATTGTCTCCTCGATGAGCTGCCATCTGAAAGTCTTTGAATACACGCTGTCGTAGTTCTTCTCGACATCTTCCTCGCTGACTTTGCCTTCGCTGTTGGCGACAATCCAGCGTTTCAAGAATGCGTCGGGCATGTCGAAATTCACCTCGCTCACGAGTTTGTCGATAGCGGCGTTCAAGAACATGCGTTCGGCCTCGACCACATACTGGCGTTCCATCTCGGTGGCGATTTCCTTGCGGAATGTCTCGACATCTTTGATTTCCTTGCCGGGGAAAATCATCTTGAAAAACTCTTCGTCGAGCTCTGGAAGCTTGTCGTCTTTCTTGTTGCCTTCCTGAATGCGTTTGACTGTCTCGTCAATTTCCTTGTCGGAAGCCTTGATGTTGTAGTCGTTTATGGCAATCTTGTCGAGTTCGACTTTTATTTCCGGCTTGAGGCCGACCTCGAAGAAGAAACTCATCGTCTCTTGAGTCTCCGGGTCGGTGGGCTGCTGTTTTTCCGGGTCTGACAGCGGGTAGCCCATGATGTCGAGCTTATTTTCAAGTATATGTTTGTTGAGAGCTTCGGAAACCTTCTTGTTTAATTTGTCAAAAGTGACTGCGGAACCATACATTTTCTCAATCATTCCGAACGGCACTTTCCCTTGGCGGAAGCCAGGAAGGACTGCTTTATGCTGGTAGTTTTTCAATTCTTTCTTGACATCTTCCGCAAAATCGGCTTTTTCGATGTCGATTTGGATTGTGGCGAGAAGGTCGCCTTTTGCTGTCTGTATAGTCTTCATTATCAATAATATATGTAATTTACATGTGCGGATGAAGGGACTCGAACCCATACTCCTCACGGAACCAGATCCTAAGTCTGGCGCGGCTACCAATTACGCCACATCCGCTTTTTTTTGAGTGCGCAAAATTACAAAAATTTTTGACACCTTATATAATTAACGAAAAATATTATTTTTTGACATTAAGAGCCTCGCGGAGCGCATTGCCCATGAGCATGAAAGCGAGTACAAGCAACATGATGGCGATGCCTGGAAGCACGGCTAAATAAGCATCGTCGAGGATGATGTAGGCGTAGTTTTCCTTTATCATCGAGCCCCACGACGGCATTGGCGGCTGAACTCCGATGCCCAGGAAACTCAAGCCAGCCTCGAGAAGTATCGCCGTGGCGAAATTTGCCGCCGAGATGACGATGATAGGGTTGATGATGTTGGGAATGATATGCCGTATTATGATTCTTGCGTTTTTTAAACCGAGTGCGTGTCCTGCCTCGACGAAGGTCGTCTCTCTTATCGATAAAATCTGGCCTCTTGCCACGCGTGCCACCTCGACCCACATGGTGAGACCGACGGCAATGAACACCTGTACCACGCCTTTGCCAAGCGCGAATGTTATCGCTATGACTATCAACAATGTGGGTAGCGACCAGACCACGTTGACGAGCCACATGGCGACATCATCGACACGCCCCCGAAAGAAGCCGCCGAGGCCCCCGATGAAAAGACCGATGACAACGGAAAGAACAACAGCTATGAAACCAACGGAGAGACTTATGCGAGCGCCGAGGACGAGGCGGCTCAAAAAGTCGCGCCCAAACTGGTCGGTGCCAAGAATGTATTTGCGGTGAACTACAGGATTTTCAGGTAATAAGCTGTTGTCGATGACCTCTTCTTGTACCGCACCTTCATGTTCGGGGTTGAAGATGTATGCAATTGTCGTTTTTTCGCCAAATTTCACGGAATCAACAGGGATTTGGCGGTATGGCGATGGCTGCCCGCTCCAAAGTTTCTTGAAAAACCCCACTTTCTCGACTTTTGTCGGTTTGTTGACAAGCAAAATGTCAACCTCGAAGCCGGGTTTTTGAGTGGAAATCTCCAAAATTTGAGTGTTCGCATCCGGAGTGTTGTCGGGAATGATGAAATAGGCAAACAGCGCCGTCAACGCGCATAAAACGATGAAAACCAACGAAATCATGCCTGCAACGTTCTTTTTGTAACGCCGCCAGGCGATTTGTGAAGGAGAAAGGAAGTCGTTGCTTTTCATAAAAAATTTTTGCAAAGATAAAAATTTCTCGCGCAACTTCCGCATAATTCGCGAAAATATATCCCCTCAATCTATCTTGCACGTTCAAATTGCCCGAAAGCACGCCGCCCTCGCAGCGCAGCCGACGTAATCCCGGACCTGTGCCTGTGAGAAAGGAAAGACTCTCGGTGTTTTTCATGGTTTATTAAGGCTATGTCGCAACCCGCGACATGATTCCGTCAAAATTGTTGACAAAGGAATCGCCGGATGCGGAGTCGCACTAAATCTATGGCCGACAATTGCCTCAAAATGAATGTCGCCCCTGTGTCAAAGGTTTGTTGTTAGGTGTTTTTTGCGACGGAAAGATTTTCGATGCTCATGTCTTTGGTGAAAAATCCTTATCTTTGCAAAAAATTATCCTGATGAACGAGATAAGAAACATCATAGAAAAGGCATGGGACGACCGCTCGCTGTTGGCGAAAAACGAAACTCGCGACGCTGTCCGCGAAGCGGTGAACAGGCTTGACAAAGGCGAGATGCGCATGGCTGAAAAGATTGATGGTCAATGGGTTGTGAACGAGTGGCTGAAGAAGGCCGTCATCATGTTTTTCCCGATAAACGACATGGAGGTGTCGAGGAGCGGCATCTTCGAGTATTACGACAAGATTCCGTTGAAAGGCGGTTTCGAGCAGGTCGGCGCGCGCGTGGTGCCGCCGGCGGCGGTGCGCTACGGCGCATTCGTCAACAAAGGAGCGGTGTTGATGCCCTCATATATTAATATAGGTGCATACGTTGACAGCGGCACTATGGTCGATACCTGGGCAACGGTGGGCTCGTGCGCCCAGATTGGCAAAAACGTGCATCTCAGCGGCGGCGTGGGCATAGGCGGTGTGCTCGAGCCGGTGCAGGCAGCGCCCGTCATCATCGAAGACAACTGCTTCATCGGGTCGAGATGTGTCGTGGTGGAAGGTGTGAGGATAGAGGAAGAGGCAGTACTCGGCGCGAATACCGTCATCACCCAATCAACGAAGATTATCGACGTGACCGGAAACAAACCCGTGGAATACAAAGGCGTGGTGCCGGCGCGCTCGGTGGTGGTGCCCGGCTCGTATGTCAAACACTTCCCCGCGGGCGACTATCAAGTAGCTTGCGCGTTGATAATCAAGAAAAGAAACCTGTCAACAGATAAAAAAACGTCTCTCAACGAGGCGTTGAGAGACGTTCAAGTTTGAGGGTAGAAGGTCGGATTCGAACCGACGACCCACGGAACCACAATCCGGTACTCTAACCAACTGAGCTACATCTACCATCTGATTGCGGGTGCAAAAGTACAGTTTTTTTTAATACAAAAAGAAAAATATCGTTATTTTTGCAAAAAATTTTTTCAGGAATGGGCAGAATAATGGCAATTGACTATGGCAGAAAGCGTTGCGGCGTCGCCGTGACCGACACGTTGCGCATCATCGCCAACGGATTGACGACCGTCAGAGCCTGCGACTTGCTCGCTTTCATACAGGATTACGTGAAAAAAGAGGAAGTCGATGAAATAGTGGTGGGCGAGCCTAAAGACATGCACAACAACCCGTCGGAATCGGCGCGGTATATCGAGCCTTTCTTGAAACAACTGAAAAAAACTCTGCCCGACATGGAAATAAAACGTTTCGACGAGCGTTTTACCTCCGTGATGGCACACCGGACCATGCTCGACGCAGGCTTGAGCCGGAAGCAGCGTCAAAATAAAGAACTCGTCGATACAATAAGCGCGACGATAATACTGCAATCATATATGAACTCGAAAAAATAACAAACGAAAATCAAAAGATAAATAAAATGGTATTACCAATTGTGGCTTACGGTCACTCTGTGCTTAAGCACGTGGCCGAGGATATTGAAGAAAACAGTCCGGAAATTCAGCAACTTATCGCCGATATGTTCGAGACTATGTACTATGCCGAAGGTGTTGGACTGGCAGCGCCTCAAATCAACAAGTCGATACGTCTTTTCGTTATCGACTGTGACCCGTTTAAAGATAAATATCCAGAGGGCGCGGGAGTGAAGAAGGTGTTTGTAAACGCGGAAATTCTTGAACTTTACGGCGACCCATGGATGTTCAAAGAGGGCTGCCTCAGCCTGCCCGACATGGGCGAGGACGTGGAACGTCCAAGCAAGGTGAAAATGTATTATATGGACGAGAACTTTGTGGAACATGAAGAGGAGTTTGACGGCATCGTGGCGCGTGTCATACAGCATGAGTACGACCATCTGGAAGGAAAATGCTATGTGGATAGAATAAGCTCTATGCGTAAGATGTTGCTTAAAAATAAATTGCGTAATATCTCGGAAGGCAACGTGGACGTTGACTACAAAATGATATTCCCCAATAAAAAACACAGACGATAAAGAAATCGTCACTGGAGGCGCGCATGACCTCGACTTCGCCGGAAATGACGACAACTGAACAATAAAATGAATACCATGAAACAACCTTTGGCATTAATAGCGGTTCTTTCCTTGTTTTTAATGGGCTGCTACAACAACCAGATGAAGAGGATTGAAAAACTCGAGAAACAGATGTTCGCGACAGCAAACGCCATAAATCCAAATGTCGCAAGTGATTTGGTCTCGGCGTATTGTGATTTCGCCGTCGCCAATCCGAATGATGAAAAGGCTCCGGAATGTCTTTTCAAAGCCGTTGATGTCTCTATGAACCTCAACGAGCCTCAACGCACAATCTATATCATAGACGAATTGTTGGACAAATATCCCGATTATCCTCGCACACAAGCCGCTTTGTTTGCAAAAGCATTCATTTTCGAGACGAGATACGAGAACCTTGACATGGCCAAGAAACTTTATGAACAGTATCTCGCTCTTTATCCCGATGGCGAGTTCGCCGCCGACTGCACGGCTTCTATCGAAAACCTCGGATTAACGCCGGAAGAGATAATTAAGAAGTTTGAAAATCAATAATTTAGTTTCAAATTTTTCATTTTTTTTTTATCGTATTGATTTTCTTCGTATTTTTGCACCCGAAAATATGAAAAGGAAGCCACAGAAATACGACTCCCCGCCTGTAAAGACGCTCCCAACAGCGTCTGACGCCCCCGCTATATGCACGTGGGGGGGGGGCAACTCTCTGATTATCAACAACTTAGACTAAAAACCAACCACCACAGCCTTACCACCCTTAACGCCCTTAATGGCCCTAATGCCCTTAATGGCCCTAACGCCCTTAACGCCCTTAACGCCCTTAATGCCCTTAATGCCCTTAATGCCCTTAATGGCCCTAACGCCCCTAATGCCCCTAATGCCCTTAATGGCCCTAACGCCCTTAATGCCCTTAACGCCCTTAATGCCCTTACCGCCCTTAATGCCCTTACCGCCCTTATCCGCCTTAAGGCTCCCTCTGCACTATTAATCAACACTAAATATCATGAAAAAAACAACGACATTGAAAGCCTTTCTGCTTTCTCTGGCGATGGCACTGGTAGTGCTGTCGCCAACGACGATGAACGCTCAAAGCGAGGACTGGTTCCGCAATAACGACTTTAATGGCGGCAACCGTTTTGCAAGCGACTGGGCGATTATGAACCTTGGCATCGGCCAGGATGCCCCTCTCGGCGGCGGACTGCTCGTTCTCGGTATCGCCGGCGCCGGCTACGCCCTGGCGCGCCGCAGACGCTCCTTGAAGAAAGGCGCTGCCATGCTCGCAGCCCTCGCCATGATGCTCGGCTTCACCCAGTGCAGGAAGAACCTCGAGACAATAGCCACTGCACCCGCCAACGGCGTTTACATCACCCTCGACGTTGACGGCGGCTCAAAAGTTGTCGTTGACCCCAATGGAGCTGCCACATACGCCACCGTTACATTTGAAGCCGGCGACATCATTTATGTCGGCAACAACGGCGAGTGTGTCGGCTATCTCACATACGACGATGGTATTAATAAGTTTAAGGGGAAATTGTTCGATTTGGGCAAGCCTTTGAACGAGAACGACTATCTCCATTTCTATTTCATGGGCAACAAAGGCGGCACGATAGAACCCAAGAGCGTTTATATCACTGACCAGACAAGTAAGTATCCGGTGATTTCTTACGGCCACTCAAAATATTTTTATAAAAATGAACAGGAGAACTATACAGCGACACTTGAAAACTACTGCTCCATTATGAAGTTCCCCATTGCAGATGACGGCACTGACAAGCAGGTGACGCTAAGTGGAATGTACAACAAGGTGACTGTGAACTTTGCCGCTAATAACGCAAACAATGGCGCCGCTTCTGTCAATCCTTACACATACTCCAAGGACGGTTTTGGAGATATAATGCTTCACTCGGAGAGCAATACCGAGAAATGGGCGATAGTGCTGCCACAGCCTGCCGGGGAAGCGAAACTTTATGCCGATGGTTACAAAACTGTGACCGTTGAAGTTCCTGAAATCGAAGCCAACAAATATTATAAAGATAACATCAATGCAATAGCCCTCGAACCAGGCACGGCGGATAATTTGTTCAGTGTCGGCGCAAATAAGAAAGTGCGTTTCTCGTCCGGCAACCTGCAGGCGACAGGAACAACATCTTCTATGGCTTATAAAGGCTGGACATGGTCGTTTGCGCCAGACCAGTGGAGCTATATTGGCAATAATACTGCAAATACAAACATTACAGGTAACGGAAAATTGAACGCCGACGGCACTGTTGACCTCTTTGGTTGGAGCACAGCCTCTACATACTACGGCATAAACAACAGTACGACTTATGGAGACTATAATGGTGATTTTAAGGACTGGGGCAAGGTTGCCAACATCGCAAATCTTGACGGTCATAACGACTGGCGCACTCTGACAAAAGAAGAGTGGCAATATTTGTTCAATGAAAAAAATGCAACTCGTAAAGAGAAGCATGCGGCGGCTACTGTCAACAATGTGCCTGGCATAGTCCTTCTTCCTGACTCATGGGAACTTCCTTCAGGTTGCAACTTCAAGCCTGGTTTTGACAAAAAAGAAGGATGGAGTCGGAACAACTACGAAGGGGAAACGTGGACTGTGATGGAACTCTGCGGCGCTATCTTCCTGCCAGCCGCGGGCTACCGTAAAAATGTTACTGTTTCAGAAACTGGTTCCGCCGGCTATTACTGGTCGTCATCTCCTTCTTCTGTAGTTAATCAGGCAAATTGCGTCTATTTAAAGAAAGACAAGGTGCAGACGAATCAGTACGACTATCGCTACTACGGTTATAGCGTGCGTCTTGTGCGTTAGGCTGATAATTGATGAATTTGAAAAACCGATATATTTGCAGCGAAAATGTATTTTCGCTGCAAATATTGTTTATGAAAAGGAAAAAAGACCCCGTCGCCGTTTGAAATCTTTCAGACAAGACAAACGGAGCCCATGGGTTTTGGCTGTCGATGCCTTGTCGTCTCAATCTTGTCTAAAATCTTTGTTATACTCGTCAATCAAATCTAAAATCTCGTCTTTCCCTGTCCTCTTTTCAGATGACGTGACAATCATTGTGGGAAGCTCCTCCCATTCCTCCAAAAGTCTTTTCTTGTAATTTTCGATGTTTTTCGAGAGTTGTCCGCTCTTCAGCTTGTCGGCTTTGGTAAACACAATCACGAAAGGAATGTTGTTCTCGCCAAGGCCCGAGATGAACTCCAGGTCGATTTTTTGAGGTTCGATGCGACTATCGACCAATACGAAGGTAGTGATGAGGTTGGGGCGGCCTAAAATGTATTCGTCAAGCATCTGCTTCCACAATTCGCGCTCTTTCTGCGAGCGTTTCGCAAAGCCATATCCCGGAAGGTCGACGAGATACCATTCGTCGTTGACGATGAAATGGTTGATGGTGATTGTCTTCCCCGGAGTGGCGGACACTTTCGCCAACTTGCCGTTGCCGGCGAGCATATTGATGAGCGATGATTTCCCTACGTTGGAACGCCCGATGAAGGCGTATTCCGGCTTGTCGGCCTTCGGAAGACTGGCAACGCTGGTGTTGCTCTGAAGAAAAAACGCGGTCTTAATCAGCATTTTAATACAATTTTTTGCAAAAATACAATTTTTTTTCGTCGTTTCGACTGAAACGCAAAAGAGAAATCTCCGACAAATAATTTTGACGCTTCCATGATGAGGGAGATGTCTCTGTTTCTCCGCGCTTTTCCCGCAACAATTGCGGGAGATGTTAATAACTTTTTCGCCTGTTGATAACTCTGTTGATAAATTTTTTAAAAAAAATGCAAAAAAGTGGGAGAGAGTGGGAAAAAATGTGTAATTTTACATGCTGAAAAATTTGTATGCAAATGAATTATCCGATAGGTGAATATTATTGTAAATTAGACTCCAAGGGGAGGTTGCTTTTGCCAAGTAGTTTCAAGGAGCAGATAGGCGACGCCTTGAACGAGGGCCTTGTGCTGCGCCCGGGTCTGTTCGAGACCTGCCTTGACGTGTATGGGAAGGACGACTGGCGTAAATTGCAGGATAAACTTGGCAAGCTGAATCCGTTCAAGAAGGAAAATCTCATGATGATGCGACGCATCAACGCCGGTGCGAGGGTCGTGACGATGGACGCGAGCGGGCGGATTCAGATTCCGAAAGACCTTGCGGAGAAATGCGGTATGCTGAAGGAGGTGGTCGTGACGTCGTTGCCGGACAGAATGCAAATCTGGGCG
>UQNO01000040.1 GCA_900542475.1 uncultured Bacteroidota bacterium
ATCCTCGCTCGTAGAACCAAAAACATGCTTCATTCCGCAAAAATACAAAAAATAAAGGTTCGTAATACAATTTTCACTATCTTTGCAGGTTATTAAAATATATCATATAATTTTTATTTTATGGAGACAAAAGAATTCAACGGAGAAGCGATTCTTGACAAAAATATAAATAAAACCACTGAAAACACTGATGGTTTGCTAAAGTCGGCATCTCAAAAACTCAATATGAATGACGAGGAACAGGAAGACCGGATGGTGAACAAGCTGGACGATAGCGAGGAGTTTAATATCACATGGCCGTTGCACGACGACATGAAAAAGACTCTCACCAACGATTTTCACCGCGGATGCCGCATAAAAGCCGACAAATACGAGTTCGCCAGCAATGTTTTGCGCCACGGACAGTGCAAGCTCGACAGTTTCAACTGGCTCAAGGACTATGAGACCGAGACACCGAGAGAGGGCGAGTTGTTAGTGGCGGAGGTACGTTTCAAGAACGACAGAAAAGACTTCTACAGTTATCCTTCGGAGATGAATCTCCTTGAGGGCGAGTTAGTTGCGGTAGAGACCTCCATCGGACACGACATCGGAATAGTGACAATGGTGGGCGAACTCATCGAGCGGCAACGTCGGCGCAAGAAAAACGACACACCTGTCGGCGAGCTGAAAAAAATCTATCGTCGCGCCCGCGCCAACGACGTGGAGAAGTTTCTCGAAGCCATACGCCAAGAAGACCACACCCTCCACAGAAGCCGCGAGATAGCGTCGAGCCTGAAACTCGACATGAAACTCAACGACATTGAATATCAAGGCGATAGAACAAAAGCCATATTCTATTACACCGCCGACGGACGCGTCGATTTCCGTGAACTTATCAAGAAACTCGCTGAAGAGTTTCATGTCAGAGTGGAGATGCGTCAAATCGGATTTCGTCAAGAATCGGCGAAACTCGGCGGCATAGGCTCTTGCGGACGCGAACTGTGCTGCGCCTCATGGATTACCGACTTCCAGTCAGTGACAACCAACGTGGCGAGAGTGCAACAGCTGTCGCCCAACCCCCAGAAACTCGCGGGACAATGCGGAAAGCTGAAATGCTGCCTCAACTATGAATACGCCACATATATCGACGCTCTGAAAGCATTCCCCGACAACCGCATAGTGCTGAAGACCAAGAAAGGAGACGGAATATATCAAAAAATCGACATCTTCAAAGGCCTGATGTGGTATTCTTACCCTTTCGACCGCAACAATATGATGGCAATACCGGCTGAAAAAGTAAAAGAAATCATAGAAAACAACAAGAAAGGCATTTTCCCCGAACAACTCGAAGACTTTGCCTTCATCAAGGAGCAGAAGAACAACGACTACGGGGAAGAAGGAAAACCCGCCGATTTGTCGAAACTTGAATAGTTCCGGTCATTTCAACCGAAGTGAAATGGAGAAATCATCGTTATTCGACATCATTCGATTGTTCTCGTTTGAAAAAAGAGTTCCCGGTTTCACTCCGTTTCACCCGAAATGACGAATAAATATGAGTATGAAAGGAATAATAATCGCAATAGCGGCAACGCTTTTGATGAGTTCGTGCAGCAACAACAACTTGTACGACGAGAGTGTCGTCATTCCTGAAGCAAGGTGGGACAACGAGAACATTCCCTACTTCAATGTCACCGTTGACGACACCTTGTCGGAGTTCGCTTTTTATCTGAATATCAGGCATTTGGAAAATTACCGCTATAGTAATTTATACATCTTCATGCACACCGAGTTTCCGAACGGCAACGTCACACACGACACTATCGAGTGCATGTTGGCGATGCCGGACGGTCGTTGGCTGGGCAAAGGCAGCGGCACCATGCGCTCGGCGAAGGTGCTTTTGAACCCGTCGTTACGTTTTCCCCTGTCGGGAGATTATCATTTCGAGATTGAACAAGCCATGCGCGAGAAAGAGCTGAAAGGCATTACTGACATCGGCATTTGTTTTGAAAACCAATAAGTTATGGCAAAAGGCAAGACAAAAAAGAAGAAAGAGATAAAAGTTTATCTGATAGTGCTCTGGTCACTATTCCTGATTTTCGCACTGTCGGTATTTTTTCTTTTCCACGGCATTGTGCATCAATGGTTTGGGGAGATGCCGAGTTTTGAGGAGTTGGAGAATCCCGAGACGAACCTCGCCACAGAAATCATCTCCGCCGACGGCAAGTTGCTTGGCACGTATTACATCGAAAACCGCTCTAATGTCAGTTACTCCGACATCTCCCCCGACCTCATCAACGCACTCATCGCCATAGAAGACATACGGTTTTACGAACATAGCGGCATCGACAAGATAGCCTTGTTCAGAGTGGCGAAAGGCCTCGCGACAGGCAACAGCGACCAAGGAGGAGGCAGCACCATCACACAGCAGCTGGCAAAAAACCTTTTCCCAAGAGGTGAAAACCTGAGCAAAACGAAACTCGTGATAAGAAAACTGCAGGAATGGGTCACCGCCTCGAAGTTGGAATACAACTACTCGAAAGACGAGATTATCGCGATGTATCTCAACACTGTGTTTTTCGGACATAACGCCTACGGCATCAAAAAGGCATCGGAGACATTTTTCGGCAAGGAACCGGGCGAAATCACGATAGAAGAGGCTGCATTGTTGGCCGGTGTCGTCAACGCGCCGACAAAATTCAGTCCGAAAAGACATCCCGACAACGCGTTAAACCGCCGAAACCTCGTGCTTAAACGCATGGAAACCAACGGATATATTACAGAGACACAGTACGACTCCATCTCGCAGATTCCGATAGACATGTCACATTTCGGCATACTTGACCACAAGGCGGGACAAGCCACCTATTTCCGCGAGTTCTTGAGAGGCGAGATGCACGAATGGGCCAAGACACATTTCAAGCAAGACGGCACGCCGTATAACATTTATAAAGACGGACTTCGCATTTACACCACCATCGACTCAAGAATGCAGAAGTATGCCGAAGAAGCAGTGCGAGAACATCTGGCGCTGGACCTGCAACCGGCATTCAACAAACATTGGAAAGGCGACAATAAAGCACCGTTTGCCCTTAAAAACCAGGAAGAAGTCGATAAGATTATGATGCTCTCCATGAAACGCTCGGAACGCTATCGTGCGCTGAAGAAAGCCGGCTGGTCTATGGATTCCATCATAGCCAACTTCAACGAACCTGTCGAGATGACGCTGTTTTCGTGGGACGGCCCCGTTGACACCATCTTAAGTCCATTTGACTCAATAAGATACAGCAAGTTCTTCTTACAGTCGGCACTCATGTCGGTGGAGAACAACACCGGTTACGTGAGAGCTTATGTGGGGGGCAACGACTATCGTTTCTTCCAATACGACCACGTGACACAGGCGAAACGACAGGTCGGTTCCACATTCAAGCCGTTCCTTTACGCCCTGGCGATGCAGGAGGGAGAATATACACCATGTACCAAGGTGCCGAACATCAGCTATAGCATTCAGCTTCCCGACGGGAAATTCTGGGAGCCGAAAGACTCCGGCAAAAGCAAATTCGGAGAAGAGGTCACTTTGAGATGGGCACTCGCCCACTCCAACAACCGCATCTCGGCTTATCTGATGAAACGTTTCGGTCCGGAAGCAGTCATACAGATGGCGCGCAGAATGGGCATCACCTCCGACATTCCGGCAGTACCGTCCATCTGCCTGGGTGTGTGCGACATCTCGCTTTACGAGATGGTGGGCGCAATGAGCACCTTCGCCAACAAAGGCGTTTATGTGAAGCCTATCTTCATCACAAAAATTGAAGATAAAAACGGCAATGTCATCGAGACTTTCAAAGCCGAACAGCATGAAGCCATGGACGAGGTGACCGCTTATAAGATGATTGAGTTGATGAAAGGCGTTGTGTATGAAGGCACCGGCATACGGTTGAGATACAAATACGGTTTGCGCAACCCTATCGCCGGAAAGACCGGCACCACTCAAAACCAGAGCGATGGATGGTTTATGGGCATCACCCCCGACATCACCACAGGCATCTGGACCGGAGCGGAAGACCGCTCGGTGCATTTTAAAACGATAACACTCGGACAAGGCTCCAACATGGCGCTTCCAATCTGGGCTTTATATATAAAAAAGGTGTATGCCGACCCGACGCTGCACATCAGCCAGGGCGACTTCCCGAAACCGCTGTCGAATGTGGACTTGGAGTTCGACTGCGACAAATATGAGAAGGAACAGAGTGAGGCGACACCGGAATTTAGTGATGAAGATGATTTTTAATTACTGTCATTTCAACCGAAGGGAAACGGGACGAAGTGAGGAAAACAATCAAATATGGCGAACTCTAATTTTGTTGACTATGTAAAGATATTCTGTCGTTCCGGCAAGGGAGGCAACGGCGCGATGCATTTCAACCGCGCGAAATACGTGCCTAAAGGCGGTCCCGACGGAGGCGACGGAGGCAAGGGCGGCGACGTGATACTCAAAGGCAACGCCCAGCTTTGGACGCTGCTGCATCTGCGCTACACCAAACACCTCTTCGCCGGCGACGGAGAGCCAGGAGGCTCCAACCAGAGAACAGGAGCACAAGGCAACAACGTGATTGTCGAAGTGCCGTTAGGCGCTGTGGCATACGACGCGGAGACAAAAGAACATCTCGGCGAGATTACAGAAGACGGACAGGAAATCGTCATAATGAAAGGCGGCCGCGGAGGAAAAGGCAACACCTTCTTCAAAACAGCCACCATGCAGGCCCCAAAGTTCTCGCAGCCTGGCGAGCCTTCAGAAGAACGATGGATTATCATCGAACTGAAACTCCTCGCCGATGTAGGTCTCGTGGGTTTCCCCAACGCTGGAAAATCAACATTGTTGTCGGTGGTTTCCGCAGCAAAACCAGAGATTGCCGACTACCCGTTCACCACTCTGACACCAAACCTCGGCATAGTGCCGTATTATGACTTCAAGTCGTTCATCATGGCTGACATACCAGGCATTATAGAAGGCGCATCGGAAGGTAAAGGATTGGGAATCAGATTTTTACGTCATATCGAAAGAAACTCGATATTGTTGTTCCTCGTCGCAGCCGACAGTCCTGACGTGAAAGAAGCATACGATGTCTTGTTGAACGAATTGAAAAAATACAACCCAGAATTGCTCGACAAGAAACGTATTCTCGCCGTCAGCAAGTGCGACTTGATTGACGAAGACACTAAAAAAGACATCAAGAAACATCTCCCGAAAAAGGTGCCGAACCTGTTCTTCAGCTCGGCGACAGGAGAAGGAATAAAGGAGCTGAAAGACCTTATATGGTCGGCACTCTCGGAATAAACTGTCATTTCGGACGAAACGAAGTGTAGTGGAGACACCTCAAATAATCGAATGAAATTTCTCTATTTCACTCCGATTCAGTCGAAACGACGAAACAAAACAATGTTATGCTAAACGACCTCGACCATCAGTTGTTTCTGTTCTTCAACGGTCTGCACGTTGAATGGCTCGATCCTATAATGACGTTCATCTCATCGATGGAAGGCTGGATTCCGTTTTATGCAGTGTTGAGTTTTCTTGTTTTTTACAAATACAAATGGAAAGGTTTATGGATCATTTTAGGAGTGGTCGTGCTCGTCACATGCTCCGATCAGATATCGGCCCACGTCTTCAAGCCAGCCTTCAACCGTCTTCGACCATGTTATGACCCCTTGATTAAAGACTTGGTGCATATACCGGAAGGAAAACCCGGCGGACGTTACGGATTCATCTCATCACACGCCACCAACACCTTCGCCTTGGCATCGTTTGTATATATTACCATGAAACAGCACTACAAGAAAATCGGCTGGCTGATGTTCAGTTGGGCGACATTGGTATCTTACAGCAGGATTTACATGGGAGTTCACTTCCCGGGAGACATAGCCTGCGGAGCGGCCTTGGGATTGATTCTCGGATTTGGAGTCGGATACCTGGTTCGATTGGTCATCTCACGAGAACCTCGACGAAAAGGGCAAGAACAGTAACATGTTACACACATCTGCCAATTCAAGTCAAAAAAAATAATGCCAAATATTTGGAAATCAAAAAAATAACATGTAACTTTGCAGTGTCATACATTCAGATTCCGTTGACAGACCTTTAAGGTCCTGAAATGTGTGAGAAAACAGCAACTTTTTGCTGCCTGGGTAATTCAAAGATATTATTAATCATCATTTTGTAAAATTAAGGTTCATCTATGAGAAAATCAGTATTATTCACGCTTTTTGCGATTTCTGTTTTTGCACTTGGCAGAGCAGACGCCTGCACTGGTATCACCTTGCGGACAACTAAAGGTCAAACAGTAACAGCCAGAACTATAGAGTGGGCATACACTCCTTTGAACGGAATATACACCGTTGTGCCAAGGGGTTACACCCAACGCTCTTTCCTTCCCGACGGTCGGAAAGAGGGAATGGAATTTACTTCGCGCTATGGCTATGTGGGCATCGCAGTGGAACAAGCGGAGTTCGTCATGGAAGGAATAAACGAGGCGGGACTTTCGGCAGGTCTTTTCTATTTTCCCGACTATGGAGAGTATGAAGACTATGATATAACGAAGAAAGACAAGACAATAAGCGATTTCCAGCTTGTCTCGTGGATTCTTTCGAACTTCAAAACGGTAGATGAGGTGAAAACGGCAATGAAAGACATACATATCGCCTCGATAGACCCACGCAGTTCAACGGTGCATTGGCGGGTAACCGAGGAATCCGGAAGGCAAATCGTCATAGAAATAATGGAGAAACATGTCGTTTTCCATGAGAACGAACTCGGAGTGTTGACAAACTCACCGAGCTTCGACTGGCATTTGGCAAACCTCAACAACTATGTCAACTTATTCGCCGGCTCCGCCGAAAACAAGAAAATGAACGACATTACGCTTCACCCATTCGGTGCAGGCAGCGGGCTGCTCGGGCTGCCGGGAGACATGACACCTCCTTCGCGTTTCATAAGAGCCGCCTTCTTCCAAGCGAATGCACCACAACTGGAATCCAATGAGGAGACAGTATTCCAAGCCTTTCATATATTGAACAATTTCGATATTCCGATAGGAATACAATTCGCAAACAAGGAGGAAATTCCTCCAATAGCAAGCGCGACACAGTTTACCATAGCAAGCGACTTGGCAAACCGGCGAATTTACTACCGGACTGTTTACAACAGCGAGCTGAGGTGCATAGACTTGCAGTCCATACGCTTCGATAAAGTGAAATTCAAGGCGGAGCCATTAGACGAAACCCAAACACAAAGCGTAAAAAACATAACCGTGAAGTAGAGGGTGCTACGACTCGTCTCCGCAAAAACCACAAAATGGTTTATTCGACTGACGGGGACAGGGGGATTTTATACTGACAAAGAAGGAAACTCCGAAAGGGTTTCTATCTTGCCGTCTGTTATTTGATAGCAAAACATCGTTTTGCCGTTTGTTAGCGTGAGGTATTTCACTTTCAATCCGGAGTAGTATCTTATCGCTTGATCTAAAACTTTTTCGGTTATCGGCACGGTTTCCGCTTTGCACTCCACAATCATCTGCGGCTCTCCCAAGTTGTTGTAAATCACAATATCGGCGCGTTTAGGAAGATTGTTCACCTTGATGGAATACTCCACGGCAATGAGCCCTGACGGCACTTTTCTCGTTTCAACAAGATAATAAAGCATCTTTTGACGCACCTGCTCCTCGGGAGTCAAAGCGACATATTGCCTCCGCAAAGGGTCGAAGACTGTCACTTTTCCATCGATTATTTGAGTTTTGAAGAAAACCATGTTCTATTAACACACACAAACCCAACCGAACTTTTTGACTAAATCTAATGGCAAAATCCTGTCATCAACAGGAATGGCAACCATTACCGTCTCTTCTTGCTTGTCACGTTTGGCGATATTGACAACATCAATATCATATTGAGTTTGTAGATTCAACAATATTACAAATGGCAGCAACTTTTTGTCAGATGTCTTGCCATCAACAAAGAGTTCTTTTAGATAATCCTTCTCAAGAACCACTATCATATCGATGGCAAAGATAAGAATGTTTTTTATAATTATCACAACATATAATCAAAAAATCGAAAAAGCCATGTTTTTCCGCATTACAGATGATGTTTGGAGAAATAAAACTTAAAACTCAAACCTATCCCGTCATTTCGACCGGAGCGGAATGAAATGGAGCGAAGTGGAGAAATCTACGACTAACAGTTGTCCAGGAGCAATCGGTTACAGGAGATTTCTCGACAAGCTCGAAATGACGATGACGACAAGCTCGAAATGACGGTAATGGAGAAATCCATGACAGACAAATGTCCATAAATATTCGATTGTCGGAGATTTCTCGACAAGCTCGAAATGACGGAATCATACGCTCGAAATGACAGCATTCAACCCGTCATTTCGACCGGAGCGGAATGAAATGGAGCGAAGTGGAGAAATCTACGACTAACAGTTGTCCAGGAGCAATCGGTTACAGGAGATTTCTCGACAAGCTCGAAATGACGATGACGACAAGCTCGAAATGACGGTAATGGAGAAATCCATGACGGACAAACGTCCATGAATATTCGATTGTCGGAGATTTCTCCTTTTTTCAAAAATGGTCATGTTGACACAATTCCGATATTCAAGCTATAGGCTTCTTGCCGGAGTTAAAAGCCTCCAACATTTTTCTAAACTTAGACTCTGTGCATACGCTTATGTCTGTTGTGACAAATTTCCCATTTAGGAAAAGAGAGAATATTGTAGCAGGTGTTGGAGAGCGTTGTGCCTGTTCTTTCGATTCGAATTTTATGACTTTCAACGGAATGTTGTTCTCCTGTGCAAGAACACGCAGCAGTCCATTCACATAATATTCTGTATAGGGACATCTGTTTGAGTAATAAACAACCATGCTTTCTTTATGTTCGACATTCTCCATTTTTGTGCAGTCGTTGAAGAAAGGATTTGCCCCGTTGTCATGAAATTTCAAAGCCAATAAGGAAAATCCGTCAGGGAGTTTGTCGATTTCCTCGAAACCATGTTTTAGATACCATTTTGCATCACCCATAAAATGGAATTTCTTGGTTCCGACGACAGTGACGATTCCGCTTTTTTGCTGTTTTTTCGCATCCTCTATGACAGACTGCAGCAGATTATATCCATGTCCCAAGCCTTTATATTGTCCGGCGACCCAAAAACAGTTTATCATCAGATAGTTTGGAGCGGTGACAGGAATCCAAGCATGTTCTGCCGGAACATATTCGATAAAGACCTTCGCACGTGCATCTAATTTTCTGAAAACAAATTCGTTTTCAAATTCTTTACAAAGCCATCGTTTTTTCAATTCATAGCCATCAGAACATTTCTTGTCAGAGAAAGCACAGCAAATATGTTCTTTGCCGATATTTTCCTTGGATAACGCGATGTATTTGAAAGATTCTTTATCCATAATGTTGTTATTCGTCTTCCCCTTATTATTTTTTCCGCAAAAGTAGTCGTTTTTTTCCAACTTTTCCAACTTTTCCAACAAGATTCCACTGTTTTTTTTCGCGTTTTTTGCTTGTATTATTCATAAATAATTGTATTTTAACGGTTTATGAAAATGAAAGTTTCAATACAATTCCAATACAATTCCATGGTTTTCAGAAATAATTTCATTAACTTTGCACTCGACAGCGGTTGCCGAAAAGCTAAAAGAGTAGGCGCAAGTAAAATTCAAAATAAAGAACTGACAGCGTATCCTCGCTCTGGAACATCCGAGACATACAATGTCACAAGTGTTACTCATGTCAATGGAAAAGGAGATAGCACAGGGTACATAATAAGTGTCGAATAACTAAAAAATTATAAAACCAAACAATTTACTAACATTTAAAAAATAAACAAAATGAAAAAAAAGAACATTTGCTGTATTAACAACTTTAATCATGGTGGATAGAGTTGTAACATTCAATGCCTGCAAGAAAACACAGGACTACAACATGACCACAGAATTAAACAATAATCCATCAAGCACCACACTTGCCAACTCTGATAATAAAGGGATTGGATTTCCTATTTCGTGGGAATGGCATAGAAAAAAATTTGATTGCAAAAGAGGATTTGGAATTTGCGATTTTATAATTGGCAAACCAAAGCCAACGCCAGAGTTCTCATCCTCAAATGACAACACATATTACACATACATTCAATTTGACGATAGGAATACCTGTGGTATGGAAATTGTTTTGTGTGGTACTGAACAATTCGATGACACAATAAAAAACCTTTATGTTGATGAAGACATTACAGTTATAGGTTCCGATGGTTATATTTACAAAATAAATGAAGGTGTTTATTCATATAACGGACAAATTGGCATCTATGGAGGCTATAATGTAAATATACACAGAGTTTTAGGCACTGAATAAATTAGTAGTTGTTTATATGAAAAAGTTTTGGCTTGTTGTGGTGATGTGTACTATCGTTTTCTTTGGATGCAGGTCTTTAGGAATCACGGTGTTAGGAGTCCGGCAACATTACGATGATTTGTCGAAAGAAGAACAATCATTGGTGGTATGGACACAACCAGAAGAATTTATGGGAGATGTTGCGAACGATGGTAGAATTTTTGCGGTAACGGGCAAACAATTGCGTGATATGATTAAGGAATGTTCCAGGGCCCTGCTTTACGCTTGGGACCCCGTATGTACATCGGAAAGATGCGTATCATTAGAGTACATACAACGGCTTTGCAAAGAACAATCGGTGGAATTGTACGTGGTTGTAGATTATTTTTTTGGCGCTTTCAGCCAAAATACAGAACTGACCGACCATCCTCTGTTCGTGATAAACTCTAAAGTATATGGCACCGACCGTTGCAAACCTTTGTCCAAAATGTTTTTCGTTGATTTGTTAGGAAATCATATTTACGATGAAAACGCGAAAACAATGTGGCACCGCTATATGTATTTTGAAGACGGCAATTTTGTTAAAACCATGAGGGAACCATCTATTAATGTCCAATGATTTATAACTTTTATCAAATATTAAAGTTTAGAAAAATGGCAAAAATACAAACAAATTCATTGATGAGTGTATGGCAAATCTGCCAAAACAGCAGCAATTGCTAATTTTTTCGATATGGAGTGGCTGTCTTTTCAAAGAAGGTTGCATCAAAGATGAATACGTCACCTTTAGAAACCGTTTTTAAAACACCTTATATCTTCACACGAGCGGACATGCCACCACAAAGTGTATCGAAAAAGTCTGCGAACTTGTTAATCCTCAACACATTATCCCAATTCATGGCGAAGAACCGCAAAAATAAATTGTTTCATGCCTGAATTTAAAACCAAAACGATTCCATGAAATTTCAATGATAATGATGTTGAGATTATGTTTGAAGATTAAGGTAATGTTGCCAAAAATACAGACAGGATTGACAAGTTGTCATTCCTGTCTGTATAAAAAGACCTGTCAAAGCACAGTAAACCATATCAAAACTCCTATTTCCCCAAACACCATCTGTAATATGGCAAAACGTGAATTAGCCGATTGTTATCATGCTCTATTTCTTCAACTTCATCCAAAGTTATTATAAAACCATCTTTCAATCCGAAGGCATCCATTGCCGAAATCAACCCATTCAATTCTCTTTTCCTTGTTTCATAATCTTTCAATGATACCGTAACCTGATAAACGGCTGTTATTTTAGCCATATCGCGCACGATGAAGTCGCATTCAGCATTGTCATTATAATAAAAAATCTCAGCTTCGCGACGGCGTAATTCAATGTAGACTGCGTTTTCAAGTTTCTTGCCCTGATTTTCGCTGAAGCTGAATCCGATTTGTGAAACGAGTCCGTTGTCGATAAAATATACCTTTTTGGGACTTTTTATCTGCTCCCCGACTTTATTGTCATATTTTGTCAAAACACCGACAAGATATGACTCTTCGAGATAACCTATGTAATCGTTAACAGTTTCGGTGCTTTTGATATTTGTTGCTTTTGCCACCGACTGGTAAGTGAACTTATGAGTATAATTGCTCGCCAGATAATAAGCCACTTCTTTAATCTGCCTGTCGGATGGCAGTTTGTGTCGCACAACGATGTCGCGATATATTATATCATTGTACAACTCCCTTAAATAACGTGGGTCGCCGGTGTTCAGATATTGTGGAAAACCGCCTTCTTTGAGATAACCCGACTGCATGTTCAGCATCTTGGCCCTTCCTGCCGTGGTGAAAAAATCCGACATTTGCCATGATATCCCTTTCAGTTTTGCATATTCCTCAAGCGACATAGGATACAGTTCTTGTTTGATATGCCGTCCGGTGAGCAATGTGCCAAGTTCCTTGCTCAGCATATAAGCGTTGCTTCCTGTGACAAAAACCTTATTCCCATGATTATACAAACGGTCAACAAACCGTTCCCATTCCGTAATTAGCTGAATCTCATCGAGATAAAAAGTATGTTGTAAGCCAAAATCTTCGACAAACACTTCATATAAAGTCTGAAAGTCCTCAACAGTAAAATGAAGCAATCGGTCGTCATCGAAACTAAAATAGTAATCTTTTTCATCCTGTGATGCTCTAATCTGCATCATAAAAACAGATTTTCCACATCTACGCACTCCCGAAACGACCAGTATTTCCGATGTTTTTGAGATATTTTGACAAGCGTTGCGCTCTACACCAAGATTGTCGGTCAACTCTCTCTGTTCGTAAATAACCTGTCGAAGCAATTCTTTCGTTACCATACCAATATTGTTTTATTCCGACTGCAAATATACAAAATATATATTGATAATCGATATTTTTTATAAAAAATATTTATTACCAATATAGTTTTCTGTGAATAATTGGTATTAAAACACACAAGCCCAGCCGAACTTTTTTACGATTTCCATTAGCAAAGTCCCGTCACCAACAGGAATGGTAACTTTGACAGTCTCTTTTTGCTTGTCACGTTTGGCAATATTGACGACATCAATATTGTATTGAGTTTGTAGATTCATCCAAAACTCTGCAGGAATACCCAATGCCTTTTCCAAAGCAATAGCAAAGTTCAGCGACATCGAACGGTTTCCATTTATCGTCTTGCGAATAACTGATTGCTTTATGCCAGTCAATTCTTCCAACTGCTTTTGTGTCATTTTTCTTTCATGCAGCTTATCCTTAATCAGTTCGCCAGGATGAGTCGCCTCAAAAGGTGAGAGGTTGTTGGCAATTATATTGTCCAGTGTTCCAACTTTGTGTATCACATCGGCTGAAAAGATAAATAAATTTTTGAATTTATCGCAATTTTGTGATAAATATTTTTAAAAAATTAGTTATTAGTTTGATATTTTTATGTAAGGCATTATTCTGATAAAAATCTAAAATGCTCCAATAATACAATTGCTATTAAATCGTCTTTCGAAAGATACAAAACCAGCGAAACAACTGCAATTATTAAAAATACAGATATTGCAAGTCCATGACGAACTATCCAAGGTAATTTATTATCAAATATATCTGAAATATATGTTTTATCCATTACTACAACAATTGAGAATCTATTAAATTATAATAATTGCCATGCAAGTTCATTAACTCCTGATGTGTTCCGCTTTCTTTAATAATACCTTTATCTATAACAACAATTTTATCGGCAAATTTTATCGTACTTAATCTATGAGCAATAACAAGAACCGTTTTATTTTTAAATAAAGTCTTCATCCTATTCCATATTTCTGATTCGTTATGTGTATCTAACGAATTAGTGGCTTCGTCAAACAAAAGAACTTGAGGATTTTTATAAAGAGCTCTTGCTATCAATATCCTTTGTTTTTGACCGATGCTTAATCCATGACCATTTAATCCAACTCTTGTTTTAGACTTCAACGGCAACATTTCAACATATTCATCTAAATTTGACAATCGTAAAACCGTTTGTAATTTCTCCTTATCAATACTTTTTTCATCAGGTGCAATATTTGATTCTATAGTATCAGAGAAAATATAACCATCTTGCATCACAACGCCACACTGTTCTCTCCATTTATCGATATTTATTTTGTTCAAATCATTTTTATCAACATAAATTTTCCCTTTTGTCGGCTTGTAAAAACCCAAAATCAACTTCATTAAAGTGGTTTTCCCGCTACCACTAAGTCCTACAACAGCAGTGACTTTTCCTTTCTCAATTGTCAAATTTACATTTTTCAGCACTTCGCCATCATCCTCATTATAAGCAAATGATACATTTTCCATATCAATTCGAGTCGTTTTGTCTTTGTATAAATAATCATTGTTTCTATTGTCAAATCGGTTTTCTTCCTCGTGTTGATTTACAGTGTCAAGTCGTTCCATAGCGATTTTGGCATCTTGAATCTCATGTATTAACTCCACTGATTTGTGAATTGGGGCCGACATTTGACCAACAATATACTGTATCGCCAACATAGTGCCAAGAGTAATATCACCAGAAATGACATGGCTAGCCGAGACAAACAAAACTACCGCATTTAATATCTCATTGATAAATGTTGTTCCAACCGATTGCGATTGTCCAAGTTTAAGGTTTTCAGTTCTGGTTTTATATAGTTTTTTCTGTATATTCAACCAATTCAGCAATTTGTTGTCGTAACAATTGCACAACTTGATTTCCTGCATTCCACGCACCAATTCTATAGTACAATCTTGAGATTCCGTGAAACCAGCGAACAAATTATAATCCAGCTGGCGACGTTTGTTCAAAAACACTATAATCCATAATATATAAAAAACGTGTCCAAACAAAATTATGAAAAACAATGTGGTATCATACACGAACACAATCACACTAAAAATCAAAAAATTCATGATGGTCAGTACAATTTCAAGTAAAGTGTTCATAAGAAACTGTTCGATTCTCTGTTGGTCAGATATACGTTGAAAAATATCACCTGATTGCCTTGTGTCGAAAAAAGAAATCGGAAGTTTTACCAATTTACAAAAAAATTCATACACCAATTGGACATTCAAACGAGCACCTGCAAACAATACGATCCAACCCTCAATAAAATCAACAATTACACCACTTATCACCAAAACCATTTGTCCAATCAATATTAACAACAAAGCATTTAAATCTTTACCGTCAATACCAATATCAACCACTTGTTTTGTTAAAATAGGGAATAACAACTGTAAAACGGAACCCAACAATAATCCGACAACAATTTTAAATATTAGTTTTTTATATTGTTTAAGATATTTTATTGTATCAAATAAATAGCGTTTTGGTTTCTTAATGATTTGTCTTTTTGAATAAAACTCAGACGATGGCTCACATACGAGAATGTATCCGTATAAAGAGTCATTCACCAGCCATCGTTTCAAAAAATCATGTTTTCCTATCTTACAACAACCAATCGCAGGGTCATATATCTTTATATAATTTGTATCAATTCTTAATATTACTATAAAATGATTACCATCTACATATGCAATATAAGGAACTTTGATTTCTCTTTTCAACAAGGTGAAATCAAGTTTCAATGCATGTGTTATAAATCCAATTTTGGTTGCAGCTCTATTTAATGCGAGCATTGATACTCCACCAGTTGACACACCACATTCTTTACAAACAAATTCAACATTTACAGACCTGCCATAAAGCTCTGACAAGTACAAAAGACAAAATGGACCGCAGTCCATTTTGTTTTGTTGAATTCTACATTTATGAAAAATCACAACTGATTAGTTCTTTAGATAATATAGTTCGTTTTTTCTACCACTTGTCTTATTATTTTTTGTTCTTTCCCTACGATTGCTTCGTGTATTTGTAGTTCTGCCGTCTCTTGTACTGCTACGATTTGTACCACTCCTTGCATACGTGTAGGTCTGACAAGCACAACTACAGTCGCAGTCACAACTACAGTCACAACTGCAATAGCAAGTACCTGTTAATGATTCACCACCAACAATTTGACGTTGTTCGTCCATGGTTAGTTCTTCAAGTCTTCTTAATGTTTTCATAGTTATAAATTTTTATTAATAATTAGAATGTATGTATATCCAAAATTGATATATACTCTCTTCTGTTTTCTCTTCTTTTTTCAAAATATTCAATTATACCAGGACGATTTTTCATGGCATAAAAGAAAGCCTTCATGTTTAATTTCTGTTCCATACGCATAACTTCACATTCGGAGTGGTTCGGATTAACCATTTTGCCTTTTTGAAGTCGTTTCGCACCACAAACGGTACAACATCTAACCGCCCA
>UQNO01000041.1 GCA_900542475.1 uncultured Bacteroidota bacterium
GACGCCAATCTTGACCAGATGAACTATATAGCAGGTCGCCGCCTCAACGAGGTCAACCAGACGGCGGAGAAAGCCACTATTTTGGCGCATGTCGATGGAGGCGTGCCTAATATTCGTGTCGCGGTGCCTGCACTGAACGCCAATGTTCTCGGACAGCTCGTTTATTTCTTTGAGATGGGCTGCGCATTGAGCGGATATATGCTTGAAGTCAACCCGTTCAACCAGCCGGGGGTGGAGGCATACAAAAAAAACATGTTCGCACTCCTGGGCAAGCCAGGATATGAGGAGTTAAGAGAGAAATTGTTAGAACGATAATGTATAACGACATTGAAATCATGGCCCCGGTGGGCTCGTATGAGGCGCTGGCGGCGGCGATACAGGCAGGAGCCGGCAGCGTGTACTTCGGCATCGGCAAACTCAATATGCGGTCGAAGTCCACTAAAAACTTTACGCTCGACGACCTGCAGGCCATCTCCGAGACATGCCACGCTCACGGAGTCAAGAGTTATGTGACGGTGAACACCGTGGTTTTCGACGAAGAGATTGATGAGATGCACGACCTGTTAGATGCTATAAAAGCCAATAATATCTCGGCTATAATAGCTTCCGACCAGAGCGTGATACAATATGCCCGTGAAATTGGCGTGGAGGTGCATATATCGACGCAATGTAATATCACCAACATGGAGGCGGTGAAGTACTACTCCCAGTTTGCTGATGTCATGGTGACAGCCCGCGAGCTCAATATCAATCAGGTGAAACATATCGTTGAAGAGGTTGAACGTCAGCATATTACAGGTCCTAAAGGCGAGTTGGTGCGTGTTGAGGTGTTTTGTCACGGAGCCTTGTGCATGGCGGTGTCAGGTAAATGTTATCTCAGTCTCGATAACTTCGGAACGAGTGCTAACCGCGGCGCATGTGTTCAACCATGCAGACGTGGATATGAAGTCACAGATCGTGACAATGAAATAACGTTATCTATTGATAATGAATATATTATGTCGCCGAAAGATCTCTGTACGCTACCTTTTCTTGATAAAGTGCTGGCTGCCGGCGTCAAGGTCTTGAAGATAGAAGGTCGTGGCCGTTCGCCTGAATACACTAAAGTGACTGTGGCTGTTTATCGGGAGGCAGTAGATGCCATAAACGCAGGAACATTCACAGAAGAAAAAGTCGCTGCATGGACAGAGCGCTTGCGGAGCGTTTACAACCGCGACTTCTGGGACGGCTATTATCTCGGCAGAAAAATGGGAGAATGGACTACGAAATACGGCTCGCAAGCTACAAAAACAAAACTGTTTGTCGGTACAATCACCAATTTTTTCGCAAAAATCAATGTGGCGGAAATCAGAATGGAGACACACGAACTCAACGTTGGCGATGAAATAATGATAATCGGTCCGACGACAGGTGTATATGAGGATACAATAAAAGAGATAAGAGTTGACTTGCAGCCTGTAAATCAAACAGTTAAGGGCGAACTGTGCTCCGTTCCAACATACGACATAGTTAGAAGAGGCGACAAAGTCTATAAAATTATTGAAACAACAGAAAACGATGCAACACTTTAATTTACACACACATAGCAATTATTCCGACGGCAAGTCGCAGATGGAGGAGACTATAGCGGAAGCTATCCGTCAAGGAATGCATACCCTTGGCTTTTCAGACCATTCCAGCGTGCCGTTCGAGAGTCGTGTTTCTATCCCGATGGATAAAAACGATGAATATGTCAACCATATTAAAGAATTGAAAAACAAATATTCAAGAGATATTGACATCATAGCTTCCATGGAGATGGAATTTATTCCGGGCATCGTGGTGGACTTCCAGAAAACAAAGAAAGACTACAACCTTGATTATCTTATAGGGTCAGTGCACTTGGTGGGTAAAACGCCTGATACTCTTTGGTTTATCGATGGTAAAAGCATAGAGCCATACGATGAGGGTCTTAAAAAATATTTCGATGGTGACATCAAAAAAGGTGTGAGGGCTTTCTTTGACCAGGAAAACGAAATGATAGAAACCGAGAAATTCGATATCATCGGACATTTCGACAAGGTGAAGATGAATGCGCGAGGTCGTTATTTCCACGAAGAAGAGAAATGGTACCGCGATATGGTTCTTGAGACCCTCGACCTCATAAAACAGCATGATTTGATAGTTGAAATCAATACTCGTGGTTTATATAAGCAGCGTTACAACGGATTTTATCCGTCGGAGTGGCTGCTGCCTCGCATGAAAGAACTCGACATACCGGTGGTCATCAGCTCCGACGCACATCAATATTATGAGTTGACATATTTCTTCAAAGAAGCAGAAGAAGTGTTGAAAAATGTGGGATATAACGAAACAATGTGTTTTAAAAATGGAAAATGGGAAGCAGAGGCTCTCATGTAATTTCGCCGAATATTATCGTAATTGAACATGACAAAAAATATTTAAATCTTAATGAAATGAAAAAACTGTTTTTATCTATTACATTGATTATTAGCGTTTTATGCGCTAAAGCAGATGAAGGAATGTGGCTGCCATACAACCTCAGCTGCCAAAGTCTCTACGAAATGCAGCAACTTGGATGCAAGCTTACTGCCGAACAGATTTTCGACCTTAACCAGCCAAGTCTTAAAGATGCCATAGTGCAGTTCGGCGGCGGCTGCACCGGTGAGTTAATCTCACCGGAAGGTCTTTTGCTCACCAATCATCATTGCGGTTTAAGCTATGTGCAGAAACACGCCACCGTGGAACACGACTATCTAACCGACGGTTTCTGGGCTTACAGCAAAGACGAAGAGTTGCCGAACCCGGGCTTGACGGTTTCTTTTCTGGCAAATGTTGAAGATGTCACAGAATTGATTCTCGAAGGTGTCACCGATGAGGAGACACGCAGCGACATTATCTCCGAAAACATCAAAAAGATTAAAAAAGAACGCAAAGGTGAACGTGACGTGACTATCGAGATTGTGTCGTTCTACTCCGGCAATCAATACATTTTGTTTGAATACGATGTTTACAGAGACGTGCGTCTCGTTTGCTGCCCGCCATGGGGAATCGGCAAATACGGCGCTGACACCGATAATTGGACATGGCCCCGCCATAAAGGCGACTTCAACATTTTCAGAGTATATACCGACCGTGATGGAAAACCGGCAAAGTATAGCGAAAACAATATCCCGATGCAGTCGAAACACTATCTGCCTATCAACATCAAAGGCGTGAAAGCCGGCGACTATGCCATGATTTTGGGTTTTCCGGGTTCGACAGACAGATATTCAACATCTTACACCGTGAAAAATCTTATCGAGTCTGACTGCCCGGCAATCATCAATTGCCGAACAACCAAACTCAATGAATATCGCAAGCACATGGACGCCGACCAGGAAGTGTTTATCAAATATGCCTCAAAACAGGCGGGTGTCTCAAACTACTGGAAATATTCCATCGGTCAACGCAAACAGTTGGTGCGCAACCATGTTTACGACAGAAGGCTGGAACAAGAAAGAGCTTTCCGTGAATGGGTGTTGGAAGACCCTGCGCGTCAGATGGTTTATGGCGATATTTTCGATGGAATACAAGAAAAATGGGAGATTCTCGATGATATTATTATGCCTATGACATATCTTCGCGAGGCGGGGTGGAACGGCGGCGAGGCTGTCGCATTCTCACGTAGATTTGTCAAAATCAATAATTTAATCAACAATAAAGCCTCAAAAGAAGACATAGCCGCGATGGCGGAAAGTTTGAAAACCCAGGCAGAGACATTCTTCAAGGACTACGACAAGGCTCTTGACATGGACGTGACCATTGCTTTGCTCAATCTTTTCTACAAAGATATCGACCGTTACCTTCCTTCGATGATTGCTGAAATAGGTGCTAAAAACAACGGCGATTTCACTGAATGGGTTGCGAAAGCATTTGAAAAATCTGTTTTCGTCGATTACGCCAAGCTTGAAAAATGGCTTGAAAAACCCAAGAAACTCGATAAAGACCCTATCTTTGCATTGACTATGAATATGATAGAAGAACAGTCCAATGTTATTTATCCTTTGTATGAGGCTGCCGGCTTGCTTGGCAACAAAGGAGAACGTCTATATATGAAAGGTCTCATGGAGATGCAGACAGAGCGCAATTTCTATCCGGACGCCAACTTCACCATGCGTCTCACGTATGGCACAGTGGAGCCTTATAAAGGCGCTGATGCCGTGAATTATAACTACTACACGACTATGGACGGCGTGATGGCAAAATATATTCCCGGAAACTGGGAGTTCGACATACCGCAGGATGTCCGCGACCTCTATGAAGCCCGCGACTATGGCCGTTACGCTGACGAGAACGGCGACCTCGTTGTCAACTTCATCACTACCAACGACATCACCGGTGGTAATTCAGGAAGCCCCGTAATCAACGGCGAAGGCGAACTTATCGGTCTCGCTTTTGACGGCAACTGGGAAGCTATGAGCGGCGACATCATGTTTGAACAGAAAGTGCAACGCACCATCTGTATGGACGCCCGTTATCTGCTTTGGTGCCTCGAAAAAGTAGGAAAAGTGAACAATATCATCGACGAATTGACGATAATAGAATAGGACAACTTTGTCGGGACAAGGCTTTTAAGCCTTGTCCCGACAAAGTTATTTCGAAAACCAGTTTTTAAATTCAGAAACCTTCGCCTTGCTTATGATAATCTTTTCTGGAATATTTACCGACATATTGAGCGACAATTTGTTGCCAAACCATATCGTCAAGTCTTTTATCGCTTTGCGCGAAACGATGAATTGTCGGTTGGCGCGGAAGAAATCATCAGGATTGAGTTGCATCATGATGTCGTCTAAAGTCTGGTTCATGTAATAAGTATGCTCATCTAATGTGATGGCTTTCACCGTCTTCGTGTCGATATAAAAATATGCGATGTTGGTCGTCACTATGGGAATGAGCTTGTCGCGTTCTGGCACTAAAAAACACGATTTGTGTTTTTTAATCGAGCCGAGTTTTTGAATAATGTCTGTAATCGCCTGATTGTCAGTTGAGTTATTGTCAATTAGATTGTTGTATTTGTTCATTGCTCGTGTCAAGGCGTTGCGGTTTATCGGCTTAAGAAGGTAGTCGATGCTGCTGACTTCAAACGCCTTGAGGGCATATTCGTCGTATGCTGTTGTGAAAATGACAGGGCATGTTATCTGCACCTGCTCGAAGATGGTGAACGACGAGCCGTCGGCTAAATGTATGTCCATGAACACCAAGTCTGGCATTGGATTTTCGTCGAACCACGCCACGCTTTCGTCTATCGACTGCAGCGTGGCTATCACCTCGGTGTCGGGTGCCACTTCCGTTATCAGTTTTTGCAGCGATTGTGCTGCTAAAACCTCGTCTTCAATGATTAAAGCTTTCATAATAAATAGTTTTATACCAAAGGAATCTTCACGCAAAACGTACTTCCATTGTTGGTGATTTTAACAGTTTTATTCCATTTCAGCCTATAACGCTCCGTGAGATTGGCCAATCCGATGCCGTTGCTCTCCTCCGGCGTGGTTTTCAATTGTATCGGATTAGAGACAAAAATGCCGCCATCGTCTGTGGCGATAGTCACCACCAGAGGCTGTTTCGACGAGATGACATTATGTTTCACGGAGTTCTCTATCAGCGACTGTAAAGATAACGGCAAAACGCTGAAATTGTTATATTTAGAATCAATCTTAAACTCAAATTTCAAATTTTTACCATAGCGAATCTGCATCATCCCGCAATAAGCATAGACGCATTTCAGTTCTTCTTCAAGACTTAAAACCTCCTTGTTT
This sequence comes from uncultured Bacteroidota bacterium, assembly GCA_900542475.1. Taxonomy (GTDB): domain Bacteria; phylum Bacteroidota; class Bacteroidia; order Bacteroidales; family F082; genus Limimorpha. The sequence goes on from UQNO01000041.1 coordinate 5,799, forward strand.
TGTAATGTGTAGCGTAAAACAGACGACAGTTCTTGAAGATAATTCTCCGCTTTTCCAGTGTCCAAGGTGATGAGCGACTGCAAAGTATTTAACGAGTTGAAAAGAAAATGAGGGTCGAGTTGGTTTTTTAGCGCCTCGAAGCGGGTAAGGATATTTTGACTGCGCAACGATTCGTTTTCGACAGCGATTTTCTTTTGATAGTACTGCGATTTCAACAGTTGCACTACAAGTAGCGCCATAACTGTAAGCGTGAGGTCGCGGATAAGACTGTCCCTTAGCACATTATACACAAATTCCGGATCCGTGGGTCCCGGATGAATGGCCTCTATTGTGAAGACAAAGCCTATGCTCAACACGCCGGCGATTATCATAGAGCCTAAAACAGTGATGCCTAATTCGACAAATCTGTTTTTTATGGAATGAATCATTACTATCCGATGATAAATCAGAATGATGAAAATCATGATGAAATGGATTGTCGAGAAAAACAAAACCCTCCATAGGCTGAAGTTATAATGTTGAAAAGCTCGTATCTCTTCGTTAAAAAACAGAGTGTTTCCAAAGAAAAACGCCAAAACCATTATCAGATGGAAGCCCACGCTGATGATGAGCGACCATAAAACGATTTTTTTCAGTGTCAGATATTCCGGTACGGTGTATTTATTCATAACGTAAAGCATTTATAGGGTCGGTACGGGAGGCTTTCAAGGCAGGAAAAAAGCCCGCGATGAGACCGAGAACCGCACATGACACAAATGATATTATCATCCATAATATATTGACAATGAATGGCAAAGACATTATCAAATCGACAGAATACGACAGTATTAAGCCGAGAATGAGACCGAGAACGCCGCCAATCAGACTCAATATGATACTTTCTGTTAAAAACTGCAGCAAAATTGCAGAATTTTTCGCTCCGATTGACATTCGGAGGCCAATTTCTTTTGTGCGCTCTGTCACGGTGACGTACATGATGTTCATAATGCCAATGCAGCCTACTAAAAGCGATATCAGGGCGATGGCGATGAGAACAGTGGTTATCATGCTGGTCATGGAGGTCATCATGTCAAGTAATTCTTGCTGTGTACGCACCTCGAAGTCGTCCACTCCGTTGTTAGTGATTTTATGAGAGGCGCGCAAGATGCCGACAATTTCATCGACGGCGGTGTCAGCCACGTCTTCCGATGCCGCGGAGCAAACAATCTGATGAATGAAATCAACGCCGAGCATTCGTTTTTGTACCGTCGAATATGGCATGACGACGACATCGTCTTGGTCCATGCCCATGGTATTTTCGCCTTTCTCCTTTAACGTCCCTATAACTTTAAACGGCATATTGCCCACACGTATTGTCTTGCCTATCGGGTCTTCGTCCTCATCGAAAAGATTCTTGACAATAGTCTGTCCGATGAGACCCACCTTGGCATATTTCCTCACGTCATCTTCGGTGAAGTTGACACCTGTGGCGATTTCGTATTTCCTGATTTGTAGATAATCTGTGGAGCCTCCATACACCGTTCCCGACCAGTTTTTCGAGCCGTTGACAATTTGTCCGCCGCTGTTCACCACAGGGCTGACCATTATGATGTTTTTGGCGTTTTCAGCAATCATCTCGACATCTTTCACTTTGAGTGACTGCACATTCGAAGAGCCCATGCTCACGCCTCCTCGCCGTTGGTTGGCGCGCATCACCATGATGAGATTGGAGCCCATGTCCGACAACTGATTTGCGGTACTTTGTTTCAAGCCTTCTCCAAGATTCACCACGGCGATTACAGCTGCAATGCCGATTACGATTCCAAGCATGGAAAGCACTGAACGTGTCTTGTTGCGCAGCAATGCTTTGGCTGATATTCTTGTTAAATTTAGAATGTCCATATCAATAATCATTTTCAATTGGCAGAGCCTTCAACGCTTCGGCTGCCGATTTCGTTGCCACTGCCTCATCACGAAGGATGTGACCGTCGCGTAAAAATATTGTTCTGTCAGTAAACACCGCGATGTCAGATTCATGCGTGACAAAGGCGATGGTCTTGCCCTGCTCATGCAGTCGTTGGAAAAGACTCATAATCTCGTAAGACGTACGAGTGTCAAGATTACCTGTCGCTTCGTCGGCAAGCACAATGACAGGGTTGTTGACCAAGGCGCGGGCGATGGCGACACGTTGCTGTTGTCCTCCCGATAACTGGTTCGGCGTATGATACATGCGGTCTTTCAAGCCGACCATCTCGAGGGCGTGCTGCGCCTTTTCGTGACGTTCGCGATGCGACACCGCTGGATTGTAAATCAGCGGAAGCTCCACGTTTTCAAGAGCCGATGTGCGCGGAAGCAGGTTGTACGACTGAAAAACGAAGCCTATCTTGCGGTTTCGTATATCCGAAAGCTCGTTTTTCGTTCTGTTTTTGACGGAAAGACCGTCGATGAGATAGTTGCCTGCCGTAGGCTGGTCGAGGCAGCCGAGAATGTTGAGCAAGGTTGACTTGCCGCTGCCAGACGACCCCATGATGCTCACGAACTCCCCCTGAAAAATCTCGAAAGAGACACCTTTCAGAGCATGCACCTCCTCGCTTCCCACAACGAAAGTGCGTTTCAGATTCTCGACTTTTATGATGGAATTTTTATTCATTTTTTATTGTTTCTGCTTCTTCCGGGAGGACCCGGCATGAAAGGGTTCTCGCCTGTTTTCTTGACTTCTTTTACCGTATATTGAGCCGACAACACTATGGAGTCGCCTTCATTCGCTCCACTTTCGACAATCTTATATGCTCCGTCGCCCATTCCTGTCTTCACCCGACGCGGAATCATGCTGTCGCCATTCTTAATCCACACCATGGAGGTTTTCTCACTTTCATTGAAATGAGGTCGCTCCAGTTCCGACGGCTTCTGCATGCTTTTCAGAATCTGCTCCGACGGTGTGAAAAGGAAAGCTTCGGCAGGCACTGCCAACCCTGTGGATTCTTCCGTCACGATAGTGACACTCGCCGTCATGCCCGGAAACAACTTTAGGTCTGGGTTCGGAGCGTCGATAATGACAGTGTATGTCACCACATTGCTCGTGGTGGTTGGCTTCATGCGTATCTGGTTTACAGTGCCTCGGAAAACATCATCGGGATAAGCATCGACAGTGAATGTGACTCGTTGTTGAAGCTTTACTTGTCCGATGTCAGCCTCGTCAACATTGGCTTCCACCTGCATTCTGGCGAGGTCGTTGGCCAAGGTGAAAAGAGTGGGGGTGCTGAACGAGGCAGCGACAGTTTGTCCAACCTCAACGGCTCTGTCCAACACCACTCCGTCAATAGGTGAATAAATGTCGGCGTATCCGAGATCCACCTTCGCCTGGTCATATTGTGCCTGCGCATTTTTCATGCTCATCTGTGCTTGAGTGTAGGTGTTTTGTGCCGCCTCATAATCCGCCAAAGTGGCAGCGTTGGCCTCGTAAAGCAGCTTTGTGCGCTCAAAAGACAACTTGGCGTATTTCAACTGACTCTCCGAAGATGTGAGGCTCGCCTGGGCACGGCTCAAACTCTCGTTAAGCGTAAGCTTGTCAAGCTCCGCCAACAAGTCGCCTTTCTTCACCACAGAATTGAAATCAACGTATATGGTCTCCACTTTTCCGGAGACCTGCGTCCCAACTTCCACTGTCTCAACAGGTTCTATGGTCCCGGTCGCTGTCACGGTGTTCTCAATGGTGTGCTTGCTTACCACATGTGTGCGTATCATCATCGATTTGTTCGCCGATTTTGAGCCGCGAATGACAAAAAACATACTTAAGGCGACTGCCATGATAACGAGAACAATAATCCATTTTATCATTTTCTTTTTCATAAAACATTGATGTTTAATTATTTACAAATTTATTTCTTTCCCCATATAGATATCTAACACCTTGCGCTGTAGCACGAGAGTGTATTTGTTTTGGATATAATCGTTGAGCACATTGAGATAATTGTTCTGTTGCTGCAAAAGCTCGACGGTGGTGATTTTTCCGTATTGGAACTGTGTCTCGTAGGCGTTGTAACTCTTACTGTAAGCATTCTCCTTCATCTCGGAAGCCTTGTATGAGTTATATGCCGAAACCACATTATGATATGCAACCGCAACTGTTTGACGCACATCTAACTGCGTTTGCTCATAGTCGAGTTGTGCCTGCTCTAACGCTATCTTGCCGCGTTTAACATTGGCCTTGGTCTGCCCTCTGCTGTAAATCGGAATGTTGAGAGATATTCCAACCGACTGGTTGAAGCGGTCGCCGAACTGTTGTCCGAGATTGTCAAAGTCGAGATGTCCGGTACCGATGCTCGCACTGGCGGAGAGAGTCGGCTTGTAGCCGGCCTTGGCTATGAAAATACTGCTTTCTGCAATCAAGATGTCGTATTGACCGAACTTCAGCGTTGGATATGTCTCCATTGCCATCTCTATGGCGGCTTCTTCGTCAGGAAGAGAGGCGGCAAGTTCGTCAAGATTGTCGGTGTTTGGCTGAATAATCTGCAAATTGTCAAGAGGGTCCATTGAAAGAAGTACCTTAAGTGACAAAATGCTGTTGTCGAGTTTTATTTTTGTTTCTAAAATATTTGTAGAATCGCTAATGTATTGAGCCTCAAGTAAAAGCATGTCGCTTTCAAGGATGGAGCCCGCATTGTGTCGTGTCTTGCCTTGGTTCATTTGCTCACGGCTTGAGTTAAGCATTTTTTCTTGATAATGAAGCAATTCGTTATAACCCAAAGCTGTGAGAAACGATTGCAGTATCTGCACCGACAGCTGGTCGTCGTATTGTTGCAGTCGCATTTCAGAGCGTTCCTTGTTAAGGCGGTTCTGCTCAATGGTTTTGTTGATGTTTCCACCTTGATAGATGACCATGGAGGCACCGATATTGGCGTTTCCACCGAAACTTCCACCCTTGCTGTCGTGCGAATAACCTTCTGATGCCGAGGCGTTTACGCTTGGCATTCTTGATTTCCTCGACTGTTCGTACGATACCTGTTGCGATTCTGTGTCGAGTTCCATGCTTTTCCTGTCGTAACTGTTGGAAAAAGCAAAACGCAAGCAGTCCTCCAAGGTAAACTGATAGTTTTTTCTTTCCTTCACTATGCTTTCCTGCGAAAAAGTCGGCCGAGCCGTCGCCAAGATTGCCAATGCTGTCAGAAATAATGTTTTTATTGAAATCTTCATAAAAAAATACTTTTACATATTTATCGTATGCAAAAGTATTTCAAGATTATTTTTGAAGGTTGTTTTTTATCGCCGAAATGGCAATATTGAAAACTGAAATGACTTTATGTCATCCTTAATTCCGCAACACTATTACAAATTAAATCTGAAAAACTCACTCCTTTTGGAGGAATATTTTCGGGTCATGGAGCAATTTGACTCCACATTGTCATCAGTAATCGATTCAACCCTCGGTTTAAGATGTAAATCTTTCGGTTGTCAGTACAGCGAAATCATCCGTTCTCTCATGAGTATCTACTTCTGTGGTGGCTCATGTATTGAGGATGTGTACACGCAAGAAGGACGTTGAAGGGCTTATTTTCGGATTTGAGGGTTATTTCAAATCAACGGTTTTCCATCAAGAATCTTTCCACTTCAATACCTGCCATGGCGCCTGTGCCCGCTGCCACGATAGCCTGACGGTATGTCTTGTCTTGACAGTCTCCTGCCGCGAAGATGCCTTCAACGTTTGTTGCTGTTGACTTCGGTTTTGTAATGATGTAGCCTGTCTCGTCCATTTCGAGTATGCCTTTGAACACGTCGGTATTAGGCACGTGGCCGATAGCCTCGAAGAATCCGTCTATTTTCAACGTGCGTTCTTCGCCGGTCTTGTTGTTTACGACTTTCGCTCCTTGGAGAGTGCTCATGAATCCGCTGACTTCGCCAAACAGTTCTTTAGTGTTGGTGTTCCAGAGGATTTCTATGTTGGGTGTGTTCATCACGCGGTGCTGCATCGCTTTGGAGGCGCGTAGCACGTCGCGGCGGACAATCATATACACTTTGTTGCAAAGGTGTGCGAGGTATGTCGCGTCTTCGCAAGCCGTGTCGCCGCCTCCGACCACTGCCACGTCTTTGCCACGGTAGAAATATCCATCGCATGTGGCACATGCCGACACGCCGCCGCCCTTGAACTGCTCCTCTGTCTCCAAGCCTAAATAACGGGCAGAGGCTCCTGTCGCCACCACTATGACATCTGCCAAAAGCTCATCGCCGAAGTCCGACTTGCAATGAAAAGGACGTTTGGAAGCGTCAACTTCCACTATCGAGCCCATGCGGAACTCGGTGCCAAAGCGTTCGGCCTGACGACGCAAGTCGTCCATCATCTGGTTGCCCTGTATGCCCTCCGGATAACCGGGGAAATTCTCGATTTCTGTTGTCTGTGTCAGCTGTCCGCCAGTGAGCGGCCCTTCGTAAATGACAGTTTTTATATCGGCGCGGCCAGTGTAAATCGCTGTGGTATAGCCTGCTGGCCCCGAGCCGAGGATTAAGCATTGAATGTGTTTCATATCAATATAATAAGGTGTTGTTTTAAATTTTTTGCAAAGATAGTAAAAAGACTTTAGACTTTAGGCATTAGACTTTAGATTTTTTACATATAAAATTTCAAAAAAAGATAATATATCAAAAAAATGTGTATCTTTGCAGCGCGAAAGCAATCGGGGTGTGGTGCAGTTGGCTAGCATTCTTGCATGGGGTGCAAGCGGTCGCCCGTTCGAGTCGGGCCACTCCGACAAATTATCTTATGTTTATCAAAAACAACGGACAGGAGGCATTTATATAGATACAAATGGCCATGTACGTATAGGTTCAGGAGCTGGACTCATTGACAAAACTCTTGAAGTGACCGGAACCATCCGTTCGAAAGAAGTTATTGTTGAATTGGCAAACTGGTCGGATTTTGTTTTTGACAACAATTACAATCTCATGTCGTTAAAAGAGACAGAACGTTTCATAAAGCAGTATGGGCATCTGCCCAATGTGCCTTCGGCAGCAGAAGTTGAGAAAGAAGGCATAGAACTCGGCGAAATGAATGCCATTTTGTTGCAAAAGATTGAAGAATTGACGCTTTATGTCATTGAACTTCAAAAGCAAATTGACGAATTAAAAGGAGATAAATGATGAAAACAAAACTGGCTTTATTATTAGTTGTAGTAACTCTATTATACTCTTGTAAACGGAAAATTGGCGGATGCGCTGAAACATGTTACGATATTGAGAAACCGGCAAATCTAAAACCCATTGACTGGAATGGCTGGAATGACGCATACACTGTATATTTTAATTTTTACGACAACGAGGAAGACGCATGTTATGACCATAATGGGGATACGATAATGTGTTACGGGCATTTACCAGAGTCTTGGCACGTTTCTCCTTATGGTGTTTTTTACCTTGAAGTAACAGGTAGTTCTAATAATCTTAAAATTAAATTTAATGACAACAATATAGACTCTCTAACTTGTTTGTTAAATAATTCAAGTCATTCCGACACTTGTTTCGTAAAAGGCGTTCTTAAACTATGTGGTTATGATATTCAGTGTTGTATAGTGGTTGACCCCTGTATATTTGTTAATAAAATTGAAGACATATACTTTAAATAAAAACAATGTGAAAAGAATCATATCATTTGCGGTAATAATCTTGTTGTTTGGGGTTACAGGCAAAGTTCAGCAGCAAGTGTCCATATCCACTGCAAGAACGGCTGCAATTAACTCTATGAGATATAATAGGCAGATGTATTCCGAGGCAGACATTGATACAATACATATATACGTTTCTGGGAATGACACAATACTCTATGAAGTGAAGTTTAACAACAACCACAGCGTTATATTATCTGGAAGCAAGGCGTGCCAACCAATACTAGGATACAACTTATCTTACGACGGCGAGACGGCCTTGGACAAATTTGATGAAATTCCGCCAGGACTACATCTATGATACAGGAATACATCGACCAGATTGAATTGTGCTATGCCAACGACACCATTACTCTTTGGCATGAAAAAGACTGGTCGGATTTGATGAAGTATAACAAAAATGGTAATGAAATATATGATGTTGTTTCTCCTTTAATTAATACAAAATGGGGACAAAGCATATCTAATGATTACCAGGATTGCCATGCATACAATTATTACATATCAGAGACAAGCAATTCTTGTTCTTGTAGTGACAAGCACTGCCCCACCGGTTGTGTGGCAACAGCTATGGCTCAAATAATGAATTGCTGGAAACCCCCTGTTTATCATCCCTTTTATGGCCCCAATCAATTTGATTGGTGTAATATGCCTGAAGAAATATATACTGATAGTAATAACTATGAAAAAGAATGATTTCGAGCTACCTGGTTATAATCGGCTACACAACAATGTCGGCTCTCCTTTCTTTTCGGATAAGAATGTCGGATATTATTTGTTCCTGACATACAACCCTATTTTTGATACCACAAACATCATTTTATACCAGACACTTATGATGCAAAAATCATAATGAACAAACTTGATGAAAACTTCGATGTGGAATATTCAAAAGAAATGAAAATATGCTTGGATACTGTTGACTGGAATATTTTATGGCAGCCCGGATCAAGCCCTCCTTACATTGAAATCGGAACTGCATTTGAAGATGATGGCGAAGGTTTTATCATTAGCTACGAAAAATACATAGGGGCAAACCCATCTCATCTGTGGAATCATGGAAAAGATTCGACATTTTTCCTTAAAACCGACTATGATTTGAATATAATAAAAAAAGGATTTTTCGAACATGAACGATGTAATAAATTGAACCACAGAAATCATTTCTTATATGACAGGGAAAATGATATATATCTGTACTATACAAGCATTATGCACATCGGTTTTTATGTGCGCCAATTCGATTCAGAATTCAATCTCATTAAAGAGAATGTTATGAAAGGCACAACTGGGACTGGTAACCATGCAATTGCATTAAGAGATGAGGTCTACAATTGCCAAGGTATCACCCTAAAGCGCACATCTTCAAACACTACATTGGTCGGCAGCAGTGCTTTTATTGCTCATTTTTCAAAAAAAATTTATTTTGCAGGTTTATGCTTTGAGATAAATGACAATGCCAAACTAATTGACAGTATGGAATTTGCACGTGATAATGGCTATACTTCGACCAACAAAACTGCTGTACCAAGCGGTTGTAGTATCGATTATTTTGAAGATAACAAAATTTTCTTTGGTGTCACACCCCACGCATGGTTTTCACACGGTCATTTCCCGGAATTTCAATATTTTGTTTTACGTTCGTTAGATCGAAATTTAAACACCACGAGTGAAATGTATTACGATATGGGTGTTGACAGCACCGCTTTGTGGATAAACACATTGAAAGCGACAAGAGACGGTGGATGTATAATAGCAGGACACTTCAGAAACTACGTCGAGAATCCGCATGACAACCATCCGATAGCGTTCCACAGTGTGGTGAAGAAATTCCCTCCCGAGGCGTTCAACGGCATCGAGGAGGCCCACGATAACGGCCTTAAAGTGGCTTTCGCCTACCCGAACCCCGGAAACAATGTCCTAAACATAAGAACGGCATTGCCGGATTCGCATGTCGAGGTTTATGATGCCAACGGCAAACTTGTTTTCAATCAAGATATTACAGACATCGTCACTTCGATTGACGTTGAAAAGTGGTCTTCCGGTATATATGTCTGGAAAGTGGTTTCAGACGGCAAAGAAGCTGAAACGGGAAAGTGGGTTAGGGAGTGACGGCTCGGAATGCCAACCGACACCTTATTAATATAACAGAGATGGGACAAGAATCTGCCGTCTCTGTTTTTTTTGTAATAAATCAATCTGTTTTTTTTAGTTTGTCGTATCTTTGGCGTAAAATTTCCGTGTTCGTGGCGCCGTCCCGTCCCCTCCCGGCGTCCCCTTTGGTTCCCGTCGGCGTTGTTTTCCGGGCGTGCTCCCGTTGCAACCCGTTGATTTTCAGCGCGGAGAAAAAATGTTAAAAAAATTTCAAAAAAAGTGTCGCGCGTAAGGAAAAAGGTTGTACTTTTGCAACCGCAATCGAGAGGGAATCGAGGTTGCGAGTTCTTTGAAAGCAATGAGCCAACAAAAGCATAGTCTGAAAGGTAAGGAACCCGAGAAATTCCAGGGAGACTACTG
>UQNO01000042.1 GCA_900542475.1 uncultured Bacteroidota bacterium
GTTTTATGATCCGTGTTGTGGCAGCGGGGCGTATTTGTTATCGTTGAACAATGTTAACCCGAATAACATATATGGTTCCGATAATGATCCTATAGCAGTGATGCTTGCCAAAGTAAATATGCTGCTTAAGTTTGATAAATATGAATTTGAACCTAATATTTTTCAATTAGATTATATAAATAATGATGTTTTCACGGTTAAGAATGAAGCAAATAATATAAAATTCTCATATATAATCAGTAACCCACCGTGGGGTGCGATGGTTGGAGATACAGAATTGTCTTCAATAATAAGTTCTAAAGAGAGTTTTTCATATTTCTTCGTTAAAGCATACAGTCAAATATGTGAAAACGGGATGGTGCGATTTTTGTTACCGGAATCTGTTTTAAATGTTAAATGTCATAAAGATTTAAGAAAATTTATTCTTCAATATGGCTGTTTGAAGAAAATTTCTTTGTATTCAGGGACATTTACGGGAGTGATGACTAAATATGTTGATATTTGTTTGGTTAAACAATCAAGAGGCAGTGACGTATTAGTAAAAGAAGGTGATAAAATCAGAAAAGTTAGACTGAACTCCTTTTATGAAACAGATGGATATGTATTTAACCTATTGAGTGATGATGATGTTGATATCATAAATAAAGTAAAAAGTAAAGGAATATGCAGCTTAAAAGGAAGCTCGTGGGCGTTGGGTATTGTTACAGGTGATAATAAGAACAAACTAAAAAAGCAGCAAGATAAAGGAACCGAACCTATTTTTACCGGGAAGGAAATTGAGCAATATAGATTAAAACAACCACAGAATTATATAAGATATGTTAGGGATGAATTTCAGCAGGTGGCTAAAGATGAGTATTACAGGGCTCCAGAAAAGTTGGTGTATAAGTTCATTTCTAAAAGATTGGTATTTGCGTATGATGATTCGCAAAGATTGTTTTTAAATAGTGCTAATATATTGATTCCAAATGTAGACGGTATGTCAATAAAAAGTGTATTGGCGTTATTAAATTCTGATTTATACCAATACTTATATATGTCTATGTATGGAGAGCTGAAAGTATTAAAAGGAAATCTTGAAGAACTTCCATTCCCAATGCTGACAAAGGAACAAGATTTTGCTCTATCATCTATGGTTACAGATATTTTGTCGGGTAATGATGAAAAAAAAGGAATGATTCAGAGATTTGTATATAATTTATTTAATATATCAAATGGTCAAATTGAACATATAAATAACAAAATTTATGGAAAAGTTAATTAACGAATTAAAAGAACTCATCAATGAGTTTAATAAAAAGAATGGGTATCAAAAAGATTTAGACGATAATGTTTTGGACAGATTATATTCGGTATATCCATTCAATAAATTCGAATATGTAATTAGTCGTTTAATATCAAGCGGAATAATTGATTTTAATGATTATTTAATGCTTAGGAACTCCTATCTGGAGAGGAACAAATATTTGTATTTATTTGAGATAACAGCTCCGAGGACTTTTGGTGAAACATGGGCACAACGACATCTGAATGAAATAGTACAAGAGTTAAAACGTCCGTCATCGTTATACGACCCTCAGTATTCTGGGCAATATGATTTCTGGTATGATGGAATAAGAATAGAGGTTAAAGCATCACGTGCCGTTAAACGTAAAAGCGGGAATGCATTGATTATGAAAGCGTTGTCCAGTGATTCTAAATGTGGTTTTGATATGAACTTCCAACAAATTAAACCTGATTGTTGTGATGTGTTTGTTTGGATTGCTGTTTGGAGGGATGTGATTAGATACTGGGTGTTATCAAGTGATGATGTTAAAAACAATAAATACTACTCCAAAGGTCAACATCGTGGAAATAAGGGAGAAGGGCAATTATGGATTACTGAAAAGAATATAAATGAGTTTAAACAGTATGAAGTTTACTCACGAGATCTTCTGGCTAAAATAATCCAAAAATCAGGTAAATAGGGATTGTCGTTTAATTCCAAGAATTCAATATCTATAGACGAGGGTGTGCCTTCTGAGGTTGCCCTCGTCTGCTTTTTTCGAGAGTGTAAATTAAACTGTGTCAAGCTACAATAAAAAGTAGAACGACAAAGTTTAATTAAAAATGGAAGAGAAAATAGACTACAAATTAGCAGCAGAGCAGCTGCGCAGCGGCAAGCCTCTGTTCGGAGAAGGCGGCGCACTGGCGCCATCCACTACAGGGTTAAGGACGAGAGCGGACGCGCCATATCACGTGCGATATACAACGTCTTGGGTGTTGACAAGGAGGGTCGCAAGGATTTGCTCGGCATGTATGTAGCCAAGAGCGAGGGCGCGAACTTCTGGCTGGAGGTTCTCACCGACCTGAAGAACTGAGGTGTCGAGGATGTCATGATATGCTGTGTTGATGGGCTCAAGGGCTTTCCGGATGCCATCCACAGCGTGTTCCCAGACACGGCAGTACAGCTCTGCATAGTGCACCAGATACGCATCTCCGTGAGGTATGTGGGCAGCAAGCACCAGAAGGAGTTCCTTAAGGATCTGAAACTGGTATATGGGGCGGTCGGCAAGGATGCCGCAGAAGCGGAACTCGACAATTTGGAGACAAAATGGGGTGAGCAGTATCCGATAGTCATCAAATCATGGCGTGACAACTGGGACAAGCTCACAGAGTACTTCCAGTACACCAGGGACATACGCCGTCTGATATACATCACCAACACCGTCGAGGGCTATCACCGCCAGATACGCAAGGTGACGAAGAACAAGGGAGTGTTCCCGTCAGACACAGCGTTGGAAAAACTCGTCTGGCTGGCATACCGCAACATCTGCGAGAAATGGACATCGTCACTCTCCAACTGGGCGTTGATATCACAACAATTAGCAATAAAATTTGGAAACAGATTTGAAATCATGTAATTTTGCACCGTGAATTTATGATGGAATCAGACCTTGACACAGTTCAGATTACGCTACCGCTTTTTACATAATACTTCCCGATTTAAACAATCCTCTTAATCGCACTCAAAAAATGTGTGTGCTTTCCTAACTCCTTATTAAATATGCCTGTTTGGTCTAATGAATCGATTCGCACTTTCCCTGAAGCATGGATGATTTTTTCGCTGTCCAAAATTATTCCGACATGGACGATGTGATGTCCTTCGTTTTCAAAGAAAGCAATATCTCCAGGCTGAGCTTCTGTCAGGAAATACACGTCTTCGCCGCATTCCACCTGTTGCGAGGCATCACGCGGAAGCTTGATTCCAATAGTCTTTGCGCACAATTGCACGAAAGCGGAGCAGTCGATGCCGAAAATCGTCTTGCCGCCCCAGCGATAAGGTGTGTCAATTAACTTTAACGCATTGTTGATAAAACTGTTACCCTCTATGCAGCACTTGTCTTTTGAATAGACTGTCGTTCCGAAAGTCAAAATTTTGGAATCGTACAACTCAATCGGATTGTTGACGACATAAAAATCCATGGAGGCAAGCGAATGATATGCATCTTCTTGAATTTCAAAGTGTTGCAGACTTCTTATCCAGCCTTCGTAGCCGTCGTATTCCATCTTTATATAAAGCCAGTCGCTGCTTCTCTCCAAAACTTCGTAAAGGTCGTTGAACAGCAACTCGGTCACTATTTCGCTCTCGTGACTGGGCTCTTTTCTTACGGAGATTGCCGATAAAGTGCAGATACCAAACATAATTGAAACTTTTTTTGCAAAGTTACAAGATTTTTTCGTATTTTTACAAGTTAATTCATCGTGTTTTGAAAAATAACTTGTATTATTTTAAAATCTTTGACTATGAATAAGATAAAGGCTTCTGTCGAGAAAATTCGCCATTCGTATTATGATATTATGAAGGTTTTGGCTTTCATTTTAACCATATTGATAGTCGTTTCGCTGATGCCAAGAAACGTAAAATTCAAATACGAATACCAGAAATTGCGTCCGTGGCCGCATGAAAGCCTTTACGCCCCTTTTAATTTCCCGATTTATAAATCCGACGAGGTGGTTAAAAAAGAAAAAGAGGAGGCTTTGAAAAATATCGAGCCGATTTTTGTGTTCGACGCATTAGGCACTGAAAACGGTCGCGAGAAACTTCTGAAAGACTTTGATGCCCAGTGGAATGATACTATCGGTGACAAAGAATATTATAAAAATCTTATTTTGAGTATTTATTATCATATTGAAAACAACGGTGTGGTGGCAAAAAACGACCGTACCAATAATTTCAAGGGCGATGAGACAGTGGTCGTGGTTAGAAATAAAATTCAAACCAAATGCAAATATGAGGATTTGAACACAATGGCGACGGCTTCCGCATATATTCAAAGCCAGACTTCCAAGATTGCTGATTATAATACTATGCAAATGATCAACAATCTGTTGCACAACTCTTTGCGCCAAAATGTGATTTATTCGGAGAGTTTGACAAAACAGGCCGAGAAAATGGCTGTTGACAATATCATGCTTACCTTTGGCATGGTGCAGAAAGAAGAGCTGATTATTATGGAAGGAGAGATTGTTACTGAAGAGAAATATCAGATTATCAGTTCGTTGCAAAGAGAGTACGCCGATATTACAGCCAAAAATTTCTTCAGCAGAAATTATATGCTTTATGGCCAGTTGCTTTTGGTGAGTATCGTTTTCTTCGCTTTGTATCTGACTCTCAGAATGTTGCGTTCCGACATTTTCGAGCAGTTGCGTTATATCAACCTGATTCTTTTTTTGATGTTGATGACGATAGTGCCGTCGTTTCTCTTAATCAAATTCGCCCCATCAATGATTTACACGATGCCTGTGGCGATTATGGCGATGTTGCTGATGACGTTTTTCGATTCCAGAATATCTATCATTGTGCAGATTATGACGCTGATAATCATAAGTCTGGTCGTGCCAAATCCGTTCCAATATTTCTGTATTCAGATGCTCGTGTCGTTCGTCGCGATTTTCAGCATGACAAAACGTACTCGTAGAGCTAATTATTTTGGCACTTCGCTCGCTGTTTTCGGCACTTATGTCATAGTTAATCTCGGCATGATGTTGATTTATGACGGTAGTTTCGACGCTTTCAACTGGAAATTCATCGTCATATATGCGGGTAACGCATTCCTCACCATGCTTACGTTGCCTCTCGCCTTCCTTTTCGAACGTGTTTTCGGCTTTGTCACCGACTTGACGTTACTTGAGTTGAGCAATACGAACAGTCCGCTTTTGCGGAAACTGGCGTCCGAAGCCCCGGGTACTTTCCAGCATGTCATGCAAGTGGCCGACCTCTGCGAAGAAGTCATATACAATATAGGTGGCAATGCGCTGCTTGTTCGCACCGGAGCAATGTATCACGACATCGGGAAGACACGCAACCCGTTCTATTTTATTGAAAATCAAAATGGTAAATATAATCCGCATGACGATGTCTCTTGTGCGGAAAGTGCACAGATTATCATCAGCCATGTTATAGATGGAATCGAGATTTGTCGTAAATATCATATCCCGGAGCAAATTATCGACTTCGTCAGAACGCATCATGGAACTCGCAGAACAGAGTATTTTTACCAGATGGAATTGCGTGAGAACCCTGAAGGTGTCGATGAAAGCAAATTCTGCTATAACGGACCGGTGCCGTTCTCAAAAGAAACGGCGGTGCTGATGATGTGCGACGCCGTCGAGGCCGCCTCAAGAAGCATGAAGGACAAGACAGAGGAGTCGCTGAACAAACTCGTCGATAACATCATCGACGGTCAGATGAACGCTAACCAGTTCGACAACACCAACCTCACTTTCCATGACATCACCTTGACGAAAAAAGTGCTCAAAAAGAAACTGATGAGCATTTATCACGTGAGGATAGCGTATCCGGATTGATTGTTTTCAGGATATTTTATCAAGATAATCCCTCGCCTCCGGCCCTTCATTGAAAATTAAATCCAAAACTGAAAGGTTCGGCACGAATGGCTGCCGGTCGGCGAAAACTTGATGATATTTCGGGAAAGGGACGCTTCCAGACGACCATTTCGATAAAGAAACGCGATAGTCGTTTGCATCTGAAATTGGTTCAAAATCTGAAGTGTAAATGATTTCTTTATTTATTTTCAAAACTTTAAGAATGAATTTTAGACAAAACTCGTTGAAATCGACGAGCCTGTCGAATTTTGTTGAAAATGCCTTTTCCAAATAGGGAAAATAGTATTCAAAATATGGCGTTTTGCGGTAGGCGGCTTCAAGGCAACGTCGGTGAATCTGCTGCCATGATTCCTTGTGGCATATCGCGATGTTTTTCGTCAAGGTGTGGTTGCCATCGGTTTTGACAACAGGCACCGTCAAGATCTGTAAGCCGTTGGCAGTCATCACGATGCAGCGATTGCGACACGACTGCTTTTGATACGACTCATACAATTCAATCCTGGCTGCCTCGCTTTTTAAAAACAATGCAACATATTTAATGTCAGGCAAATAAGATGTGGGAAAAATCTTATTCACTGAGCATCTCGTTAATTATCGAGCGATAAAATTCTTCATTTTGTGCGCCTATTGATTTCTCCGGTATGGCGTTGGCTCTCAAGTAGTAAATCGTCGGGATATTCCTGATTTGTAATATCGCCGCGAGTTTCTGGTTCTGGTCGATGTCAACCTTGTAGAAATCAACTTTTCCGTCGTATGCTTTTGCCAATTTTTCCATGATAGGGGCAATTGTCTTGCACGGACCGCACCAAGTCGCATGGAAATCAATCACACAAGGACGCTCGCCTTTGAAGACAAATTCGTTGGCGTTTGATTCCAAATCCCAGACGTTTTTGATGAATGTATCGTAGTCTAAAACAGTTATAAAAGACTTGTTTTGCGCTGATTCTGTTTTGGCATTTTGTCCCTTTTTGTCTTTTTTGTTATTGTCGGAATTTCCGCAAGATGACAAGAATGCGATTGAAATCAGAGAAATGAGCAATAATTTTTTCATGACAAATAAATTTTTTGCAAAGATAAGAAATTAAAGCATAATATTGCGCATTTTTTTTCGTCATTTCGAGCGAAACGAAGTGTGGTCGAGAAATCTCATTAATTAATGTGTTCTTGTTCATTTGAGATTTCTCCATTTCGCTTCGCTTCAGTCGAAATGACGTGTTGATGATTGATTCAGTCGAAATGACGTGTTGGTGATTGATTCAGTCGAAATGACGTGTTGGTGATGGATTCGCTCGAAATGACATGTTTTTTTTGATTTTTTTGCAGTTGAACAATATATTTTGTATTTTTGCAGATTAAAATGACAACAAATAACAATAAAAATTAAATAAGATGGCAAGAAAACTTGAAAAGAAAGACTTATTGAAGAATGTCGTGAAGCACATCGACATCAAGAAGTACGACTCGACAGAAATCATTGATGCGATGCGCGACATGTCGTTTACATCGCGAGACACCGCGCGCGCGGCTGACATTTTGATGATGATGGTGAAAGAGAAACAGTGCACCAACATCTTGACTCTTGCAGGTTCAACCTCGGCGGCGGGATGCATGCAGGTTTACGTTGACATGGTTCGTAACAAAATGATTGATGTTGTCGTCTCGACAGGTGCTTCGGTTATCGATATGGATCTCTTCGAGGCTCTTGGTTTCAAACATTATATTGGTGAGAAGGAGAACGTGGTGTCCGACACAAAGCTCCGTGAGCTTTACATCGACCGTATTTACGACACATATATCGATGAGGAACAGCTTCAAGTTTGCGACCACGCGACATACGAGCTTGCCAACATTCTTGAACCGCGTCCATATTCATCGCGCGAGTTCTTGTGGAATCTCGGCAAATGGCTGCATGAGGGGCGCGGTGTGAAGAAAGACAGCCTCATCCAGACATGTTACGAATGCGGTGTTCCTATATTTTGCCCGGCATTCAGCGACTCGTCGGCGGGTTTCGGTATCGGTCTGCACCAATGGGAGCGCAAGCATGCCGGCAAGCCATACGTGAGCATCGACTCTGTCGCCGACTTCCTTGAGTTGACGGAAATAAAGATGGCGGCTCCGCAGACCGGCTTGTTCATGGTGGGTGGTGGCACCCCTAAGAACTTCGCTCAAGACACAGTGGTGTGCGCTGAAATTCTCGGTCGCGAGGTGCCGATGCACAAATACGCTATCCAAATCACAGTCGCCGATGTCCGCGACGGTGCCTGCTCGTCATCGACATTGCTCGAGGCAGGTTCATGGGGCAAGGTTAGCGAGAAACTCCAGCAAATGGTTTACGCAGAAGGCACGACAGTAATTCCGATGATTGCCTCTTACGTGTATCACAACGGACCATGGAAGAAGAGAGAGTATAAGAATTGGCAAAATCTTTACAACAATAAATAATGTTAATCACAAACATCAAGGAACTTTGTGGCATTGTCGAAGACGGCTCGTTATGGAAGGCTGGTTCGGCAATGTCACAAGTGACTCGCATCAAGAACGCATACCTGCTGGTCAGAGGTGGCAAGATTGCCGACTATGGCGATTTGAACTCTCCGCAATATCAGGAACATCTGGCGAAAGAGAGAAAAGTCGTTGACGCCGAGGGCGGTCTTGTCTTGCCCGCGTTCTGCGACTCGCACACACACTTGGTCTATGCCAACTCCCGTGAGATGGAGTTCTGCGACAAGATTCGTGGCTTGAGTTACGAGGAGATTGCCAAGAGAGGGGGAGGAATCCTTAACTCGGCGAAAGCCACGGCGGCGGCGAGCGAAGATGAACTTTATGAGTCGGCGATGCAGCGTCTTGACGAGATTATGCACATGGGGACAGGCGCCGTCGAGATCAAGAGCGGCTACGGCCTCACCACCGAGAGCGAGTTGAAACTCCTGCGCGTTATCCGTCGCCTGAAGGAGAACTCTCCGATGACCATCAAGTCGAACTTCCTTGGTGCCCATGGCATTCCGATGGAGTACCGCGGACATCAGGAAGACTACGTTGACCTCGTCATCAACGAGATGATTCCGATGGTGGCAGCCGAGGATTTGGCGGATTTCATCGACGTTTTCTGCGATAAAGGATTCTTCACTGTTGAAGACACTGAAAGAATTTTGATGGCTGGTATCAAATACGGCATGCGTCCGAAGATTCACGCCAACGAGATGGCTGTCTCCGGCGGCGTGCAAGTGGGAGTGAAATATGGTGCTGTCAGCGTTGACCATCTGGAGCAGATGGGAATGGCTGAAATCGAGGCTTTGAAAGGCTCCGACACCATGCCGACAGTGCTCCCTGGCTGCGCGTTCTTCCTGAATCTGCCGTTGTCGCCGGTGCGCGATATGATTAACGCAGGTTTGCCGGTCGCAATGGCATCCGACTTCAACCCGGGGACATCGCCATCTGGTAATATGCAGTTTGTCCTCTCTTGCGCCTGCATCCGTTACCGCATGACACCGGAGGAGGCGTTGAACGCCACTACTTTGAATACCGCTTACGCCATGAATGTGGCTGACGAACTCGGCTCAATAACAAAAGGCAAAATCGCCAACGTGATTATCACCAAGCCGATGACGCAGCTGGAGTTTATGCCGTATTATTATGGCGCAAACAAGGTCGCGAAGATGGTGATAAAAGGAAAGTTGAGAGTGGTTTAATAGTGTAAGGTTTTAAGCAGGGACGTCGCTTGCGACGTCCCTGCTTTTTGTTTTTTATCAAAACATCGTAATTTATTGCAAATCAAAAATTTGCGCTTTTAAAAATGGATTTTTCTTTTTTAGCCCCTTATTCAAAAGGCACGGCTTTTTCTATATACGATTCTCAACCATAAATGGAATAATAAAAAGTATCAAGAAACGCCCTTTGGGACGTAAGAAATCAAAGATTCAAAAAAACTTCTAACTCCTAACTTCTCACTTCTAACTTTTTACTATCTTTGCAGTTTGAATTATTGTCAAGCAAATGAAGCAGGAGTTGGCCGATAAGTTGTTGAATGTGCTCAATGAATATCATTCAATGGGTGGTGATTTTTCTGCGGCAAGGGGAGAGTTGCGCAAATTGAATGTCACGGCTGGGATTGGCGGCGAGTCATGTATGTCATATCAACAAGTGCCGACAAAAATTCTGAAAGAAGATAAAGCAGAGTATATTCAAGCTTTAAAAGACTCTCGTGAAGAGGAAAATGTTGATGTTTTTATCAATTGCATGACAAAACTGCACGTTCAACATCTTCAGTCGGATATCGACCAGTTTGTCAAATCGACAACAGAAAAAGTGGTCGATAAACAGGATTTAAAACGGAAATTGGTCGATAAATGGTCGATAAAACCATCTTTGGCAGAGAAACTGGTCGATATTTTAACTTTTGCGGCCGATAAAGATGTCGTGACAACAGAAATGATAGTCGGTCAATACGGTTTTGCAGTAACTTCAGCAAAACGCTATTTGCGTCAGTTGACCGAATTTGGATATTTAACGGCGCAAGGCGGTAATAAGAATCGTACTTATAAAAAGGTAAATTAGTAATAACAATAAAAATATACATCATGAAACAATTAATCGAATGTGTTCCTAATATCAGCGAAGGTCGCGATATGAACATCATCAATCAGGTGACAGCCGAGATCGAGAAGGTCGAGGGTGTGAAATTGTTGGACGTTGACCCGGGTGCGACAACCAATCGCACTGTCATCACCTTTGTGGGCGAGCCTGAGAATGTGTGCGAAGCCGCCTACCGTGTAGTGAAGAAGGCCGCCGAGCTCATCGACATGCGCAACCATCACGGTGACCATCCTCGTCAGGGAGCCACCGATGTTTGCCCTCTCATTCCGATTTCAAACATCACAATGGACGAGGTGGTGGCTTATGCGCATAACCTCGCAAAACGCTTCGGCGAAGAGCTCGATATCCCGATTTACTGCTACGAAGAGGCTGCTTTCCAGCCAAAGCGCAAGAACTTGGCTTACTGCCGCACCGGAGAATACGAGTCATTGTCGAGCCGTCTCGGAACAGAAGAGTGGAAACCCGACTTCGGTCCGAACGAGTGGAACGAGCATGTGGCCCAGACCGGCGCGACGCAGGTCGGAGCCCGCGACTTCCTCATCGCCATCAACTACAACCTCAACACCACTTCTACACGTCGTGCCAATGCCATCGCTTTCGACGTGCGAGAGAAAGGCCGTCCGATGCGTGAAGGCGGCAGCGTGACAGGCAAACAGATGAAAGACGAGAACGGCAACCCCATTATGATTCCAGGCACATTGAAGAGCACAAAGGCCATCGGCTGGTTCATAGAGGAATACGGCATCGCCCAGGTATCAATGAACATCACAAACATCAACGTGTCGCCGGTACATGTCTGCTTCGACGAGGTCAGCGCCAAGGCGGCGGCTCGCGGCGTGCGTGTGACAGGCTGCGAAATCGTCGGTCTTGTCCCTAAAAAAGTGTTAATCGACGCCGGCAAGTATTATCTTGCGAAACAGCAGCGTTCATTAGGCGTCAGCGAGGACGAAATCATGAAAATCGCTGTCAAGTCGATGGGGCTCGACGATTTGAAGCCATTTAATCCCAAAGAAAAAGTCATCGAGTTCTTGATTGAAGACAACAGCCAGAAGAAGTTAGTTGACATGACATGCACAGGCTTCGCCAACGAGACGGCAAGCGAGAGTCCGGCTCCAGGCGGCGGCTCAATCTCCGCTTATATGGGAGCGCTCGGCGCGGCACTCGGTACAATGGTGGCGAACCTTTCGTCGCACAAACCAGGCTGGGATGACCGCTGGGAAGAATTCTCCAAAGTCGCTGAAAAAGGTCAAGTCATCAAAGACCAGTTGCTTGACCTCGTCGATGAAGATACCAACGCTTTCAACAAAATCATGGCGGCAATCCAGATGCCTAAAAAGACCGATGCCGAGAAGGCGGCACGTCTCGAAGCTCTTGAATTGGCTTCACAATATGCGACAAGGGTTCCGTTCCAGACCATGAACGTGGCATTCGAGGCGTTTGAAGTCGTTGAGGCGATGGCGAGAACAGGCAACCCCGCTTCGGTTTCAGATGCCGGTGTCGGCGCATTGTGCTGCAGAAGTGCCGTCATGGGCGCTTATCTCAACGTCAAAATCAACGCCGCCGGACTTAAAGATAGAGTGTTCGCGGATAAAATCGTTGCTGACGGCGCAAAGATTGAGGCCGCCGCAATCAAGAAAGAGACGGAAATTCTCGAGATTGTCAATAAAATTATTAACAAGGAATAATTTAATATATTGATAATCAGAGAAATAAAATGTTTAAAAAAATTCTAAACTTTTGACTGAAAAATATTGTCAGGTATTAAAAAAATGTGTATTTTTGCAGTCCGAAATTTGAAAGGATAAGAATATGTCAAAGAAAGTTAAAGACGCACGCATACAAGTTATTTTGGAGTGCACAGAGCAAAAGACAACAGGCATACCGGGAACTTCTCGTTACGTCACTACTAAAAACAAGAAGAATACCCCGGAGAGATTGGAACTTATGAAATATAACCCAATCCTCAAGAAAATGACTCTTCACAAAGAAATTAAATAAGATTTAGGATATGGCAAAGAAGGTAGTTGCAACATTGCGCACAGCTGGAAAAGAGTTCACCAAGGTCATCAAAATGAAGAAATCAGAAAAGACTGGTGCTTACTATTTTGAGGAGACCATCGTCCCGATTGACCAGGCACAAGAATTCATCGCAAAGAACTAATATATAGTTTTTTGAATTTATTTGGAATAGCTTTCCCGTTTCGGCGGGAGAGCTTTTTGAGGTTTTAAAAGTCTATGACAGATGCTGCGAACAATGCAGATTTGTCAGTGATGCCGGGTTGTCGGCGATGCGCTCGATTTTGTGAAAGAAAAAAATAACTATATCAACGAAATCTGCGTGGAATTTTATATATTTGCAAAAAATATCGAAGAATGGGTTTATTTTCGTTTTTCAAAAAAAACAAAGAAGTTAAGGAAGATCTGAACAAAGGTCTGGAAAAGACGCGTGTCAGCGTGTTTGAGCGCATCTCTAAAGCTATTATCGGGAAATCGACTGTGGACGACGAGGTCTTGGATAATCTTGAAGAAATCCTTGTCACATCTGATGTCGGCGTTGACACCACACTGAAGATTATCGAACGCATACAGAAGCGTGTGGCGCACGACAAGTATCTTGGAACCAGTGAGTTGAATATGATTCTGAAGGAGGAGATAGCGTCGTTGTTGCAGGAGAATAACTCCGGCGACGGCAGCACTTTCGACCTTCCGGAAGGCAAGAAACCTTACGTTATCATGGTTGTTGGCGTGAACGGCGTCGGGAAAACGACCACTATAGGTAAGTTGGCTTACAATTTCAAGAGGGCAGGCAAGAAGGTGATGCTCGGTGCTTCCGACACATTCCGCGCGGCTGCTGTCGATCAACTTAAGATTTGGGCTGACAGGGTGGATGTCCCGGTTGTTTCACAAGGCATGGGCGCCGACCCCGCATCAGTGGCTTTTGACACAGTGAAATCGGCTGTGGCACAAGACGTTGATGTCGTTTTAATCGACACCGCCGGTCGTCTGCATAATAAAGTCGGACTGATGAACGAGCTCTCAAAAATCAAGAAGGTTTGCCAGAAAGTGATTCCTGACGCACCACACGAGGTGTTGCTTGTCCTCGATGCATCGACAGGACAGAATGCCATCGAGCAAGCTCGTCAGTTTATCGCGGCGACAGAGGTTAACGCTTTGGCTCTCACCAAGTTGGACGGCACGGCAAAAGGCGGCGTCGTCATAGGTATCTCCGACCAGTTCAAGATTCCGGTGAAATATATCGGAGTGGGAGAGAAGATGGAAAATCTTCAGATTTTCGACAGAAACGAGTTCGTTGATTCATTGTTCCAATAGTGGTTCTCGTCATTTCGACCGCAAGAAATCTCCGCCTGTTTATTGATTCGAGACATTCCATTGTCGGAGATTTCTCCGTTTCGCCCCGCTCCAGTCGAAATGACGCGCCATGGGTGTTTTCTTTCATTCAAATGATTAAAAAAAATGAAAAAACCGGTTTTAAACATAGTGACACTCGGTTGCTCGAAAAACAAAGTCGATTCAGAGCATCTGGCAGCGTTGTTGAGCGATAGTTATAAGATAGTCCACGATTCTGATGATAAGAGCGACGTGGTGATTGTGAACACTTGCGGTTTCATCGGTGATGCCAAAGAGGAGTCAATTGACATGATTTTGGAATATGCCGAGCTTCGTAAGTTAAATAAAATCAAGAAATTATATGTGATGGGCTGTCTCTCGCAGCGTTATAGGAAGGAACTTTCCGCCGAGATTCATGAGGTTGACGGTTTCTTTGGTGTCGAGGCGGTGCAGCGTGTGGCTGCGGAGATTCTGAAATCTGAATGCAGCGCCGGCTATTGTTGTGAGAGAGTGCTTTCGACACCTTCGCATTACGCTTATTTGAAGATTTCGGAAGGCTGTGACCGTCACTGTGCCTTTTGTGCTATTCCGTTGATTCGCGGCAGTCATAAGTCTGTGCCGATGGAAAATCTTGTCGAAGAAGCGGAAATTTTGGCCAAAAAAGGTGTTAAAGAGTTAATACTCATCGCTCAAGACCTCACTTATTATGGTTACGACCTTGACGGGAAATCGCATATAGTGGAGTTGGTCGAGAAGCTTGCCGGGATTGACGGTGTCGAGTGGATTCGTTTGCATTATGGCTATCCGTTAGGCTTCCCTGTGGAGTTGCTCGAGCTGATGCGCGACAATCCGAAGATTTGCCATTATATTGATTTGCCGCTGCAACATGTCAGCACTCCTGTTTTAAAGGCGATGCGCCGTGGTGTTGACCGTGAGCAGACGATTGCTTTTGTGAAGAAGGTTCGCTCCTACGTTCCGGACATCGCTTTCCGAAGCACTTTCATCGTGGGCTTTCCTGGCGAGACAAAGGAACAATTCAATGAACTTATAGATTTTATCAAGGAAATGCGTTTTGAGCGCGCCGGCGTGTTCGCATATTCAGCGGAGGAGGGGACTCCGGCTTACGAACTTGAAGACAATGTGCCGGAAGAAGTCAAGAAATTGCGTGTAGAGGAATTTATGAATGTGCAACAGGATATCTCGTTGGAAATCAATGCAAAACGTCTTGGTAAGATGGAAAAAGTTCTTCTCGACCGCACGGAAGGCGGCTACTATGTGGGACGTACTCAATACGACTCGCCGGAAGTTGATGACGAAGTGCTTATCTCCATGAAAGACAATAAATTAAAAATCGGCTCTTTCGTCAATGTGAAGATTACTCAAGCCGATTATTTTGATTGCTATGGAGAGGTCGTTGAATAAAAAAACACGTTTGTCATCTAACAACTTTTACCTCGCTCTTTTTTGTGTTCGCTTTTACGATAAGCCAGGTAAAAAACTTGAGGCAATACGGTTACTGAAAGAATCATGCAAATAAGCATGCCGCCTACTATCATGATGGCCAGTGGTTTTTGAATTTCGGAACCCATTCCGGTTGATAAAGCCGCCGGCAACAGTCCCATCGAACCCATTAAAGCAATCATTATTATGGAACGAATACGGCTGTGTACGCCGTTTGATATGGCATCATGCAAACTCATTTTCTTCAAATTATCTTTTATCACCGCGATTAAGATGATACTATTAATCGTGTTCACTCCAAACAAAATAATG
>UQNO01000043.1 GCA_900542475.1 uncultured Bacteroidota bacterium
GCAGCCACTCGGTGCCTCAATCGGCTATCGACCAAGTTGAGGTCATGCTGTCAGGTACCCCCGCTATGTACGGCGACGTCACCGGCGGTATCATCAACATGACAACAAAAGGCCCTTCAAGAACATTCGGCGCAGGCTTGGAACTCGAACAGTCGGTAGATAGCTATGGTCACACCAGAATCGGCCTTAACGCCCAGGGTCCTCTCATCAAAGGTAAGAAGTCGGAGACAGCCCTCCTGGGATTCTTCGTTTCAGGCGAGTTCACCTACAACAAAGACGGCGCGATTTCAGCAATCGGACATCACAAAGCCACCGACAGCTGGCTGGATTACATCAAGAATAATCCACTCCGCCTCTCTAATACAGGCGCCGGTGTCTATCCTAACGGTGAATTTACCAGAATGAGCTCGATGGAGTATGTGAAAAACTCTCAAAACACCTCGAACTGGACCATCAACACCAGAGGCAATGTGAGTATTCGTACCACCGAGACTATCAACCTTACATTCGGTGGCAGCTACATAAAACAGAAAGCTCATGGCTTCAGCCGTAACCAGGAATATTTCAACTTCGACAAGAACTATATTTCCGACTATCAAAACTGGAGTGTTTACGGACGTTTTACACAGAGATTCCCTACATCGCCTGAAAGCAATTCCCTTATAAAGAATTTCTACTACAGCTTGCAGGTTGACTACTCAAGAGTGAATCGCTCAAACTATGACCCTGACCATAAGAAAGATATATGGAAATACGGTCACCTCGGTAAATATTCCATCTATAAGACCCCTTCTTACACAATGGATACTGCCATTACAGTGAATGGTCATACTTATAAAAACGTTTGGCACACAGCATCATGGGACTATGATACATTAGTGGTGTTCAATCCATCGGACCACAATCCATTGCTTGCCAAATACACTTCTATGCTGTATGATTTGTATGACGACCCGACAGACCACTATACAAACTTCGACGATATCCAACTCAACCAAGGTCTGCTTAACTCGGGCTCGCCCTCATATTTCTATGGTCTCTACGCTGCTCCCGGTTCAATCCAAAGCAACTATACTTATATGGAAAGCGACCAGTTCTCGGTGAACCTCGCAACAGCTATGACAATGGGAAATCACGAAATAAAATTTGGTCTCCAGTATGAACAGCGTAACAGTAGGTCATGGGGTGTCGCCGGTACCAGATTGTGGTATCTCATGAGAAACCTTGCCAACTTCCATATCGACCAGTTGGATGTCAATAATCCTGAAATCATCAGTTACAACGGTTTCGTTGATACAATCAAATTCTACAGAATGTACAACGCCGCCGACCAGTATCAGTTCGACAAGAACCTCCGTGAGGCCCTCGGCCTCAGCACAACAGGTGTCGACTGGATTAATACCGACTCCTATGACTTCAACGACAACTCAATTGAATACTACGACAAGGACGGTGTCATGCATAAGGCTTATCTCCAAGATGGCTTCGACATCAGCATGTTCACTCCAGACGAGTTGACACAAGACGGTAACTCATACGTGTCATACTACGGCTATGACTACCTCGGCAATAAACTCAAGAGCCAGCCAAGCTTCAATGACTTCTTCACAGAGAAAGACGAAAACGGCAACTACACACGTCCGGTAGGCTCATTCAGACCTATCTATATGGCGGGTTATATCCAGGATAAGTTCGCTTTCAAAGACCTTATCTTCAATATAGGTGTCCGTGTTGACCGCTTCGACGCCAACCAGAAAGTGTTGAAAGACCCGTATATCCTCTATGATTACTATACAGTCGGCGATAGAATCAACAATGGTAGAATTGTTCTTCCTAACGGTTCTTCAGTTGATGTTCCAAGCAACATCGGTGGTGACTACGCAGTGTATGTTAATAATATTAATGATATTACTCAAATCATGGGTTATCGTAATGAAAACACCTGGTACAATGCGGAAGGCGCCGAAATCAGCGACCCTACCACATTGAACGCCGGTAATGGTGTCACAGCGTGGATTAAGGAGAAAGACCAGTCACACGTCGATGCCAAGTCGTTCAAAGACTATAACCCACAGTGGACAGTGATGCCTCGTATCTCGTTCTCATTCCCGATTTCAGACGACGCTTTGTTCTTCGCTCACTATGACGTTTTGACACAGCGTCCTTCGAACATCCACACCAATATCTATGACTACTATTACTTCGAGCAGAACAGCGAAACGCTCAACAACCCTTCTTTGAAGCCGTCACAGACAATCGACTATGAGCTCGGTTTCACCCAGAAGTTGACTAATTCGTCATCAATGACAATCACAGCTTACTACAAGGAGTTCCGTAACATGATTCAGATGTACAGATACACCGGTGCTTATCCTAAAGATTACACATCGTACAGCAACTTGGACTTCGGTACCGTGAAAGGTCTTACAGCATCATACGACTTGCGTAGAACAAAGAACGTCCGTTTGCGTGCATCTTACACCTTGCAGTACTCCAACGCTACCGGTGCATCGACAACTACGATGGAATCTTTGATCGCGGCTGGTGTTCCTAACTTGCGTTCAACATTCGCAATGCCTTGGGACCGCCGTCATCAATTCAACATTTCATTGGACTATCGCTTCGCAAGTGGCAAGAACTACAACGGTCCTGTTACAAAACGCGAAGAGTCGGGCAAGAAACCCATCCAATGGCTGGCCAATACCGGTCTCGCTGTCACGATGCAGGGCGGTTCTGGTGTTCCTTACACAGCGCAAAGCAATATCAACTCACCTATTACACAGGGAACTAACTTGCTGAAAGGTTCGTATTTCGGCTCACGCCTCCCATGGGCATTCCGTTTCGACCTCCGTCTTGACAAGGATATTGACCTTAAACTCGGCAAGACTGACGGTGACAAACGTCCGGCTTATCTGAACGTCTATCTCCAGGTGCTCAATGTGCTTAACGCAAAGAATATTGTTGGTGTATATTCATCAACCGGTAATCCTGATGACGACGGTTATCTCTCGGCTCCTGAATGGCAGCGTGAAATCGCTACCCAGACAAATGCCGATTCGTATGCTGAATTGTACAGATTGTATGTTGACAACATGTACAACTACTCATCACCTCGTCAGATTAGAATTGGTATGATCTTTAACTTCTAAACAGAAAAATAAATACTGAAATATGAAGACTATAATTCGTTTATTAACTGTTGCATTTCTTATTGCAAGTGTAACTGAAGTAAGAGCCGAGAAGGTCAAGATGAACGGCCCTCAAACTCGGAATCTGAAACAAACCACTGCCGGATGTACACCATCTTCAACGTATGCTTGGTTGAACATCAACAACGCGAGAGTTCGTGTCAACGCCGGTGGCGATATGTGGTGGGATCTTCCCGGTGGATCAGGTGCGAAGTACTACATTCCTGCCAACGGTTCCGCGACATCATTGTACGCAGGGTCGCTTTGGATTGCAGGTATGGACATCAACAACCAGTTGAAGTGCGCCGCCATCCGCTTCCGTCAGGTAGGTAACGATTTCTGGACAGGTCCTCTCACAGTCGATGGCACAGCTTCTATCGACGCGGCGACATGTATGGAGTATGATAAAATATACACCATTACACGCGCCGAAGTCGATGACTTCCTCCAAAACTGCGATGAAAACGGTATCCCCAAAGCAGGATACGAAATCCCGACAAACATTGCAAACTGGCCGGCTCACGGCGACCCGGCAAGAGGCATGAGCTACTATCTCGCTCCTTTCTATGATAACGATGGAGATGGCTCTTATGACCCGTCAAAAGGTGACTATCCATACTACGATATCACCAATGAACTCTGCCACACCAAGATTCCTACAATGGAAGAGACATACGCTGGTACAATTCACGGCTCAATCCTCTCCGACCAAGTTATCAAGGGTGACCAGACACTCTGGTGGGTGTTTAACGACAAAGGTAACTCGCACACAGAGACCGGCGGTTCAGCCATAGGTATGGAAATCAGAGCCCAAGCATTTGCCTTCTCGACAAATGATGAAATCAACAACATGACATTCTATAGTTATGAGATTATCAACCGCTCGACCTATACCTTGACTAACACATACTTCTCGCCTTGGACCGACGTTGACCTTGGTTTTGCCAAGGACGACTACGTCGGTTGCGACGTGTCACGCGGTCTTGGCTACGGTTACAACGGCGCCCCTGTTGACGGTAGCGGTCAGACAGAAGCTTACGGTGCCAATCCTCCGGCGGTCGGTGTTGACTTCTTCCAAGGTCCTTACCTCGACCCGGACGGACTCGATAACCCCAAGTACGACTCGTTAGGAAACCAACTCTGCGATGAGAGTATCAATGGTGTGAACTTCGGCAACGGCATCCCAGATGACGAACGTTTCGGTATGCGCCGTTTCGTGTATCACAACAACACACACAGCTCTGTTAACGGCGACCCTGATGTCGCTGCTGCATACTATCTCCTCTTGAGAGGTATCTGGAAAAACGGAGCTAAAATGCAGTATGGCGGCACAGCTGTTCCCGGAGCTCCCGGTACAGTGGGCCCTGCTTGCGACTTCATGTTCCCATACGACTCCGACCCTTGCAACTGGGGTACAGGAGGTTTGCAACCTAACGGCGGCTTCAACCAGAATGGATTCTACTGGAGCGAAGAGACAGGTGACAACGGTAACCCCAACCCGCCAGAGGACCGTCGTTTCATGCAGTCAGCCGGACCTTTCACACTGAAAGCAGGTGCTGTCAACTATATCACATTCGGCGTGCCGTGGGCTCGCGCCGTCGCAGGTAGTAGCGCTTGGGCCTCTGTCGAACTTCTCCGTAGAGTTGACGACAAGTGCCAGTCAATGTTCGACAACTGCTTCAAGGTTCTTGACGGACCTAACGCTCCTGACTTGACAATCCGCGAACTTGACAGACAACTCATTATCTATCTGTCAAATTCAGAAACATCAAACAACGCTAACGAAGACTATATGGAAATGGATCCCAATATCCCTGATGGAGATACAATCAACGGAAAATATGTCGAATTCGACAAGTATTTCCGCTTCGAGGGATACCAAGTCTATCAGCTCGCAAACCAAGAAGTCAGTGTTGACCAGCTTACAGACGTGTCAAAAGCCCGTCTCGTATTCCAATGCGATGTCAAGAACAACGTGAAGAGAATCACTAACTACATCTATGATGACTATATTTCAGAGAGTATTCCTACAATCATGGTTGAAGGTGCTGATAACGGTATTTCACACTCATTCGTTGTTACACAGGACGCATTCACAAAGAACAACGACCCTACATTGGTGAACCACCATACATATTACTTCATGGCAATAGCTTACGCATACAACAACTATAGAGAATACAAACCTGAAGAATCGCAAGGTGAGGGTCAAAAACTGCCTTATTTAGCAGGTCGTAAGAATATTAAGTTGTATTCGGCTGTTCCACATAAGATTGTGAATGGTACGGTTATCAATTCTTCGTATGGCGATCAGCCGGTTATCACCCGTTGGACAGGTATCGGTAACGGAGGCAACCAGCTTGAATTATCAGAGGCTGACATCAATGAATTGCTTTCACGTCCGATTGCAAGCGAAACAAACCGATTCGGAGATCCGGACTACCCAATTATCTATCACCCGACATACAAGAGAGGTTATGGACCGGTCAATGTCAAGATTATTGACCCGTTGAATGTCAAACCAACCGATTATGCTCTTTGGTTCCATGATTTCAAAACAATCACTGTTGAGCATGTTACAGGAAATATTGGTATTGCAGGCGACAACCAAGATATGAAAGTCTTCAAATGGTCATTGAAAGACCTCGAGACCGGAGAGGTGTTCGAGTCGGATACTACAACCGAGATTTCAAGCGAGAAACTCTTCCTTGACAGAGGTCTTTCCGTCAATATACAGCAGTGTTGGAATATCGGTACCTATAAAATTGGTAATACCGGCGGTAATCCGAGCGACGATAATTATCACGTGGTATATTCGACTCTGTCGCCGAATAATGGTGTGATTACATCATCAGTGACATACGCCGACAGTTCTAATCGTTGGCTCAGCGGTATCAAAGACAGCGATGCTATAGCATCTAATCCGTTGAACTGGATACGTGCCGGTAATTATGCCGACCAGGACGACAAGCAGAACAACGACTACAATGTGGAGTCGGGGCCATACGGCAAGACATCAAAACCTTGGGACCCTGACGGCAATTTCGAGAAGATTGCAGACGGCACATGGGCTCCATACGGACTCGCCAACTGGTCGGGTAATTCAGGTGCGAACAACCCTGGTCCTATGTATGAGTCAAACAGCCATCAGGACTCTATTTTCAAGAAGATCGGCTCTATCGACATCGTGCTCACGGCAGATAAGTCGAAATGGACTCGTTGCCCTGTGTTTGAGATGTGCATGAACGAAAGCATGTCTGAAAACAATGCCAAACCATTCGGTATCCGCAGAGCCCCGTCAGTCGATAAGGACGGTAATTCGGCAGCTGCAACGTATGCGGAAGCATTGGAAATGCCAGCGAGCGACAACGAGAACGATGCCAACTACATCAGTGCATACGGCATGGGCTGGTTCCCGGGCTATGCAATCGACATCGAGACAGGCGCACGTTTCAACGTCGCTTTCGGTGAAGACTCATTCTATCCGGATCTCAATGGACGTGATATGTTGCTTAACCCACCGGCGTTGAAACAAAGAACAGCGGACGGTCCGGCTGAATATCAGTTCGGTGACCCAGTTATCTTCGACCCGGTTGACAACACACCGGTATTCGGTGGTAAACACTACGTCTATGTCTTCCCGATGCACAAAGGTAAGAGCATGTCTGGAAATGACTTTGCCTGCCCCGCATACGATGGCGGTAAATACTTGATGGACAAGATGCATTTTATAGAGACAGTGTCTTCAAATTCTAAAGTTTACAAAACTGCGTTCTGGGGACAACCTATCTGGGTTGGTATGCCAATGGCAGTTGAAGGCAGACAGTGGCTGCCGGAAGGCAATCCGGTTAAGATTTCTGTCCGACTGATTAAACCTTATCAGTTAGGCTACGGCACCATACCGCTCCAAGTCGAGTCGGAGGAACTTGTCGATACCGTAAACTACGAGGGCTACATGCCATATTACAAATTCTCAACGAAAGGATATGGCCCGACATTGAAAGACGAAGTTAAAGGCAAGTCAGACCTTGACCTCATCCACGTCGTTCCAAATCCATACTATGCGTATTCCAACTATGAGTCCAACGCTCTTGTGCACAGAGTGAAGATTGCCAATCTTCCTGACCAATGTATTGTGACGATTTACTCCGTAAACGGCACCAAGATTCGTCAGTTCAAGAAAGATTCTCCTGTGACTTCAATAGACTGGGATTTGACCAACCATGCAAACACACCTATCGCGAGCGGTGTCTATATCATCCACGTGAAAGATAACGTAAACGGTGGTGAACATACTACCAAGTTCTATTGCACAATGCGTCAAGTTGACTTAAATACATTCTAATTATTTTGCGAACAAATTAAAAGTACACGATCATGAAAAAGTTATTTAGAACTATCGTAACATTAAGCTTGACAATCATCATTGGATTTACGAGCACGGAGGCATTCGCAGGTAATAAGGATAGAGCAGGTCAAGCAGGCGCAAACGAACTGTTGGTTAATCCATGGGCGGTGTCATCAGGATGGGGCAATGCCGGTATGGCAAGTGTCAAGGGTGTTGACGCTATTTGGAGTAACGTGGCAGGTATCTCTTTCACGAACACAATGGACATTAACTTCTCATATACAGACTGGCTTTCTGGTTCAGGAATAAACGTGGTGTCATTTGGTTTCTTGGCACGCGTTTCAGAATCAGTGGTCGCTGGCTTGTCGGTGATGTCAATGAATTTCGGCGAAATACAGAGAACAACGACAGAAAATCCAGATGCTGGAATTGGTACATATAAACCAAGTTTGATGAACATCAACATCGCCTTGGCGAAGTCGTTCTCAAATAGTATTCACGGTGGTTTTGTGTTGAAGATTATCAGTGAGTCCATCGCTGATATGAATGGTACGGGTGTCGCTTTGGATGCCGGTATTCAGTATGTGACAGGTGTTACCGAGAACATTCACTTCGGTATAGCTTTGAAAAACATCGGACCTACCATGAAATATACTGGCGACGGTCTTACAATGAAGATGTTTGTAGAGGGAATGACTTCATCGCTCACAATGGTGCATCGCGCCGACGAGTTCGAGTTGCCGACACAGCTGAATATCGCTGCGGCGTACGATTTCAACTTTGAAAACGCCAGCCGTTTGACGCTCGCTATCAATTTCAACTCAAACGCTTTCTCGAAAGACCAGTTCATCGTCGGTGCCGAAGGCGCGTTCCGTGACATTCTCATGCTCCGCGCCGGCTACACATTCGAGAGCGGCGCATCAAAGAGTATCAATGATGACGACTGCACAAACGTTAACAAAGGTTTGTCGCTCGGCGCCACAGTCCAAGCCCCTCTTAACGATAAGGGCTTGAAGGTCTGTCTTGATTACTCATACCGCGATACAGCACACTGGAAAGGTACACATTCTATCGGTGCAAGAATTTTATTCTAAAAACACTTGCATTTGAAAAAAAAGTTGTATCTTTGCATACAATTTTACGGAAAGAAAGGGCCCTTATTTCGGTAAGGGTCTCTTTTTTACAATTAAAAAATTAAAGTTATGGCAGAAGTAGAATACTTTACACAAGCTGGATTACAGAAACTGAAGGACGAATTGGAGAATCTTTGTGTCAACGAGCGTCCTAAGATTGCGGCGGCAATAGCGGAAGCACGCGACAAAGGCGACTTGTCCGAGAACGCTGAATACGACGCAGCCAAAGAAGCTCAACAACTTCTTGAGATGAAAATAGTAAATCTCCAGCTTACCATCGCTAACGCACGAATCATTGATGAATCGAAGATGGACACATCAAAGGTGTTGATTCTCTCGACAGTGAAGATTAAGAACTTGAAGACAAAACAGATGATGTCATATACCATCGTTCCTGAAAAAGAGGCTAACCTCAAGGCGGGGAAAATTTCTATAACATCGCCGATAGCCAAGGGTCTTCTCGGCAACGCCGTGGGTGAACAGGTGGAGATACAAGTTCCGGCAGGAAAACTTTTGTTTGAAATCGTGGAAATAACAAGAGAATAATCATGGCGTCAATATTTTCAAAAATAGTGGCAGGTGAGATTCCTTGCTATAAAATCGCTGAAAACGACAAGTTTTTCGCGTTCTTCGACATCAGTCCGCTCGTTCCGGGTCACACTCTGGTGATTCCGAAAAAAGAAGAAGATTATATCTTCGACATTTCCGATGCCGACCTTGCCGAGATGACGGTATTTGCGAAGAAAATCGCCGTGGCTATAAAGAAAGCCTTCCCATGCAAGAAAGTCGGAATGGCAGTGATAGGACTCGAAGTGCCTCATGCACACATCCATCTCGTGCCGATGCAGAAAGAGGGCGACCTTGACTTCCGACGCGAGAAGATGCATCCTACGGAAGAGCAGTTTAAAGAATGGCAAAAGAAAATCGTTGATAATTTGTAAAAGATGGAAGACACTTTTAAAATGGTTGCAAAGACAATGGCGGGAATAGAAAATATTCTTGCCGAGGAGCTTGCAGCCATGGGTGCGCAAAATGTGGAGGTCTTGAACCGTGCCGTAAGCTTTGAGGGCGACAAGGCGTTGATGTACAAGGCGAATTATTGTTGCCGCACGGCGTTGCGAATACTGAAACCGATAAATAGTTTCGTGGCTCGCAATGAGTTGATGCTGTATAATAATATCGTTAAAATAAAATGGCATGAGATTTTCAATATCAACGAGACGTTTGCTATTGACGCCGTGACGAGTGGCAATTATTTCACCCACTCTCACTATGTGGCTTTGAAGGTGAAAGATGCCATCGCCGACGAGTTCCGTGAGCATTTTGGAGCGCGTCCGTCGGTGGATGTCGATAATCCTGATTTGAGAATCAATGTGCATATAGAGAATGAGAGAGTCACGCTTTCATTCGACAGTTCCGGCGACTCATTGCACAAGCGCGGATATAGAAAGGCTGTTGACAAAGCCCCAATGAGCGAGGTTTTGGCGGCAGGTTTGATAAAACTGACCGGCTGGCAGTGCGACAGCAATTTCGTTGACTGCATGTGCGGGTCGGGCACCATTCCGATTGAAGCCGCAATGATGGCGATGGGCATTCCAGCGGGATTCTTCCGTAAAAAATGGGGTTTCATGACATGGCACGACTTCGACAAAGAACTGTGGAACAATGTTGTGCTGGACGCCGGCGCCGAGATGAAAGAGTTCGAGTACGAGATACTCGCATCTGACCACTCGGCAAAAGCCGTGGAGATAGCGAGGGCAAATATTGAAAACGCTCATCTTAATCATGATATAAAACTTAGTAAACAAGATATGTTCGAGATGGTGCCACCCGAAGGCGGCGGTATCATGATTATCAACCCGCCGTACGGCGAGCGTATGGAAGAGAGAGACCTTGTTGACTTTTATAAAGGCATAGGCGATGCTTTGAAGAAGAATTTCAAGGGTTTTGAAGCATGGATTATCAGCTCTAACAACGACGCGATAAAACTCATCGGACTGAAACCCTCGCAGAAAATCAATATTTATAACGGTCCGTTGGAATGCAAATTCGAGAAGTTCGAGATTTTCGAGGGTTCGTATAAAGACAAAAAAATCAGAGAAAACACACTGTAGCCGTCATTTCGACCGAAGTTGACAAGCGTAGTGGAGGCTTGAGCTTGCGAAAGCATTCACCTTTGGTGGACAAATCTCCCGTAACATGGAAACTCCTCTGTTCGCACGAGGTTTTTACATCTCGCTTCACTTCAGTCGAAATGACGTTTTTTCATTTTTTTTTCTTGCATTTGTAAAAACACATTGTTAATTTTGCAAATCATTTCAGAAGTTAATTTGCAAAATCGAACTGTATGTATAAAATAACCAAACATCCTATTCTTGACATCGCGGAATGCGAGTTGGTAGAGTTTCTTTATGATGGCAAAAAAGTGACGGGTAAGAAAGGCTACACTATTGCGGCGGCCTTGCATCAGGTCGGACTTTCTGTTCACAGCCATAGCTTGGACGGACGTAACCGAAGTCTAAACTGCGGTATTGGAAAATGCGGCGCTTGCGAGATGCTGGTCGATGGCAAGATTCGTCGTATCTGCATCACATTGGTTGACGGAGTGAAAGAGGTGACACCTATCAACAACGAGGCCAATGTGCTTCCGGAGGTCAAGAAGCAGCATCCACGCGAGGTGAAGGTTTATAAGACCCAGGTGGCAATCGTCGGCGCCGGTCCGGCGGGGCTCGCTTGTCGCGAGCAGCTTAACGCCTTTGGTATCAGCAACATCGTTGTTGACAACAACGCCAATATCGGTGGACAGTTCAACATGCAGACACATCAGTTTTTTTTCTTTGAGAAAGAGAAGAAATTCGGCGGCATGCGTGGTTTCGACATCGCAAAAACCTTGGCTGGCGACAATCACGAGGGCATTCTTTTGAACAATACCGTGTGGGATATCCTCGAAGGTGGTCGCGTGGCCATCAAGAATATCGTAAATGACGAAGTGGGCTACATTGATGCTCAATATCTTGTAGTTGCCACCGGTGCGGTACCATTCATGCCGACATTCGAGAACGACGATGTACCCGGTGTATATACCGCCGCGGTGTTTCAGAAGATGATGAACCAGGAGCATACCTTGTTAGGGAAGAAGGTTCTTACTGTTGGGGCTGGCAACATCGGTTATCTGACTTCATATCAGGGAATGCAGGCTGGTGCGACTATCAAGGCTATCATTGAGGCCCTGCCCCGCGAAGGTGGTTTCCCGGTGCAAGCGAACCGTGTGCGCCGCCTTGGTATCCCTATCATGACAGGCTATACTCTGGTACGCGCCATTCCTAATTCCGATTACACCGGAATCACCGGCGCTGTCATCGCTCAATGTGAGAACTTCAAGCCTGTGCCGGGCACCGAACAGGTTATCGACGACATCGACATCATCAATATATGTACCGGTTTGATTCCTGACAGTCAACTCCTCGTGAAAGGTCGCGAGGTGTTTGGATTGAACACATACGGCGCAGGCGACGCCATACGCATCGGCGAAGGTACCAGCGCAGTGCTCCGTGGCAAACAAGTCGCTTATGAAGTGGCCCAATCTATTGGCATCCGCTTCAATTATGACGATTATTTAGATGTTTCCAAACAATATATCGACTCGCAACAGCATCCGGAAAGATTGCTTGAGAAACCCAACCTGCCTACACCGGAACGTATGCGACTCAAGGCTTTCGTACAAGCCGACTGCCTCTATGGATTTGCCTGCAACCCCTGCTCGTTCAGCTGCCCGCAAGGAGCCATTACAAAACCTTCGACTAACAGCACGCCAACAATTGACTACAACAAGTGTATCGGCTGTATGCTGTGCGTCTCCAATTGTCCAGGTCTGGCAATATTTGGCTATGACGTTCAGAAGTCAACATGCTTCCTTCCTATCGAATACGATGTTCAAGAAGGTGCGGAAGTATATCTCGTTGACAACGACGGTCAGAAGATTGGCGAAGGTGTCATAGAGAAGATTCTCAAGAAGTCGAATAAAACTAATGTCGCCAGGGTGAAGGCACGCTCGTCACGTCCATCAGGAGAGGCGAGCAGAGTGTTCGAGTTGACAGATGTGAAAGGCTTTATCCTGAAAGACCGTTATAATGCCAACAAGGAACTTACCACTCCTCTCTCACAAAAGAATGTGGCTGAAGGCGAGACATACGTCTGCCATTGCGAAGACATAAAACTTGACAAGGTGCTTGATGTCATCGGCGACCGCAAGACTATTTCTGTCGATGAGTTGAAACATATCACTCGTCTGGGCATGGGTCCTTGTCGTGGCAAACGCTGCATTCCTCGCGCGCGTCAGATTCTCCGTTCATACGGTATTGAGCTGGTAGGCGACGCCACACCGCGCGCCCCTCTGTCCAACCAGGTCGGCCTTGGCGACCTTTATAACCCGCATACCAAAGAGGTGTTCGTGTTTCCGGAGATGAACGAGGTCAAGAAAGAGCAGGTCGAGGTGTTCATCGCCGGCGGCGGTATAGCCGGCAGCGCCTTGTTCCGTTACTTCGCGGAGGCCGGCAAGAAACCTGTCATGGTTAACCACAGCCACGGTGCCTCGTGGCGTTGTATCGGCGGCGGTCGTCCGGCGTTCTCAAACCCCGACATCGCCGACATCGCAGTGCACAACCACGAGATTTTCAAAAACATGCAGAAGGAACATAACATCAACTACCACCCGACGCATTATGTCAACTTGGTACATGATGAAGCCACCTACAAGTCTCTCGATGCCTCGCGCGCTTGGAGCGATGCGTATATGGTTGACCGCAAGGACTTCAAGAAAGAAATATCGCCGCTTTGGGACGATAAGAAGACCACCTACAGCCACGCTTTGATTACCCGTGACTGCTGGCAAGCCACACCAGGCCGTGTCATCGATTATATCCGGGCCATAGGTGTGCAGAATGGCGGTCGTTATTATGAAGACTGCGAGTTGCTTAACGTTCAGAAGGCCAACGGACATTATGTCGCATTGGTGCGCACCCACGAGGGCGCGTTTGTTGAGTACACCTGCGAGCATTTTGTCAACGCACTGGGCTGGGGCGCGGAAAAATTCAACGATATGCTTGGCCTTGACACGGGTCTGTATCCTGTCAAACACCAGGCTTTTATCACACGCCGTCTGCCTATGATGGGACCTGACGGAGGTCCGTTGGACATGATTATCGACCGTCGTCATTACAAAGGCTTCAGTGCTGTTTACGGACAGCAGTGGGCGCACACAGGACAAATCATCGGCTGCGCCAGCCCCGACACCGACGCTTACGAGGCGCGTCAAAATATCAAGTACAACAGCAAGGAGTTTTTGGAGATAGTGTCAGAAGTCTTTGCCGAATGGATTCCGAATCTTGGAGAGGTCAGCTTCCTGGCTTGCTGGGCGGGACGTTACACAGAGCCACGCTATATCGTTGACCCGGAGGCGGGACAGCTGACAGGCTTGCGCGGCCACGGCTTCATGCTCAGTCAATATCTCGCTAAACTTTATGTCGATAAATATCTCGGCAAACCGGTCCCAGGCTACATGGAAGACCTTAAAATTACAGGCAAGGGCTTGAGCGAAAATGCGTTTAAATAGAACTTGTAAATCTTAAAAAACACAAACCCGAGTGGCTATCTCTCGGGTTTTGTCTTATACAACAGCCTTTGAACCCAATCACACACGACTTTTGCTGAAAGCGAAATGAGAAATACTTCGAGGAAAAACAAAAGTGCGAAAAGCACGGTGATTATGGGGCTGTGAAAATTTTTCGACAGACACACGAACTGCCATCTGAACATGCCGTGAACAACAAAAATGAACATGGAAATGTTGCCGATATATATCATTATTCGGCGCATAGTGTTCGGTTTTGGATTCCAACTCGTCACTTTGATGAAAACATAGATGAAAATGTATGTCATGCTTAAGAATGTGAGAGGGAAGAAAGCCTCATGGAAATTCCCTGACACAAACACTGTC
Organism: uncultured Bacteroidota bacterium; assembly: GCA_900542475.1. Taxonomy (GTDB): domain Bacteria; phylum Bacteroidota; class Bacteroidia; order Bacteroidales; family F082; genus Limimorpha. The sequence goes on from UQNO01000043.1 coordinate 14,665, forward strand.
AATGCAAGCAGAAGAGCCCATGGATTTGTGTCGAGATGCTTTTTTTCAGCAAGATAGATGCCAAGGCAAAACTCGGGAAAGTGCGCGAGACATTGTCCCATTATGCTGACACCGCCTTCGAATTTTATGTTGAAATATACATAATATACAATGAAATACGATATTGTTGATATTATGACAAATGCCTTGAAACCATGCTTTTTAATAAGTTTGTACAGCAAAGGGAAGAAGATATACAATTGGATTATGAATCCGAAAAACCACCAAGGACCGCAAAGACTCATCGTTTCGCCGGGAATAAAGACATGAATGAATAACAATTTGTAAACCATGCTTAAGTACTCTTCTTTAGTTGGTATTTGATATGTCATGGTGATTTTGGACAAGATATAGACGACTAATCCAATGATAAGCAGCGGATAAATTTTCTTGAGTCGGTCAACCATGAAGCGACCCCAGGCTTTCTCTTTGCCCTGAAACGATTTTGCTAAACCGTAGCCGCTGATGAAAATGAAAATCTGGACTCCAAAATGACCGAGATAACTGAACAGAATGTTAATAAATTCCCATGGCGAATCGACAAAAGCCTGCAAAAAAATATAAATGTGCTCCGTCTTGAAGTAAAACTCGTTTTCAGTGCTGTCGATAGGTGGAACCCAATGGAAAAAATTATGGAACAATATCAACAAAATGGCGACTCCCTTGATAATTGCGACCTGCTCCTTTGTGAATGGCGCTATAGTTGTTTTAATACTCATTTCTTGTCAATTACAACCGCAAAAATAAGGAAAAAAATACTTATTATATCAAAAAAAAGAGTACTTTTGCAAAAAATATCATGAAAATCATTGTATTTAAAATATCTAAAATTTTGGTTTTTATCATGGTTCTGGCTGTGATGGCTGGTTGTTGTGATGTTAAGAAAAAAGG
>UQNO01000044.1 GCA_900542475.1 uncultured Bacteroidota bacterium
TTTTCTCTTCCATTTTTAATTAAACTTTGTCGTTCTACTTTTTATTGTAGCCTGACACAGTTTAATTTACACTCTCCTTTTGATCTAATATAATATCAAAATCATCATTCTCGTTGTTTTGTATAATCACACGTCTTTTTCCTCATCTTCATCATTCTGATATAGTTCTGGATGTTCAATCTTATCAATACTTACGTCAATATTGTAGATTTTATCATATAACTCATTCATGTCGATTCTATATCCTTTCCTTAATTCACGCATATCACACTCCCAAAAATAATACGCAATTCTATCACGAGCCGCTTTTTCATATTCTTCTGTAAACACCAAATCTTTGTTGTTACCGAAAAAGTCTCTTTTAAAACCATTATAACTTGATAGGGCTGAAAAATAAATTATGCCACTTATGATATCTGTAATACCTATGATATATAATATTGTTTCATTTTTAATATCAATAAACCAACCAAATATTATGCACAACACCAAAAGTATATAAAAAGTCCAACCCGAAATTCTACAAATTTTTCTATCATCTAAATATTTTTTCATGTCTTCCTCTTTATATTCAATAAGTTTTTTGTCAACCATATCATTGGCTTTCTCCAGACTTTTTTCAAGTTCTGTCTGTTTTTCAATAAGTTTCTGTTTCTCTTTTTCTAATTCTTTCTTTTTTTTATTAACAATAACATCGACTGAATCCATTGAAATTTTATCCTTTTCAGCTATTTCATCAGTCTCTAATGACTTTATGACCACAATTTTTCCACAAACTGGACATTTAAATCTTCTTCCAGCATAAGAGTCTTCAAAAACTCTTAAATTGCCACAATTTTTACAAACAGTTTCTATCATAACACATATAATTTATTTAGTCAACAAACTCAATATCTTCATTATTACTTACTTTTGTTGAAGAATCACCATTATCGGACAGCATATTCACCATGCTTATAAATGAAGAAAATATTTGGCTCATTTTATTCATTGTAATACGTGCATTTCTCAATTTATATGCTTTTTCCCATAAGTCCTCTTGTGTATAATAGTTTTTAATAATGGCCAGCAATTTATTTTCATCTCCCTTTACAGACCTATCACACAAATCTTCTACTATCATAGTATTGAAACAATACATTATTCCCATCAATATATTGAAATTGTTCACGGTATCTCTTATAACATAACAATATTTTGTAAGCTTAATGTTGTTTTTGTAGAATAAATTTCTATAAAACTGAATATCTGAAGAATCTTCAATATCATACATTCTAATAAAATCATCAAAAGCATCACATTCATTGAATTTTTCAAATTCTAACATATAAAGTGAATCCAGACCATAAGTATATGTTTGTGGCTTTTTGAATTTTGAATGCGCATCAATAGCGACAATAAGGTTCTTAAATGTTACAGAAATGCTATCTTTCCCATCTATTACCTGCCATACAATTCTATCATTTTCATCAATTAATTCTTGAGAATCTTTTGGAGCTTTTTTGATTTCTTTGAAGATATCTGTCATATTACCCAAATCGTTCCTCATGATATTGGTCATCCTACGTTCCATATCCATCGCTTCACTCATCAATACATAATATTTATTAAAATCGTCAACTGAGGATATCACAATATTGAAATCATCGTTCATACACATCTGCATAATCCTCTTATCAGGAATAAACAAATCCTCTAAATGCTTGTCCACATTCTTAACATTCAATCGAATATAATTATTGATTAGATTTTTTGTATTATGCAAAGAATTTTGAAGCAATAAAGCGCATGTCTTACTCAAATTAGCCTTTTTCAAATTTAAAAGGTTGTTTATTTTTGTCTTATAATCACCTTCGATACTGTCTATTAAAGCCATGATGACTTTTATCATTTTTATTTGATATTTATAATCATGACTATCAATAAGACTATCAACAATCAACAATGTATCGTCATTTATTACATTGGTTTTGATATTAATCTTAAGCTGACATAACAATAGAGGTGATCGTTTTCTTTTACCCTCTGGCAGCAAGTTTATTATTGTTTCTGCAGCTTTTTGTGCCTCTTCCAATTCACCATCTTCCATAAGCAAACCAACTATATCCAGTCCTATATATTGTTGGAAATATGGGTCTTTATTGGCATAATGAAAAGCTTTTTCAAGATATTCATCCTGTTTTTGCTTTTCTTCCAAGCCCTCATAACATTTTGACATTAAATAATAAACCTTATAATCATATCTGTTTAGTTCGATGCTTTTTTCAAAATCTGTTTTGGCATCAAGAAACCATTTGTTTTGAAGTGCGTTTATGCCAAATCTTTTATATTCTTCAGCTTCAAGAGCGACTTTATTATGCAATGATCTGTCAATGTTCTTCAAAATGTTAGATTGAACAGCAAGTTCCAATGATATTTCAGAAAATCCTTTTTCAACAGATTGTTTTAAACGTGTTATTTCAGCAACCGTAGCTTTCTCAAACTGTTGAATAGATTCATTTATATCTTCTAATTTATAATTAGCGTCAGTCAATCCATGTGATAACTCCGAAGAAATATCATCCAGTTTCTGATTTATTTCTTCAGTATTGTGTGCCGTATCAATAATTCCAAACACAGCCGAAGCAGCTGCTAAATTTTGTACAAACTTTTTTAAACCCATGGTATATTTATTTTATTTATTATCAATTGTTTATTTATGTCCCGCAAAGATATTTATTATTTTTTACAAAAACAAATTTTAAATTCAATGTTCAATATTCGTTTCTATTTTTATTTCAATGTCAAAATCTCTTAAATAAATAAAATCTGTCAATGCAAAATTTGTATGCTCAAACAAATGATGGAAAGCACTCGTCAGGTGCAAATCCTTTGTCAATTCCCTATTGAGCCCCTCATTCCAATTCGGTGGCGGACAATCCATACCGATTAAACTATCAAAAGATTCCTTAGAATCATCACCAGTTTTCATATGAATTGTCGTTAAAGATGCTCCCGTCCATCCATACAAAGGATTCAACTCGTCATCACTTAATGCACACCACAAATCTTCTTTTTCTTCCTCTTCAATAGTTGGATTATCAGCAAATTTATAGTCTAAAAAACATCTTGCTTCCAATTCAACATTTTTGCCCAAATCCCTAATAGTTTTTAGGTCATCCCAAATTCTATACGCCCGGTCATACATATCTCTTAATGCATCAGTTAGTGCATCATTAAAGGCTATGATATCAGGCAGAATATCTTCCTGATGATCCAGCACATAATCGTTTATCATCATTTTTCTGTCTTCCACCATCCTGCGGCCTTTACTATAATCGCAACTGAATTCATTGTAAAAATCAACGATTCTTTTCTCAAGGTTTTTAACATGTTCGTTTTTAATTTCTATCATATTTTCTCATTTTGATTGTTAATAATAAATTCTAAAAACTCTGGATGTTTATCCAAATAAATCACAAACTCAATGTCTGTGTAAAAGTTCAATTCCCAGAACAATCCTGCAGCAACTTCCTTTTCCGTTAACTCTACATCATCAGCCACAACAACTTCCATCGCCAGGATTTCATTGCCCTGATATTTCAATGCGTCCATAAATGGATATTGTATGTCGTTTTCCGCATCGCAAACATGACAGGTCCAATCAATTTCAGGTATGGTGTGTTCCCATCTGTCAATTATCCTCACATGAAATTTATTTGTAACACCTTCAATTTTAGTAGCAGCACTTCGAATTTCATTGTAGATATTCTCCCAAGCAAGAACCTTGCCTTTCGACAAGGTTCTTTCATTATTGATACTATACAGTTGTTTAAATTCACAGAAAATATCCTGAAACGAATACTCTTTGAAATAATCTCCAATTTTCATACTCTTTAGTTTTTTTTAATTAAACTCTACGTTTCATTTATAATCTCAAAATATCCAAAACGTTTATCACATGCTTGTTAAACCAATCAATAAATTCCGATTTATCCCTACCAGTCTCAACCAAACGTTTCGGATCGCAATGTCCGATTATCAATGCATCTTCAAATTTTATAAAAATCACCGTTTTATTTTTTAATTCATCGTAAAACTCCTTTTTCAATCTATTCTTAATCAAATGTTTATCTTTCATCTTCCTATAATTATTAACCACAAATGATTGAAAAACCGAAACCTTATTATCTAAACTCTCGTTTCTATAAGGATAATGAAGTTCATTCGTAAAAGTATTTATCGTTAGACCGAATTTTTTATTTCTTGCAACAACATATCCAGCGCCATAAGAATTATCATCAATCAATTCATCATAAAACGATTCATAATCGTCCAAGATGAAATTAACATCATAAATACTTCTGGTTTTAGGTTTTCTAAAGTTTAATGATCTTGATTTTGTTACCATAATTTGATTTTTTAAGTTTAACATTTCTTTTTTATTAACGACATGAAGAATATTACCGTCCCCGGTCATAGGTGTTTGTAACATATTAAATGATTTAAAGATTTATAATCAGTTTTGGAAAAAAATAATCGCGCACATGGTTTTTGTATTACAATAATAATGAAAAAAAGGGAAAAATCAAAATTAATTTCACACTATTTAAAATTTTCATAAATTATTGTTTATCAATTTTTTATATTGATATTTTCATTTCTACACGCCCAACTTCTAAAATTATTTTGCCGCAAATCGTGTGCAAAAAACACCACTTTTTTATAAAAAATCAAAAAAATTGAAAAATTTATGCCGCAAAACGTGTGCACAAATCTTTCTTTTTTATAACTTTGCAGAAAATATTTTCAACTATGTCACCACGCAAAAAAGGATGGCATCCTGCAGGCGAACTCAAGCCAGGATATTCATATAAAGCGCCCAAGATTCGTGGAGCGAAGTCAGCTGCTGAATTAGGTTTCTATTCAGCAGGTCAATTAATCAAGGTTCAATTAAGCAGAGCTGAGATGAAGCCCATTGAGTTGGCAGCGGCCACCGGCATCCCCCACCAGCGCATTTACGAATACATTAACGACCGTCGTCGCCTTACCGTCGAAGCTTCTGTCAAAATCGAGGAAGCACTCCACATGCGTCGCAGTCAAAAAGGCTACTTCTACCGCATGCAAGCCCGCCACGATGTCTATCTTTATCTATACGGCGATAATCAAGAAGACAAAAAAGAGAGACCGTAAGGCCTCTCTTTTTTATCTATTCTATATTGAATTAACCCAATCTTTAACAGTATTGGTAAAGAGCAACGCTTCTAAATGTCCTGAGGTCTTTAAACCTAATTCTATTCTTGCTTGTTCAAATAAATCACAATAGTCCTTATAACGATTGTATGAACCTCTTGGCTTTGTTCTTCTTTCCATAGACAAAATTTTATAATACAAAGCCTCAAGTTGTGAATCATATATTAAAGGTTTAACACTAAGGCCTTCTATACTTGATCCTGCGAAATAGAGTAATTTTGTAAAGAAAGAAACATCTACACCATCGATTTTATTCTTTCCCTTTATATCTTTAGGGTTGTCTCCATAATTTAATAGTGACTCATAAGCATTCTTCACATCATTTGATTTAAGGTAATCAACAACATTCTTCAACTTACTTTCCAAATTTTGTTTATTGATTTCGTTAAACACACTATTGAATACCTTTTTACTATTTACATTTAAGCCAATTTTTCCCCACACCATTGCACACAAAAAAGCATCATAAACCTTATCTTGCTTGAACAAATTAATAATAAAAGCCCTATTTAGAGGATTTTCCTTGATATTATACTTTTCCTTTAATCTATCAAAAACTACATTTCCTTGGTACATATTACGATTCCATAGCCTACTATAATCCATATCGTAAGCAACATCAGCTAACTCATCATAATTCTTGAAATTCTCTTTAATTTTTTCAGTAATGATCATATGGCATTTATTTTGTTCACGCAAATATAATAGTGCAATGCATGGTGACAAAGACCATACCGGCACTTTTGCGCTGCAAAGTTATATAACTTTTGTTAATAATTTACAAAATTTTGAAAAAAACTTTATATTTTTATTACCCACGCAATTTCAGGATTCTTATTAATAGCTTTGTCTGCTATCTCCGACAAACCTTTTCGCAAATCGTTTTGTCTATTCGTTGAGATCGTTCCTATCATATACAATATCACAGAAATAGCAGCTGACAACCCATGTGCCGAAGCAACAAATTTACCTGCAGGACCATTCTTTATGCTTTGATTTAAAGATAAATAAAACATAGTAGAACCATGAGCGCATTTATTTCTTATGATTCTAATTGCTTCCATATAATTCTCAAAAACAGCAGTCTGATTGATTCCAAAACGTTTACATATATTACGCTTATCATCGAGGCTCTTCAAATTTTGATATAATTTAAGAACATTCCCCAATGTCATAAACTCAATTGTTTTCCAAGCCGGAGCATATTTATCGTTTATATACTTTTTATGATGCCTATGAATTACAGGATTTTTCTTAAAATTATCATCATATATTTCTTTGTCAAACGATTGTATAAACTGTTGACTGACAACTTGTGGACTCATAAACCATATTGGCTCACTTTTATACTTATTTGACAAATCATAAATCATATACGTCCTAAAAGCAACCTCTATCCTATTTATGTAACAGAGCAAAATATTACGTAAATCAAAATCATAATAATATAAGGTACAGCGCCTTGAAGTGTAGTACCTTCTTTATATTCATGACTTCTTTTCTTGAGTTTTGGATATGCTTTTTCAAAGGGGAACAAATAAAACCCAAGTCTATAATAACCAGTATCCATCAAAACCTCTTTTGCTTTATTTTCATCAGTAATGATGACTCCTCAAGATTTGAGTAATTGTATCTGTTCCTCTATCGTTGTCGCTTGTTTCATAAATTTAGTCAATTTAAAAATGGTAGGGATAACTAACATTGTTATCCCTACCAATAATAATTATTTCTTCAATCCTTTAATCTGTTGCATGATAACAGCAATCTTCGCTTCGGCGTCGGCTTTTTTCTTGCGTTCCTTGTCGACGACAGCGGCTGGAGCTCCGTTAACGAACTTCTCGTTAGAGAGCTTTGCTTCCACCGACTTCAGGAATCCTTGGGCGTATTTCAGCTCTTCCTCGAGTTTCTTCAATTCGGCTTCTGTATCGACAGATTCGGTAACAGGAACGAAATATTCCTTCGAGCGGACGATGAAACCGAACGCATCTACTGGTTTTTCAACAGTGTAAATTATTGATTTTACGTTAGTTAGCTTCTCAATGATACAATCAAAGTCTTTGTTTGCAGTGTCGCTGTCGATGACCACCAAATCCAAAGCCTCTTTGAACGAGATATTCTTCTCGGCACGGATTTTACGGATGTTGTTGATGACGTCCATAGTGAAATCGAACTGTGCAAGCACCTGATTGTCAACGGTTTGTTGTTTTGGCTGCTGCGAAATGACAATATCGTCGCCTTCTTTACGCTCATCGAGGTTATGATAGATTTCCTCTGTGATGAACGGCATGAACGGATGCAGAAGTTTCATCAGGTTTTCAAAGAAGGCGACTGTAGCTCTGTAAGTTACGCCATCGACAGGCTGTCCCATCGGGGCTTTCACCATTTCGAGATACCATGAGCAGAAGTCGTCCCAAGTAAGTTTATAGACTCCCATCAGGGCATCGCTCAGACGGTATTTCTCGAAGTTGTCGTTCATCTCGGCAAGAACCTGGTTGTAACGGGCGTCGAACCATTTCACTGCCATCTTGGCGGTGTCGGGTTGAGCGGCGTTTTCGTCGATATTCCAGCCTTTCACGAGACGCAGGGCATTCCAGATTTTGTTGCAGAAGTTACGCCCCTGCTCGCAGAGTGTCACGTCGAACAAAATGTCGTTCCCTGCCGGAGCCGAGAGCAACATTCCCATACGCACGCCGTCGGCGCCGTAAGTATCGATGAGTTCGATAGGGTCGGGCGAGTTGCCGAGAGATTTCGACATCTTTCGTCCGAGTTTATCTCTTACGATACCTGTGAAATATACGTTATGGAATGGTATTTTTCCAGCAAACTCCTCTCCTGCCATAATCATTCTGGCGACCCAGAAGAAGATGATGTCGGGAGCCGTGATAAGGTCATTTGTCGGATAATAATATTTGAACTCTTTGTTATCCGGGTCGAGTATTCCGTTGAACAGAGAGAGCGGCCACAGCCATGAGCTGAACCAGGTGTCGAGGCAGTCGCCATTGCGACGCAAATCGTTGATTGTCAGATTATTATTACCGGTTTTTTCTTTCGCCAGTGTCACTGCTTCGTCATCTGACTCTGCCACGACATATCCGCCTTCGGGCAGATAGTAAGCCGGAATCTGGTGCCCCCACCACAGTTGGCGGCTGATGCACCAATCCTTGATGTTTTCGAGCCAATGGCGGTAGAGGTTAACATATTTCGCGGGATAGAACCGAATGTCGCCGTCCTCGACAGGCTTCAAGGCAATCTGTGCGAGATGCTCCATCTTGAGGAACCACTGCATCGAGAGTTTCGGCTCAATCGGCACGTTGGTGCGCTCCGAATATCCCACCTTGTTATTATAGTCTTCAACTTTTTCGAGAAGGTCGGCTTCCTTGAGGTCGATGACAATCTGTTTGCGCACTGCGTCACGGTCCATGCCGACGTACATTCCAGCCGCCTCGCTGATAGTGGCGTCGTCGTTAAAGATATTGATACTCTGAAGATTATATTTCTCGCCAAGCATATAGTCGTTCACATCGTGTGCCGGAGTGACCTTCAAGCAGCCTGTACCGAATTCAATATCGACATAATCGTCTTCGATGACAGGAATCACTCTGTTCACCAGTGGGACTATGACTTTTTTACCTTTAAGGTGTTGGTTTTTAGGGTCTTTCGGGTTGATACACATAGCTGTATCGCCCATTATTGTCTCGGGACGTGTTGTCGCCACAACAGCGTATCCGTTTTCGCCTTCTATCTTGTATTTGAGGTGGAAAAGTTTGCTATGTTCTTCTTTATAAATGACTTCCTCGTCGCTCAAGGCGGTGAGGGCCTTCGGGTCCCAGTTGACCATTCGCACGCCTCGATAGACGAGACCTTTTTTATAAAGGTCGCAAAACACGCGAATGACGCTGTTCGAGCGTATCTCGTCCATGGTGAAAGAGGTGCGTTCCCAGTCGCATGATGCGCCGAGTCTGCGGAGCTGTTTCAAGATTATGCCGCCGTGTTCGTGCGTCCAATCCCAGGCATGTTCGAGAAATTTCTCGCGTCCGATGTCAGTCTTCTTGATACCTTGTTGAGCCAATTTGTTCACCACCTTGGCCTCTGTAGCGATGGAAGCGTGGTCTGTGCCTGGAACCCAGCAAGCGTTCTTGCCCTGCATACGCGCACGACGGACGAGAACGTCCTGAATGGTGTTGTTAAGCATGTGACCCATGTGAAGCACGCCCGTCACATTAGGAGGCGGAATCACTATGGTATAAGGTTCGCGTTCATCGGGAGTGGAGTGAAAATAATTCTTCTCAATCCAGTGTTCGTACCATTTTTCCTCAGTCGACTGCGGACTGTATTTGCTCGAAATTTCCATTTTTCTAAATTTGAACTGCAAAATTACATTTTTTTCTCTTTGATATTAAATTTTTTGATTATTTTTGTACGCTTTTTAGAATTGGAACGAGTAATTAATTCTTATGTATAATTAAAATTTAAATTTATGTCATTATTATCTATTGCAAGTTTATGGCAGACCAACCGCACATTGGTGATTTTGATTGGCATTTTGATTGTCGTCGTCCCATTCCTGGTCTACTATCTCAACCAAGCCAAGAAGTACCATCCCAAAGGCTTGATTGCAGCAGCATTAAGCAACATGGGCGAGCGTTTCGGCTATTACATCATGAACGCCATCCTTTTGTTGTTTTTAGTTTCAAAGTTCGGCTTGGAGGACACGACGGCGAGTATCATCTACTCGGTGTTCTATTTCGGAATCTACGTGTTGAGCTTGGTTGGCGGCATCATTGCCGACCGCACCCAGAACTATCCGAGGACCATTCAGTGGGGTTTGATTATCATGGCCGCCGGTTATATCGGATTGGCCATCCCTATGTTCAGCAAAGACGCCAACGGCATCATTCTCGATAACGGCGGCGCATGGTGGGGCATTCTCATCTTCACATGCTTCGCGCTGCTCTGCATCTCGTTTGGCAACGGTCTGTTCAAGGGCAACCTGCAGGCTCTCGTCGGAAAATTGTACGACAAGTTCGAGGCCGAGGCAGCCGAGAAAGGCCCCGAGGTTTTGGCCGAGGCGAAAGACCGTCGCGACAGCGGCTTCCAGATTTTCTACGTATTCATCAACATCGGCGGCGTGATTGCTCCTTTCGTGGCTCCTATGCTCCGCAACTGGTGGTTGAAAGCACATAACTTCATATACAACGCCGACATGCCCGCACTTTGCCACCAATATCTCGCCAACGGTGAACAGACACAGAAGTTCACCGAAAACATGGCGAAATCATTGGTTGAAGGCGCCGCCGCGCCTACAGACCTCGTGACATTCAGCTCGGAATACATCGACGTGTTTAACACAGGCGTTCACTATGCATTCATCGCTTCAGTGGTCGCCATGATGATTTCATTAGTGGTGTTCCTCTGCACAAAGAAGATTTTCCCGCAGCCGGCAAAGAAAGAAAAAGCCGAAGTGGTGGAATACACACAAGAGGAAAAACTCGCAATGGCAAAAGAAATCAAACAGCGTCTGTATGCACTGTTTGCAGTTCTCGGCATCGCCATATTCTTCTGGCTCTCGTTCCATCAGAACAGTCAGTCACTGACATTGTTGGCCCGCGACTTCGTTGTCACCGACTTCTTCCCCGCCGAGATTTGGCAAGCGCTCAACCCATTGTATGTCATCATTTTGACACCTGTCGTCATGGCGGCTTTCGCATTCTTGGTAAGAAGAGGCAAAGGCGTATCGACACCGCGCAAGATAGCCTACGGTATGGGCATCGCGGGTTTGGCATATCTCTTCCTGATGATTCTCTCTATCTCATGCAACTATCCTTCCGGCGAGGAGTTCCGCGCAATGGATGCAGCGACAATGGCAGCCAACGGTCTCGCCAAATCAGGAGCATGGGTGCTCATAGTGACTTACTTCTTCTTGACCGTCGCCGAGTTGTTCATCTCACCTCTCGGACTTTCATTCGTGTCGAAGGTGGCTCCGCGCCACATGGTGGGCCTCTGCCAAGGCTTGTGGCTCGGCGCAACGGCCATAGGCAACCTCTTCATCTTCGTCGGACCTATCATGTACGACGCCTGGGACATCTGGGTTTGCTGGGGCGTGTTCCTCGCAATCTGTGTGGTCTCAATGTCAATAATGTTCGGCATGGTGAAATGGCTGGAAAGAGTTACTGCGTAGTTAGACGTTAGACGTTAGACGTTAGAGATTAGAGATGCCATAATATGGCATCTCTAATTTTTTATTACCTTGTTTGCAATAACGTGAATATTTGCGGGGATTTTTATGTTCGGCTCTCGGTCGATTATTGGGATTTAGCGGTATTTGTCGCAGTAAATCAAGAACACCGCCGGCTTTTTATTCCAATCATACCTTGTTGATTTCCATTCTGATATTGGCTTGCTGACTATTTTTTCATCTTCTGTTGTGATGTTCGACGCCACGCATAGCATGGTGTTCGGGCGACAATTTTTCACCAAATCCTCAATCATCGCGTTGTTACGAAACGGTGTCTCTATAAACAGTTCTGTCTCGTTATTCGCCATCGACCGATGCTCCAACTCCTTGATTTTCTGTATTCTTTCAGGATTTTTTATTGGAAGGTAACCGTGGAAACAGAACGACTGACCGTTGAATCCCGAAGCCATCAGGGCGAGTATCATGGCGTTAGGTCCTGTCAACGGCACGACTTGAATGCCGGCTTGGTGGGCGAGTTCCACTATCAGGGCGCCGGGGTCGGCGACACAGGGGGAGCCAGCCTCCGACATCAAGCCGATGTCCTGGCCGTCGAGGGCTTTGCCGAGATATGCAAGCAAATCGGGGTTTTCGGGATTGTGTTTGTCGAGTTCAACAAACTCGAGCTCGTCTATTGGGCAAGGCATGTGCATCTTGCCGAGCATACGGCGGGCGGTGCGCACATTCTCGACCACGAAAAAGCGCAGAGCCCTCACCTTCTCCAGCGTTCCCAAAGGAATAACTTGTTCCGCCAAGGTGCCGCCAAGCAAGGCGGGGACAAGATATAATTTTCCAAATTGCCGACTCATAACAATTTATTGAAGTATCTGCTCTATTTTATCAGCTATAGCGCGGAATTGTCTATCAGTATCAAGAAGGTTGGCGACAGTCTTGAGAGCATGGATAACAGTGGCGTGGTCTTTGCCGCCGCACTGTTCTCCGATGGTGATAAGCGATGCCTTGGTGTATTTCTTCGAAAAATACATCGAGAGCTGGCGTGCCTGAACTATGTTGCGTTTTCTCGACTTCGTAAAGAAATCAGCCTGCGAAGTATCCATCTCCTCGCACACCGTGTTGATGATATACGTTATTGTGATTTCACGGTTCGAGTTGTTGACAAAACGCTCGAGCATCTGTTTAGCGAGACTTATGGTGATGGATTTTCTGTTGAGTGACGACTGCGCGATGAGCGAAATCAGAAAACCCTCCATTTCGCGCACGTTGGTTTTTATATGCTCCGCGATATAGTTCACGACATCTTCTGGAAGTTCCACTCCCTCGTTATATGCCTTGCGTTTCAAGATATTACGCCGCGTCTCCACATCGGGCAGCGACATCTCCGCGGAAAGCCCCCATTTGAAACGAGAAATCAGGCGCTGTTCCATGTCTTTAATCTCCGCAGGCGGCTTGTCGCAGGTAAATATGAGCTGTTTGTTATTCTGTTGAAGATGGTTGAAGATATGAAACAATGTGTCCTGCGTCTTCGGTTTGCCGGAAAGAAACTGGATGTCATCGATGATGAGCACATCTATCATCTGGTAGAAACGCACAAAATCATCGCGGCTGCTCTTCGAGCTGCTGTTGCGACATGCCGCCTGGAACTGCATCAGGAACTGCTCCGAATTTACATACAAAACCGTCAGTTCGGGATGATGTTTCTTTGTCTCCAGTCCGATAGCCTGGCCGATGTGCGTCTTTCCCATACCTGTCGGGCTGAACACGAACATCGGGTTGAAAGCCGTTCTGCCAGGTTTTTTCGCCACAGCGAGACCCGCCTCGTAAGCCACGCGGTTACAGTCGCCCACCACGAAATTTTCCATGCAGTAATTCTCGTTGAGGTTCGATTCTATATCCACTTTTTTGATGCCGGGAAGCACAAACGGATTGAGGATATTGCGCTCGACATTTCCGAGATCTACCTGTATCTGTTTAGGAGGATTCTTGGTGTTGGTGCGATCCACCGACGGCTGTTTCACAACCACAGGTTTGTTCTCGTTATTATCCATCATTATGGAATATTCGAGTTTGCCTTCCGGACCAAGCACCTTTCTGATAGTCGCTCTTATGATTTTTATATAATGAGTCTCAAGAAATTCATAGAAAAAATCGGAAGGCACCTGGATGGTCAGCAGACCGTTCCTGTAATCCACAGGCTTAATCGGCTCGAACCAAGTCGAATAAGGTTGCGGAGGAACGTTCTCCCGAATCATCGTGAGACACTCATCCCATATTTTTTCATGCGTTTTTTTGCTCATTAAGAATTCAACTATATAAATATCAATCGATTATACTGTCCGTTTTTTTGCTCAAAACGACTTCACAAATATCGACATAAAAATGTTAATATTTTTTTTTTTTTGTATTGACTTTTAATTATTTTCGCATTAAATTACGAGGCGAAGGCCCAAAAAATATAAAAAAGCGGTCTAATACCGTGATATTAAACGGTTTTAATGTATTTTACAGACACACCGTAAATACGTTTCAATTTTTCAACAATTCTGTCGGAGTCGCTTTGTCTAATTGATATTTCGAGGCGGCAATTCATTTCGAATTTCGGGTTCTGTTGTTCGATATTTTCGTCTTTAAGGATGCGCATCACCTCGTTGAGGAGCGGGTAGTCGAATTCGAGGGCATATATCTCGTCGATTGTTTTTTCAACAACGGCGCAGTTGTCGAGGGCTTCGCGCGCCGAAGTCTTGTAGGCATTGATAAGCCCTGGCACGCCGAGCAGTTGTCCGCCGAAGTAACGAGTCACCACCACGCACACGTTTGTGACGTCTTTCGACAAAATCTGATTCAATATAGGCTTGCCGGCGGTGCCGGACGGCTCGCCGTCGTCAGAAGAGCGGTAGCACGCCTTGTCGGGGCCGATCATGAAGGCATAGCAATGGTGCTTCGCGTCAAAATATTTCTTGCGAATCTCGGCAACGCGCTCTTTCACCTCCGCCTCGGAATGCACAGGGAAAGCCTCGGCGATGAACTTGGAGCCTTTCTCTTTGTACAACCCATCTCCCTTCGTGGCAACTATTTTATATGAATCCTCGAATAACATTTTGCAAAAATAGACATTTTTTTGTTTTCCACGCGGAAATTGTGGTAACAGCGATAATTCCCACGTCATTTCGACCGGAGCGAAGCGAAGTGGAGAAATCTACGACAAACGAAATCCCTTCATTTCTACCGAAGTGGAGACCTGAGCGAAGCGAAAGCATTCACCTTTGGTGAATAAATCTACGACTAACGAAAGTCCATGAGCACTCGATTGCCGGAGATTTCTCGACAAGCTCGAAATGACGGAAGTGACAAACTCGAAATGACATCATTCAATCCGTCATTTCGACCGGAGCGGAACGAAGTGGAGCGGAGTGGAGAAATCTACGACTAACGAAAAGCCGTCATTTCGACCGGAGCGGAACGAAGTGGAGCGGAGTGGAGAAATCTACGACAAACGAAAGTCCATGAGTACTCGATTGCCGGAAATTTCTCGACAAGCTCGAAATGACAGGAAGAGACAAACTCGAAACGACATCATTCAATCCGTCATTTCGACCGGAGCGAAGCGGAGTGGAGAAATCTACGACAAACGAAATCCCTTCATTTC
>UQNO01000045.1 GCA_900542475.1 uncultured Bacteroidota bacterium
ACGACAGGAGTCCATCATACTAAGCAGGGAAAACGGTTTATTATGATGAAGCGTAGCAAGACGCTGAACGGAGTGAAGCGGTCAAGCGAAGCGAAAGAATAATAAACCGCCGGAAAAATTCAAGACAATGCAATATAAAATTTTCACGATACCAATATTTGAAAACGTTGTTGAGACGGAAGAGCTCAACAAATTTCTCCGCGCCAACAAAATAGTTAAAGTTGACAAGGAGTTGGTCGAGAACGGAGGAATGGCATACTGGACATTTTGTGTGCAGTATCTTTTGCCGCCACTGCCTGCCCCGATAGGAGAGAAGAAAGAGAAAATCGATTACAGAAATGTGTTAGACGAAGAGCATTTCAAAATATTCAGCATGTTGCGCAAATGTCGTAAGTCTATCGCCGATGAAGAAGCGATACCCGCATTCGCTGTGTTTTTAGACAGCGAACTTGCCGAAATGACAAAACTTGAAGAAATAAATATTAGAACATTGTCGTCAATAAACGGTATTGGCAAACAGCGTGCCGACAAGTACGCTGCAAAATTGTTGGAAAAAATCAATGAAGAGAATAGGATACCTGACACAGCAAATAGCTGACATTGACAATCTGCTGCTTGCTTTTTACAAGGCGAAACGAGGCAAGCACAGAAGCAGCGAGGCATTGTTTTTTCAGAAAAACCTTGAGGAAAACATAGCGGAGTTGGCAGAAGAGATAAATTCGGGCGATATTTCCGTCGGAAAATACGAGTATTTTTATATTGAAGACCCCAAGCGGAGACTCATTTGCGCGGCGTCGTTCCGTGAAAGAGTGCTGCATCATGCAATAATGAATGTGTGCCACCGTTTTTTCGAGCGAAATCTGATAGAAACAACATACGCCACGCGACCGGGAAAAGGCATATACCAAGCCATTGACAGGGCGAAAATTGCCATGAAACGATACAAGTTTGTGGCAAAATTCGATTTTCGTAAATATTTCGACAGCATATCCCATGAAATTTTAAAAGAAAAACTGAAAAGAATTTTCAAAGACGACAGATTGCTGTCCATGATGTCCAAAATAATTGAAAGTTATTCGAAATCAGCAGGGTGCGGCATACCGATAGGTAATCTCACCAGCCAGTATTTCGCCAATTTTTACCTTTCGGCAATGGACCACTATATAAAAGAGGTGTTGAAAGCACCTGAATATATAAGGTATATGGATGATTTTTTAGTCTTTTCCGACGAATACGATGTTCTTGATGATAACATATTGAAAATCAAGGATTTTTCAGAACAAAGACTTTCATTGGTTTTAAAACCGATTGTTAAAGAGCTGACAATCAACGGAGTGGATTTTCTCGGATATAAAGTTTGTGCCGACAAAATACTTTTGACACAAAGAAGTAAGAAGAGATTGTTGAGAAAAAGCAGATTGTACGATGATTTTGTTGAGTTTGGAGTTTGGAATGAAAAAGAGTTTTATGAGCATATAACGCCCTTGCTTTCGTATGCGATGAAGGCATACTCGAAAGGGTTGAGAGGGCGGTGTTACGGCATGAACAAATCGGGCTCGAACCGCGTGCTTCGCGGCGGTAGCTGGAACAACAACGCGAGGAACTGTCGAGTGTCGAATCGGAACAACAACAACCCGGACAACAGGAACAACAACAACGGGTTCCGCCTCGCCCTTGTTCCTTAGCTTAGTATGATGGACGGATGTCGTCGTGGTAAACAATGTTCATGTCGTGTTTGGATTGGTTTTCAAACAAAAACGAGCGGTCTGGAACCGCCCAACGGCCGGTGTTGGTAGCAGCCGCGGATGCCGCTGTCGAAGACCCCGCTCATAGAGACGGATGAAAATCCGTCTCTATGCTGCCGAATGTCAATGAGGCAGCAAGACTATGGAAAAAACCGGTTGCCGCAAATCGTTCTTCCGTTGCATAGTCGGTGTTCGAGACGTATTTTCGTTTGTGTGCTGGTTCGAAATCATGGACTCAATGAGAAAACATTTACTTCTGACTATTGAGTTGATTTGGAGGAGCTGGTTCGAAATCATGGACTCAATGAGAAAACATTGGAAAAGATGGGAAACCATAAAATCAGCAAACATCGTGTCGCTTCTTGGAAAGAAAACATCGATATGGATTTTGTGAAATATCTTACACAAGAGATAGTTTTGTTAGATCCGACAAGAGAGTGCCGGTTCATCGGTCCGAAAAGCGAATGGGACGAACTGCCGCATGACAAGAGCCTGTTTCACAGCCCGAAAGGTTGCGGCCTGCCTATAGGAAACCTCACCTCGCAACTTTTCAGCAACGTTTACCTCAATGTTTTCGACCAATTCATGAAACGTGAGCTTCGATGCAGGCATTACGGACGTTATGTTGACGATTTTTATGTAGTAAGCTCTGATTATCAATGGCTTGAGTCGCTTGTAAGCCCGATAATCGGGTTTCTGTTATCGAAACTTGGTTTGAAAATTCACGAGGGTAAGACTCGGATAATACCTATTAACGAAGGTGTGGAGTATTTGGGGGCGTTTGTTTTGCCTTATAGGACATATTTAAGCCGTGCCACCCTGGAACGCATTGACGCCAAACTCCATGCACTTGAATACGAAATAAAAAACACTTCGGGAAACGTTTCCATGAAATAAACCGCAAACGTTTCCCGAGATGTCACTAACGTCTGATGACCAACTTGCTTGATTTCTCAATCTTCCCGTTCACCATGAGGCTGTAGAAATAAACGCCGTCGGCAAGGTCGCTCACGTTGAGGCTCAGCTTGCCGCTCTCGCCGCTGATGTCGCTGCGCAAAACCTCCTGCCCCATCATGTTGTAGATGGCAATCGTTGCATTGCTGGCACTTGAGCCGAAACTGTAGTCGAAGTTCACCACATCGCGTGCCGGCATAGGATATGCGTTGCTGAACGCCTCGACAGCGTTGCTCTCCCCGACACCGTCCAAAGAATACTTCAAGGTGATATTGATGACGAATTTGTCGTCGGGAGTTGCCGCGTTCCAAATCTCTATTGTCATTTGTTGCTCCTGCCCCAACACTGTCATGTAATCGTCAGCCATATAGTGGCCGCTTAATGCCAAGACCTCGCCTGCGGTAGCTGTATAAGGCTCTGTCTCCTGGACGCCGGTTGAGGGAGCGAGGCATTGGCCAAAGCAAATCCAAGTTGATGTTCCTTCAACAAAGTTTGTCGGGGTCTTTTTGCCGACGATTCTCATATCCTCGTTGATGGCTACGTTAAACTCTATTTGCAGTTCGCCGCCTGGTTCGCCCCAGGACTCGGAGCCGTCGCCATAGACAAAATACGATTCGCCGTTTTCAACGACTCTGCCACTTTCTTTTTCGGTTACCGTGTAACCCTGTGCCGATAATGCCATTGCCGACACGATGAATGTTAATGATAGTAATAATTTTTTCATGTGCGATTTGTTTAAGTTGTTAGTGTTTTCTGTTAGTTTTTCTGTTAGTGTTTTATGAATGAGATTTATTCACCAGAGGTGAATGCTTTCATTTCGAGCTTGTAACTTCGTCATTTCGAGCATGTAACTCCGTCATTTCGAGCTTGTCGAGAAATCTACAGCTATCGAGTACTCATGGATTTTCGTTAATCGTAGATTTATTCACCAAAGGTGAATGCTTTCGCTTCGCTCAGGTCTCCACTTCGCTTCGCTTCGGTCGAAATGACGGGCTGCCGTTTACTCCGTCATTTCGAGCTTGTAACTCCGTCATTTCGAGCTTGTCGAGAAATCTCCGGCAACCGAGTGCTCATGGACTTTCGTTAGTCGTAGATTTCTCCACTTCGCTCCACTTCGCTTCGCTCCGGTCGAAATGACGGGTTGACATATACTCCGTCATTTCGAGCATGTAACTCCGTCATTTTGAGCTTGTCGAGAAATCTACAGCTATCGAGTGTCCATGGACTTTCGTTAGTCGTAGATTTCTCCACTTCGCTTCGCTTCGGTCGAAATGACGGGTTGAATGCTTTCGCTTCGCTCAGGTCTCCACTTCGTTCCGCTCCGGTCGAAATGACGGGTTGACATGTACTCCGTCGTTTCGAGCTTGTAACTCCGTCATTTCGAGCTTGTCGAGAAATCTCCTGCAACCGGGTGTCCATGGACATTTGTTAGTCGTAGATTTCTCCACTTCGCTCCACTTCGTTCCGCTCCGGTCGAAATGACGGGCTGCCGTTTACTCCGTCATTTCGAGCATGTAACTCCGTCATTTCGAGCTTGTCGAGAAATCTCCTGCAACCGGGTGTCCATGGACATTTGTTAATCGTAGATTTCTCCACTTCGCTCCACTTCGTTCCGCTCCGGTCGAAATGACGGGTTGACATGTACTCCGTCATTTCGAGCATGTAACTCCGTCGTTTCGAGCTTGTCGAGAAATCTCCTGCAACCGAGTGCTCATGGACTTTCGTTAATCGTAGATTTCTCCACTTCGCTTCGCTCCGGTCGAAATGACGGGCTGCCGTTTACTCCGTCGTTTCGAGCATGTAACTCCGTCATTTCGAGCTTGTCGAGAAATCTCCTGCAACCGGGTGTCCATGGACATTTGTTAGTCGTAGATTTCTCCACTTCGCTCCACTTCGCTTCGCTTCGGTCGAAATGACGGGCTGTTCGTTAGTCGTAGATTTCTCCACTTCGCTCCACTTCGTTCCGCTCCGGTCGAAATGACGGGTTGACATGTACTCCGTCGTTCCGAGCTTGTAACTCCGTCATTTCGAGCTTGTCGAGAAATCTCCGGCAACCGGGTGCTCATGGACTTTCGTTAGTCGTAGATTTCTCCACTTCGCTCCACTTCGTTCCGCTCCGGTCGAAATGACGGGTTGACATGTACTCCGTCGTTCCGAGCTTGTAACTCCGTCATTTCGAGCTTGTCGAGAAATCTCCGGCAACCGGGTGCTCATGGACTTTCGTTAGTCGTAGATTTCTCCACTTCGCTCCACTTCGTTCCGCTCCGGTCGAAATGACGGGTTGACATGTACTCCGTCGTTCCGAGCTTGTAACTCCGTCATTTCGAGCTTGTCGAGAAATCTCCGGCAACCGGGTGCTCATGGACTTTCGTTAGTCGTAGATTTCTCCACTTCGCTCCACTTCGCTTCGCTTCGGTCGAAATGACGGGCTGTTCGTTAGTCGTAGATTTCTCCACTTCGCTTCGCTCTGCTTCGCTTCGGTCGAAATGACGGGTTGAATGCTGTCGTTTCGGCCGGAGGGAGGAGGCTCATTGTTTATTTCACAATTTCTTCAATCATTTTGTCGTCTGCTATATTCGGCATGGTGACTTTGAGTCGCGGCTCGGTCTCCATGGCGCGTTTTATCGCGAACATCGCCGGCTCGTTACGAGCCCAGCTGCGGCGCGCTATGCCGTTGTTCACGTCCCAGTGCAGCATGCAGCGCAGGCGTCTGTCGGCTTCCGGGGTGCCGTCGAGCACCATGCCGAAGCCTCCGTTGATGACTTCGCCCCAGCCCACGCCGCCGCCGTTATGGAGAGATACCCATGTGGCGCCGCGGAAGCTGTCGCCGATGACGTTGTGTACTGCCATGTCGGCGGTGAAGCTCGACCCGTCGTAGATGTTTGATGTCTCGCGGAAGGGCGAGTCGGTGCCCGACACGTCGTGATGGTCGCGTCCTAACACCACCGGCGCCGAGAGACGGCCGTCGGCGATGGCTTTGTTGAACTCGGCGGCGATTTTGGTGCGGCCCTCGCAGTCGGCGTAGAGAATGCGCGCCTGCGAGCCGACGACGAGACGGTTGGCTTTCGCGCCTTGAATCCACTGTATGTTGTCGTGCATCTGCTGCTGAATCTCCTTGGGCGACGACGTGGCGATGTCTTCCAACACCTTGCACGCGATGTCGTCGGTGACCTGTAAGTCTTCCGGCTTGCCCGAGGTGCAGACCCAGCGGAACGGGCCGAAGCCGTAGTCGAAATACATTGGCCCCATGATGTCTTGTACGTACGATGGATAACGGAACTTGCCGTCTTCCTTCAGGATGTCGGCGCCGGCGCGGCTGCTTTCGAGCAGGAACGCGTTGCCGTAGTCGAAGAAATACATGCCTTTTGCCGCGAGCTTGTTGACGGCTGCCACGTGACGGCGCAGCGAGGCGTACACCGCCTCCTTGAACCTGGCCGGCTCTTCCGCCATCATCGTTTTCGACTCTTCCAAAGAATAGCCGACGGGGTAGTAGCCGCCAGCGAATGGGTTGTGCAAAGAGGTCTGGTCGGAGCCTAAATCCACCGAGATGCCTTTGTCTGCCGCATATTCCCAGAGATCGACGACGTTGCCTTGATATGCGAACGAGCGTGCCGTCTTCTTTGTGCGCGCCTCGTTCACCTTCGCGAACAGCTCGTCGAGGTTCTCGTGAATCTCATCGACCCAGCCCTGGCTGTAGCGTTTCTGTGCCGCTGCCGGGTTGATTTCCGCCGTAATCGACACCACGCCCGCTATGTTGCCCGCCTTCGGCTGCGCCCCCGACATTCCGCCGAGACCGGCAGTGATGAACAGCTTGCCGGCAGGCGTGCCGCCTTGCTTGCGCGACGCGTTCAACACCGTGATGGTCGTGCCGTGCACTATGCCCTGCGGGCCGATGTACATGTATGAACCTGCCGTCATCTGGCCGTATTGTGTCACGCCGAGCGCGTTGAAACGCTCCCAGTCGTCCGGCTTGGAATAGTTCGGAATCATCATGCCGTTGGTGACGATGACACGCGGAGCCTCCTTGTGCGACGGGAACAGCCCCATCGGGTGACCGGAATACATGACCAGGGTCTGCTCTTCGGTCATGTTGGCGAGATATTGCATCGTAAGGAGATACTGCGCCCAGTTTTGGAAAATGGCGCCGTTGCCTCCATAGACGATGAGCTCGTGGGGGTGCTGCGCCACCGCCGGGTCTAAATTGTTCTGTATCATGAGCATGATGGCAGCGGCTTGACGGCATCGTGCCGGATACTCGTCGATAGAACGGGCATACATCTTGTACGAAGGACGGTAACGGTACATGTAAATGCGACCGTAAGTCTCAAGCTCCTCGTAAAACTCCAGAGCCAATTGAGAGTGAAGCCTCTCCGGAAAATAACGGAGCGCGTTCTTCAAAGCAAGACGTTTCTGCTCTTTTGTCAAAATGTCCTTGCGCTTCGGAGCGTGGTTGACACTCCTGTCGTACTCTCTCACTTCTGGCAACTGCTCGGGAATGCCAGCAAGTATTGCTTTCTGAAAATCATTCATGTATCTGTGTTTTTGTACTTAATATCACAAATTTTAACCTGCAAATTTAAGAAATTTATATCTTTGCAGCGTTAAATTCATAAAAAAATGATGAAAAAATATTTTTTGAGACTTGTGCTGACGTGCGTCGCACTGTCGTTTCTGATGAACTGCATAGTAGCGCAAAGCTTTGTCGATGAAGCGTTTGCAAAGAAAATAGGTGCTAATTTCATCTCGAACAAGGCGGGGAAAAACGATGTCCGATTGAGTCTTTTTCATACGGAAAACGGTGCCGACGGACAGCCAAATCTATACATTTACAATGTCGATGGCGGCGGTTTTGTCATCGTTTCGGCTTCGAAAAACATGAAACCGGTGCTCGCTTATTCCTTGCGGAACGGTTATGAGGGCGAAATACCGGAAACGGCTTGGTATTTCATCAATAATTACAGCCGAAACGCGGATTATTGCGATGAGTTTGACGTTAAGATGAACGACGATGTTGACAAGGAGTGGAAGTTGTTGGCTGACAACGAGTTGCCTGCGGCGAGGAATGCCAAGGCTGTAGGGCCGCTGATGCAGACTTTGTGGAATCAGGATTATCCGTATAATTACTACGCGCCGGCTTGCGACAACTATTTTACCGGCGACCGCTGCTATGCGGGCTGTGTGGCGTGCGCGATGGCGCAGATTATGAAATATTGGAATCATCCTGCTCATGGTTATGGCTCGCATTCTTACACCCACGGCACTTACGGGACGCTGTCGGCGAATTTCGGCGAGACGACATATAATTGGGACATAATGCCTAATTCGCTTGGCAGTCATGCTGACGATGCCGCCAAGGCGGTGGCGTTGCTGATGTATCATTGCGGCGTTAGCGTCGATATGAATTTCGCTCCCGACGGAAGCGGTGCCTATTCCAAAGACGTGGAGACTGCGTTCCGCCAGTATTTCGGATATTGCGCGGCGTCATACCAGGAACGCGGCAAATATACCGAGGAGGAATGGATAGCCTTGCTGAAAAGCGAACTCGATAAGTCGCAGCCGCTTTATTTCTCGGGCAACAGCGACCAGGGCGGCGGCCACGCCATCGTTTGCGACGGCTATGATGACAACGATTATTTCCATTTCAACCTCGGCTGGAGCGGCTCGGGCAACGATTACTACAGCATCAACGACGTGGCAGGCTTCCATAACAACGAGGCGGCGGTGGTGAATATCGTGCCTTTGGAGATAAACGCCGACAACAATGGTATAATATATGTGTCTCCCGACGGCGACGGCGACGGCTCGTCGTGGGAAAACGCCACGCCATATTTTGAATATGCCACCGCGAGAGCTTGCGACGTCTCGAAGATGGTGTGGGTCAAGACAGGAACATATTATGGAGAGACAAACAATGTCAACGGCGCTTTCGTGATTTACAAAAACAACCGTGTTTACGGAGGCTTTGCCGGCAACGAACCCCCCGACTTCAACCTTGACGACCGCGACTTTGAAGCCAACCCGACCATTCTGGACGGACAAAATGCCCGCCGTGTGCTGTATCAGATCGACCATTTCAAGAATTATGAATATTCCATCTGGGACGGGTTCACCATTCAGAACGGCAGCGCTGGCGCTGGCGCAGGTGCCTATCTGTGCAGCAACAGCCGTTTCGTGAACTGCAAGTTTCTGAACAACCATGCCAACGGCTTCGGCGGCGCCGCCTATGTCATTTCCGCATTATATAACAACGCCACGGTGTCCTTCGCAAAATGCCTCTTCAACGGCAACAGCGGCTCGCTCGGCGGCGCCTTGTGCGACATGACAGGCGCATATCTGCTGAACTGCCGTTTCAACAACAACAGCGCAACGGCAAAAGGAGGCGCGTACTATATCTATGCCAACAAGGAAAGCAAAATAGTGAACACCGTGTTCGACCATAACACCGCTAACCTGGGAGGAGCAATGTACAACAAAGGGAAAATATCTGTCGTCAACTGCGATTTCGTTGATAATCAAGCTTCTGAAGATGCAGGAGGATTGTATAACGAGACGAAATACAGCGAGTTTTCCAACAGTATCTTCTGGAGAAACAACGCGGCAGGCTCGCCAAGTCAAATCGTTGGAACGGCGAAATTCAACCACTGCGCGATACAAGGCGGTTTCACAGGAACGAATATCATAAATCTGGCGAATGAAAACGACGGCTCCGACAACGCTAATTATCCTCGTTTTGAAAATCCTGATGGCGGCGACTATTCAATCGACAGATTCTCGGTTTGTGTCGATGCGGGCAGCAATTCCGTCGTCGGAATAACAGGGCCGGATATCCTCGGCAACCAACGTATTGTGAATAATGTCATCGACCTCGGAGCCTTTGAGTGTCAATACGGACTGTCGGTCGATGATATTGATTCCGATACTTTTGAGATGTATCCGAATCCATTTGATAATCAATTGATTGTCAAAATTAAAGGTGTAATCAATGTCGAAGTCTTCAACGTGTTTGGACAGCAAATCATCTCTGTCAAGGCACAAGACGAAGTCAATATCAACACCGCAGAATGGAACAGAGGCGTTTATTTCGTGAGAGTCAACGGGTTGACAAAAGAAGTCGTCAAATAATCACCAGCTTTTGGGCTTGGATATCATGTTTCTGATGCCAAGCACAGTGGTGAATAATGTGAAAAATATATCGTAAAACGGCGTGAAGAAGAGATATAGCTTCTTCTCTCCCAATTGTATGGCTGATTTGATATAAATCCAGTCCATGCTGATGTAATGCAAAAGCATCAGTCCGCCTGTCGCGACATAGTAAAGAGAACTGCCGGAACTGCAATAAAAAGCGGGAGGCATACACAAAAGCATTGCGGCTGAAACGTAATAGAACAACCGGCTCGACAAAAGCGCGCCTAAAATGATGTTTGTCGAGCGTTTATACATATTGGCGGTGGAGTAGTGTCGGCGTTTTTGATGAATCCAGCCGCTGAAAGTGCGCTTCGGCTCCGACTCCACACGACAACCCGGGTCGATGAAGATGCGGGTGTTGTCTTTGTTGGCCACCTGGCTGATGAAAATGTCGTCGTCGCCCGAAGGTATGGTATAGTGCGAGGTGAATCCCTTGTTTTTATAGAAAAGCCCGCGATGATACGACAGATTCCGCCCTACGCCCATATACGGCATCTTCGCCAACGCCATCGAGAGATATTGTATCGCGGTGTAAAGAGTGTCGAAGCGTATCAGCTTGTTCAACAAGCCTTTCCGGGCGAAATAAGGGCCGTAGCCCAGCACCACCCCGGTGTCATGGCGGTATGCTCCGACCATGCCCTTAATCCATTGGTCGTTTTCCGGAAGACAGTCGGCGTCGGTGAGCAAAAGCAAATCGTGTTTCGCCGACTTTATCCCCATGCTGAGCGGAAACTTCTTGCCCTGGAAAAAATTCAGACTCTGGGTGAGCGACACCACATTGATGTCAGGACGACGGTCAGAAAGCTCCTTCAGATAGTCGGTGGTCTCGTCAGTGGAGCAGTCGTTGACAATCACCAGTTCAAAATCTGGATAATCTTGCGATAAAATACGCGGTATGAGGTCGAGGAGATACTCGTAAGCATCTTTGGCACAGACGATTACAGACACTGGCTCGTAATTGGGAGTCTCGTTGTCGTACTTGTCTTTTTTGAAAAACGCCAGCCTGCTGAAAAGACCCCAGAAATATGACATCTGTATTATCCATGTGAGAGCGAAAATACATAAAACGATGAACCCCAAAGTGTTATAGTTGAAAGTGATACCCATTGCATTTAATATTTACAATCTGCAAAATTAGTAAAAAGTCTTTAGCCGTCAGTCTTCGCCCATTGGTTTTTTTCATTTTAAAAATACTGATAGACTATCAAACTAATTTTGTATTTTTGCGGAAATTTTACAGATGAAGTACATTTTAGTTAAAAACGATGCGAAAAGTGCCGCGCGCGCAGGCGTTCTGACTACCGACCACGGAGACATTGCGACGCCTGTTTTCATGCCTGTCGGTACTGTCGGGAGTGTCAAGGCCACGCATATCAGGGATTTGGAAGATGAGATTCAGGCCATGATAATACTTGGGAACACCTATCATCTCTATCTTCGTCCCGGCTTGGATGTGCTTCATGAATGTGGAGGCTTGCATCGGTTTAACGGCTGGCGTCGTCCCATATTGACTGACAGCGGCGGCTTTCAGGTCTTTTCGTTGACCGATATTCGTAAGATGAGGGAGGAGGGTGTGGAGTTTCGCTCCCATATCGACGGCTCGAAACATCTGTTCACGCCGGAGCGTGTCATGGACATCGAGCGTGTCATCGGGGCAGACATCATGATGGCTTTCGACGAGTGCGCGCCGGGCACCTCCGACCACAAATACGCCAAAGAAGCCATGGGACGCACACATCGATGGCTCGACAGATGTCTGAAGCGTTTCAACGAGACGGAGCCGCAATATGGCTATCACCAGTCGCTTTTCCCCATTGTGCAAGGCTGTACTTACCGCGACCTGCGCGAAGAGTCGGCGGAGTTCATCGCATCGAAGAACTGCGACGGTCACGCCATCGGCGGACTCGCGGTGGGCGAGCCGACGGAGGTGATGTACGAGATGATAGAAGTGGTGAACGCCATCTTGCCGAAAGACAAGCCGCGCTACCTGATGGGAGTCGGCACTCCGGCGAATATTCTGGAAGGAATATCGCGCGGCATCGATATGTTTGACTGTGTCATGCCTACCAGAAACGGACGTAACGGCATGATTTTCACATCCGAAGGTATAATAAATATCAAAAACGAACGCTGGAAATACGATTTCTCGCCGATTGACGAAAACGGCAGCGTTTTTGTGGATAAACAGTACTCTAAAGCATATTTGCGTCATCTGATTATCTCAAAGGAGATTCTCGGCCCTATGATAGCCACCGTGCATAACCTCGGTTTCTACCTCTGGCTGGTAAGAGAAGCGAGAAAACATATAATCGACGGCGACTTCACGAAATGGCGCGACACGATGCTGCCGAAAGTGACGAATAGAATATCCTGAAACACAGAAAATCAATATGATGAGAAAACTTGACTGGTATATCTTCAAGAAATTCATTGGCACATTCTTCTTTGCCATCAGTCTGCTCATTGTCGTGGTGATAGTCTTCGACGTGTCGGAAAACATCGACAGCTTCATCAAAAACCATGCCTCTTTTTATGAGGTGGTGTTTCATTTCTATATTCCATTTATACCTTATTTCATCAACCTTTTCATATATTTGTTCACCTTCATCTCGGTGATTTTCTTCACATCGAAGATGGCGGGGCATACGGAGATTATCGCAATACTCAGCAGCGGCGTCAGCTTCAAGAGGTTCCTGTGGCCTTATATGATGGCCGCCCTGCTTCTCGCCGGAAGCTCGTTCTATCTCGGCAACTTCTTGATTCCAAGAATGGATACGGTGCGGCGCACCTTTAAAAACACATATATGGAAAACCTGATGAAAAGCTCCGGACAGAATATCCACGTCCAGATTGAAAAAGGTGTTTACGCATATATGGCGAACTACGACATGAAACGCTCCACAGGCTATAAATTTACATTGGAAAAGTTTGATAATCATATACTTGAGTATAAATTAAGCTCCGACAAGATTGTTTACGACACTGTTCGCGACCAATGGCGTATCTACAACTATATCGAATATCATTTTGTCCCGGAGGAGATGCTTGCGCGAGGCAAGGTGAAAGACACCGTCTTGACGATGAAACCCTCTGATTTTTATTTCGTCAAGGAAGATTTCGAGGAGATGAACATTATCGAGCTGAACCACTATATAGAAGAGCAGCGTGAAAAGGGCGCCGACAACATACTTCCTTACGAAATCGAGAAGCATAAACGCCTGGCGTCGCCTGCCGCCATTATCATCTTGACGATTATCGGGGCGTCGCTGTCGAGCCGCAAGACGCGAGGCGGCATGGGTGTCAACCTCGGAATAGGTATCACCATCACCTTCACCTATATTCTTTTCCTGGAGTTCTTCAGAGTCTTTGCCATATCCGGAGTTATATCGCCACTGCTCGCCGGCTGGTTGCCGAACATGATTTTCGCGGCGATAGGAATATATTTCCTCGTGAAAGCGCCGAAATAAACAACGATTTCAATTTGTCAACCGTTATTTGTGACACACAAATGGAAATATATCCTTGTTCATGTCAAAGAAAATGGCGGCTTCGCGAAATCCGATTGGAATGGTCGAAAATTTGTTTTGAATGAACAATATCGCATGAAAACAAGGGGTTTGAAGAAGACAAGGATGATGATTGACGCGAACAAAGACTTGATTGTCAAGTTTTTGACATGTTTAAATCGGAAAAGAACTTGCGCCGCGAAGAAAAAATAATAAAATGTGATTTCGGTTTAATTTTTTTTGTATTTTAGCAAAAAATTTGGAAAACTATGCATGTTGCTATAGCTGGAAATATCGGATCGGGAAAGACCACGCTAACTCGCTTGTTGTCAAAGCATTTTGGATGGAAGCCTCATTTCGAGGAAGTCGATAACAATCCGTATCTCGAAAGTTTTTACGATGACATGAAGCGTTGGTCGTTCAATCTGCAGATTTATTTCTTGAACAGCCGCTTCCGTCAGGTGACGGACATTCGCAGAAGCGGCGATGATATAATTCAAGACCGCACTATTTACGAAGACGCGTACATCTTCGCCGCCAACCTTTATGACATGGGTCTCATGGAAACTCGCGACTATCAGAATTATCAGCAACTTTTCGAGCTGATGGGTTCTTTCCTGCAAGCTCCGGACCTGCTGATATACCTTCGCGCGAGCGTCCCTACCTTGGTCCGCCAGATTCAGAAACGCAACCGTGACTACGAGCAGTCAATTCGTCTCGACTACCTGAAAGCACTTAACAAACGCTACGAAAAATGGATTTCCGAATACGACAAAGGTAAACTCCTGGTTATCGAGAGCGACAATATTGATTTGGAAAAACCGGAAGATTTGAGCATCGTCATCGAACAAGTCAACGGCTCGCTAAACGGATTGTTTTGACTATGAAGATTATCGGAATTATCCCCGCGCGCTATGGCTCGACCCGTTTTGAAGGCAAGCCCCTGGCTCTGATTAACGGCAAGATGATGATTCAGCGTGTCTATGAACAAGCCCGAAAAGCTGACAGGCTCGCGGAAGTGGCGGTGGCTACCGATGATGAGCGAATATACAACGCGGTGGCAGGCTTCGGAGGCAAGGCTGTGATGACATCGACAAATCATAAGAGCGGCACTGACAGATGCCGCGAAGTTATCGATAAAATCGGCGAAGACTTTGACGCCGTAATCAATATACAAGGTGATGAGCCATATATCAACCCGCTGCAAATCAATCAGATAGCAGAGTTGATTTCCGACAAGGACACCACTTTGGCATCGCTCTGTAAGCCGATAAAGGATTACGACGAACTGATGAGCCACAACGCGGTGAAAGTGGTGCTCGATAAAAATGGCAAAGCACTGTATTTCAGCCGTTACGCCATTCCATTCATGAGAAATGAAAGCGATGACAAGGCATGGCTGTCGAAACGGACGTTTTATAAACATATAGGCATATACGCGTATAAATGCGACATGTTGAAAACCATAGCCGCGCTGCCGCAGTCGGGACTGGAGCTGGCGGAGTCGCTCGAGCAGCTGCGCTGGCTTGAAAACGGCTGCACAGTTAGAATGGGCGTTACGGAGTTTGAAAGCTTCTCCGTCGATGTGCCTGATGACATCGTGAAAATTGAGAAAATATTTAAAGAATGATAACAA
>UQNO01000046.1 GCA_900542475.1 uncultured Bacteroidota bacterium
TGTCAATAGAAGTGGAATAATTTGTGGCCAAATTTGTAATACGTTGACAATGAGCCATTTATAAAACCTATTTTCTAATGGCGGTCATTAGAAATTTCTATTAGCAAGAGGCTTATAATCAAGTAGTTACAAAGTCAACCACAAAAATGGCCGTACTAATGACCAATTGAGGTTTATCAATTGTGACTTCTGTGCATTTTCGCCGCCATACTTTTCAATGAGGCTTCAATTCCCGCATTTTTTTGTGAAACGGACGCATAAATCACCGTATAATAATCATCGTTATATTTCTCATAAACAATTAACATTGAGGCAGCCGATAAATCCAAACTATTGACAAATAAAAAAATTATCCGATTACAGATTCGTTACCATTTTTTATATAATTTTGTACCGTTAAAAACACACGGTTAGAATAACAATAAAAATCATATATCATGAAGAACAACGTAATTCCAATAGAAGTAGTGAAAAAGGTGTTCAATGAGAGCAACCTTCCGTGCATTGGCGGCGCGGGCATCCGTGAGATTAACAAATTAGCTTTCGACCTTGAGGCGGCCAGCGGTGTGAAGTTCATCCACATGGAACTTGGTAATCCGGGTCTTCCGGCGGCTCAAGCAGGTATCGACGCACAAGTTGAAGCAGTGAAAAAAGGAGTTGCTGCCACCTACCCTCCTATCGACGGCATTCCGGCATTGAAGAAAGAAGCCTCGCGTTTCATCAAGAACTTCCTCGACCTCGACGTTGCCCCGGCCAATTGCGTATCGACAGTCGGCTCAATGCAGGGTGCTTTCGCCTCATTCATGATTACAGGTCATATCAATAGAGAAAAGAACACCATGCTGTTCATCGACCCTGGATTCCCGGTTCATAAGTTCCAGTGCAAGGTGCTCGGCATCCCGATGGAACATTTCGACATCTACAACTACCGCGGCGAGAAACTTCGCGAGAAACTTGAAAGCATACTCAAGACAGGCAAGATTCACAGTATGCTGTACTCGAATCCCAACAACCCGACATGGGTGTGCCTGACAGAAGAAGAACTCAAGATTATCGGCGAACTCGCCAACAAATACGATGTCATTGTTCTTGAAGACCTCGCCTACTTCGGCATGGACTTCCGCAAGGACTATAGTCATCCGGGGGAAGCTCCTTATCAGCCCACAGTAGGTAAATTCACCGACAACTATATACTGATGATTTCCAGTTCCAAGGCATTCAGCTTCGCCGGCGAGCGTTGTGCCATACTTGGTATCAGCGACAAACTCGCAGTGCGCCACTACCCCGATCTGAAAGCGTTCTGCGGACAGGAAATCTTCCTGCGCGGCATACTTTTCGGAGCATTGCACCCGTTGACATCCGGCGTGTCGCATTCAGCTCAATATGCATTGACGGGGGTTCTGAAAGCCGTGAACGACGGCGTCTATAACTATCGTGACGACGTTCTCGAATACGGTCGCAAGGCAAAGATGATGAAAGACGCATTCCTCGCGGCAGGATTTTATATCACATACGACGAAGACCTCGGAGAACCTATCGCTGACGGATTCTATTTCACCTATTGCTATCCAGGTTTCAAGGGTTCGGACCTCGTCGAAGAGATGATGTACTACGGCATCTCCGCCATATCGTTGGACACCTGCGGCAGCGAAAAACAAGGCATCCGCGCCTGCACCTCGCTCATCAAACGCGACGAGATTCCAGTGCTTGCCGAGAGACTGCAGATGTTTGCCAAGGATCATCCGGTGAAGTAATCTCTCCAACAACACTGCGTCGCCGATGCAGGCCTGCATCGGCGACGCAGTGTTAAAACCATTTTTATTAACTTAAAATCCAAAATTTATGATTACCAACGGATTTATACCGCCTCACGGCAATTACGAAAAGTTACTGTCTTGCCAAAATCAGCAATAATCTATGCTGGAACCGTTATCTACGGAAATTAAACCGGTCAATGTCGCGAGAGCAAGTCTTGAAGAATTATTGGAAGATTATAAAGATTTCATTAGAAACAACGGCGGCATCAGAGAAAAGATGTATCAAGCAAGAAAAAACAATCAAAAGCAGCAGCTACCATGCCTGTAGGACTCATAATACTTATCGAACTTATAAACCTTATACGACCTATAAAACCTGAAAAAACCAACTTCAATCATAAACTCCGAAATTAATTTTCATTTTTCCTTGCATTTCAAAAAAAACATTTGTAATTTTGTACGTTTTTTAACAATGCACTCGAAAAGAGTAAAATCTAAACATAATATCAACTAAAAAATTAAAATTATGGCAAGTTTCAAAGGAGCTATTTCTGTTGACACTGAACGTTGTAAGGGTTGCGGCGTGTGCGTCGTGAACTGTCCGATGGGTGTCATCAGTCTGGCAAAGGAAGTTAACGGAAAAGGTTACAACTACGTTTACATGGCAGAACCTGACAAGTGCATTGGTTGCGCAAGTTGCGGAATCGTATGTCCAGACGGGGTCATCTCTGTCTATAAAGTTAAACTGTAATCAAATTGTCAAACATTTAAAATTTAAACATAATGGGAGAATTAAAACTGATGAAGGGTAACGAAGCATTGGCAGAAGCCGCCATCCGCTGCGGTGCTGATGCTTATTTCGGGTATCCTATCACCCCCCAGTCGGAGGTGATTGAATATCTGTCGGAACAGAACCCTTATGAACGCACCGGCATGGTCGTTCTTCAAGCTGAAAGTGAAGTGGCAGCCATCAACATGGTTTATGGAGCAGGTGCGTCAGGCAAACGCGTCATGACCTCATCATCAAGTCCGGGAGTGTGCTTGAAACAGGAAGGTCTTGCATACATCGCCGGCGCCGAGATTCCTTGCGTTTTCGCAGATGTCGTCCGCGGCGGCCCTGGTCTCGGCACAATCCAGCCATCACAGGCTGACTATTTCCAGAACACAAAGGGAGGCGGCAATGGCGACTATCGCAACATCGTCCTCGCACCGGCATCAGTGCAGGAGATGTGCGATTTCGTGGCACTCGGCTTCGACCTCGCGTTCAAATACCGCATGGCGGTATGCATCCTCTCTGACGGCGCTATAGGCCAGATGATGGAGAAAGTCGTCCTTCCAGAACAGAAGCCACGCATGAGCGACGAGGAAGTCAAAGCCAAATATCCTTGGGCCATCAACGGTCGCAAGAACGGCACACAACACCGCATCATCACCTCTTTGGACCTCGACTCGGCAAGAATGGAAGAGCACAACATGCACCTCCAGAAGAAATACAAAGAGATAGAGGCTACCGAAGTACGTTACGAGATGATTGACTGCGACGATGCAGAATACGTGTTCGTGGCATACGGCTCAAGCGCTCGTATCGCACAAAAATCAGTGCAGCTCGGTCGCGCAGCGGGTCTCAAAGTCGGCCTGCTCCGTCCTATCACCCTGTGGCCTTACCCGACAAAAGCCATCGAAGTTCTCATCGACAAAGGTGTCAAGGGATTCTTATCAGTAGAGTTAAGCTGTGGTCAGATGATTGAAGATGTCAAATTAGCATGCAATGGCCGTGTCAAGGCTGAACATTTCGGTCGTGTCGGTGGCATCATCCACACACCTGAAGAAGTTCTCGAGGCTATGAAGAAACAAATTATAGGAGAATAAGAAAATGACAGCACAAGATATTATCAAACCTGAAAACTTAGTGTACGAAAAATCTAAGTTATTGACCAACAAACCTTTTCACTATTGTCCAGGTTGCGGTCACGGCACTGTCCACCGTCTTATCGCCGAAGTTCTTGAAGAACTTGGCGTTGGCGACAAGACCATCGGTGTCTCTCCAGTAGGTTGCGCCGTTATGGCATACGACTACTTCGACGTTGACTTCGCCGAGGCTGCACACGGCCGCGCACCAGCGGTCGCGACAGGTATAAAACGTGTATGGCCAGACAAAGTCGTGTTCTCATATCAAGGCGACGGCGACTTGGCGGCTATCGGCACCTGCGAGACAATCCACACCTGCAACCGCGGCGAGAACATCACCATGATTTTCGTGAACAACGGCATTTACGGTATGACCGGCGGCCAGATGGCTCCTACCACACTCGAAGGCATGAAGACAGCGACAACACCTTATGGACGCAAGGCAACATTGCCGGCCGGCGCCGGCTTCGACGGTATCCCGAACAACGGCTACCCACTGCACATCACCGAACTGATTGCACGTCTTCCAGGCACAAAATTCGTCACACGTCAGGCCGTCTATGACCCTGCACACGTGCGTAACGCCAAGAAAGCCCTCAGAAAGGCTTTTGAAAACCAGATTAACGGAAAGAGCGGCGTGAACTTCGTCGAAATCGTATCGAACTGCAACTCCAACTGGAAGATGGACCCTGTTTCAGCCAACAAATGGCTGGTCGAGAACATGCTCCCCGAATATCCGCTTGGCGATATCAAAGTTGACGGAAAGCTCGTTGAAAAATAATTTAAAAAATTAAAGCAATGACAGAAGAAATTATTATTGCCGGATTCGGCGGACAAGGTGTCTTGTCAATGGGCAAGATTCTTGCATATAGCGGCATCATGGAAGGCAAAGAAGTGAGCTGGATGCCATCATACGGTCCAGAGATGCGTGGTGGCACCGCCAACGTGACTGTCATCGTCAGCGATGAACGCGTGTGCTCTCCTATCATCAACGCATTCGACACAGCAGTGATTCTGAACCAGCAGTCACTCGACAAGTTCGAATCGAAAGTAAAACCTGGCGGATACCTTCTTTATGATCCGAACGGCATCACAAAGAAGCCTACCCGTAAGGACATCCACATCTACACCATCGAAGGTGCACAGCTTGCATCAGACATGGGGAACAGCAAAGTGTTCAACATGATTATCCTCGGCGCTTTCTTGAAGCTTCGCCCAATCATCGACGACAAGAACGTTGAAGAGGGTCTTCGCCACAGCTTGCCTGAGCGCGCTCACAAGCTGATTCCGTTGAACATGGATGCAGTTAAGGTTGGCAAAGACAACGTGAAAAAGGCGTAATTAGCTATTAGGTTAATAGCCATTAGCCATTAAAATTGTAGAGACGTCACAGTGTGGCGTCTCTACGTGTTTTTTGCAAAAAAAACGTTGCACATATCAAATTTTTTTTGTAATTTTGAAGTCTGAAAAGGATTAAAAGAGAGATTTTTTGCATGGTTAAAAAGACGGGAAATGTTTATGTACCGCCGTTTGTGGTTAGTGCAGAGGCTATAAATCTCATAGCTGAGATTTCGGGACAGATAGAACGTTATGCAATAAAACTAGAGCATGACGATGGGCTTCGTTTGCGTAAAGCAAACAGAATCAAAACCATTCATTCGTCATTGGCAATAGAAGGCAACACATTGAGCGAAGACAAAGTGCGTGACATTATTGACGGCAAAAATGTCGTGGCGTCAATCCGCCAGATTCAGGAGGTAAAGAATGCAATAAAGACATACGAGCTCTACCACACTCTCGATCCTTTCAAAGAAAAAGACCTGTTAAAAGCACATGATGTTATGATGCAGGCTCTCGTTGACAATGCAGGACATTACCGCCAAAGCGGTGTCGGGGTCTTTAACGAACATGTATTGGTTCATCTGGCATCTCCTGCCGATAGAGTGCCGATGCTCATGGGCGATTTGTTTGGATGGTTGAAAACAGCCAAAGACCATCTATTGATTCGCTCTTGTGTGTTTCATTTCGAGTTTGAATTCATTCATCCTTTTATGGATGGCAATGGTAGGACAGGTCGTTTGTGGCAATCGCTTATTTTAGGAAAGTTACATCCGTTGTTTGAGCATCTGCCAGTTGAAAACATGGTATATGCGAACCAGCAGGCCTATTATGATGCAATAACTACAAGCACAAAGGCTGGACAATCAGGGCCTTTCATTGATTTCATGCTAAATGAGATATTGAACACCTTTAAATCACATCAAGGAGAAGAATTGTCCAAAACGACATCCAATATTGACGCTGAATTTGAGAACGCATTTGGCGACAAGTTCGGTGCAAAGTTCGGTGTAAAATTCGGTGTAAACGAAAAACAAGTTCTCTTATTATTGAGCACCAACCCTTTGATAACAGCCAATGACATTGCCGAACAAATCGGATTGAGCAAGCGTGGCGTTGAGAAACAGATTAAGAAGTTCCGAGACCTTGGCATTATAAGCCGCAAAGGCAGCGACAAGGCAGGAGTGTGAGTGGTAAGCGAAAAAGGATAATACAACATCAGCACCCCATCATCGCTGCCGGAGTGATATTTAAAGTTTGGCAAAGCAACCGTGCGATTTTCAAAGTCGGTTCAGCGCGACCCGAGACATAATCGCTTATGCGGGAAGGACTTACGCCGATTTCCTGTGCCAACTGCTTCTGGCTCATCTTTTTGTCTTCGAGTGACAACTCAATAAGTTGTGCAACAGTCGGT
This sequence comes from uncultured Bacteroidota bacterium, assembly GCA_900542475.1. Taxonomy (GTDB): domain Bacteria; phylum Bacteroidota; class Bacteroidia; order Bacteroidales; family F082; genus Limimorpha. Next base: position 6,418 of record UQNO01000046.1, read on the forward strand.
TTTCCGATTGGGAAATGCTCCTTTTCGTATTCAATTACAGTGTCCGACATCAGCGTAAGCTCGATGGAGTTGCGGTCGTTGGTCGGGGTTTCGTCGTCAACCAACGGCAGCAGCTCTTCAATCCTCTGAAGTGCAAACCCGTACTGTTCTTTGGTTATTTTACTCATAATTCATCCTCCTATATGGTTTTAACGTCAATTTTGTCATAATCTGCGTGTGTGCCTACATATCGTATGAAAACATGTCCGATAGTAAACTTCACCACAACAATCAGGCGATATTTGTTACCTTTAATGTTGAACACATATCGTTGATTTCCAACATAATCCGTTGTCGGAAAATCAATTTTTATATCGGCAAGATTCTTCCATTCCGCATTCTCGGCCACCTCATACCACCGTTCGAGCGCCGTTTGTGCGTCCGCGTGTCCCTCTTCCTGGTAAAACTCCACCAATTTCCTATGTGAAACTATTCTCATATCGGCTACAAAGATACAAATAATTTTGACATACGCAACAAAAAGATGCAAATATTTTGAAAGATAGAATTATTATTGATGGTTGTACTAATAATCCTCTAACAGCGGTGTTCTGTTTCCCTTGCCGTCGATGTTCCTATTGCATTTTTAACACAAATTGCATTGAACAGCAAGAAATCTAAAAACCCATTTACAATTTGATGCAAGTTTGTTCATTTTGGAAGAAATAAAGCAACCAGAAGCGACAAGGCAGGATGGGTGGTAAGGAGAGCAACTTACTCTTCTTCCCTATAATAAACCTTGTAATACTTTCCTCTTTCATCTTCTCCTTGCTCAACATGGTCGCGGTTGCCGTCGATGATGATTTGGATTTTGCGGTCGAGGCGGATGACGCGTTTGTAGGAACGCTGCTGCCGTTTGAAGGCATGGTCGGAAATGGCGAACGTGTCGTCGATGGTGATGTCGTTCTCCGACTCGTAGTCGCGCTTGAAGTTGTGGAAACTCTCGATAACCTCAGGCTGTTCGATGACCTCGTTGGCGAACTCTTCCATATCGAAGGTGTCCTTCTCCTTGAAGAACTCCAACGACCGGTTCAGCAGGTCGATCTGGTCGGCCTTGGAGATCTCGAACTGTTCAGGCAGCGCCTTGGTGACGAAGTTCTTGGCCATCGTCATCATGTTTTGGGTGTTCGCATACTCGTCCTGCCGCTGCCGCACATGCAGGAAATCGTCAATCCAGTATTGTGCCTCTATTCCGCGGTTGGTGTTATCGACCACCGCCACCATATAGCCGTTCTCGCGCTCGCGGTTGAAGATCAGGCAGCCCTTGTCGAGCTTCTTGATGTTGATGCCCTGCTCGCTCTCGAGGTTGAAGTTAACGCCCTCGTGCAGCACCTTCAGGAACGTGTCCTTGTTCTCCGACTTGAACAGCCCGACGGCGTCCACCGTCTCGCCGTCCACGATGCAGTCGCGGAAATAGACCGTATAGAACTCTCCGCCCTTGATTTTGGGGTGGGTGCTCTGGTCGTAGAGGTGTTTGGCGAGGTTGACGGACTGCTCGAACAGCGTCTCGGGGTTGTCGAAGATCTGCGACGCCGCCCCATAGACCACGTTGTATTCGATGCCGCTGTCGTGGTAGAGTTCGAAGAGTTCCTCGGAGGAGAAGGGGGTGAGGAAATAATTCACTAATAAGTTCCTGACATTATCCTTGATGTCAAGATTTGATTCTGACAATATGATACCATCATCTGTGGATTTGTTGCCGACAAGATGAAGGGAAATGTTATAGATTGAAGCTTCTTTCATATAGTTATACAAATTGAGAGATAATTAAAAACGCACACCACAATGATGGGATTATCCATAAAATCCACGTAATAGCAGATAAACGATTATGTTGCTTTTTTAAGGAAGCATCCACACATTCAAATTTTTTAGACAATAGTTCAATTTTTGTTTTGTCAAAACCATCTTTGAAATCTTCAACATCTGCTTTTATTATTTTCAAGATGCTCTTTTGGTTAGATAGAAATAGCTGTATTAAAATAGCAAAAACAAAGAGACTTATTAATGTTACTATGTTCCTTGTGTTTAATAATAGTCGATGTTCTTTGAAATCCATAGCTAACGCTGCTAAAACAAATGCACTTGGAATTGCAATTAACTTTGTTTGAGCCTCGTTTATAACAGATTGTATTTTACTTGTGTATTCTATCGCTTTTGTATTTATCTCAAGTTTTAGTTTATTCGATGAAAAACCACTCATGTAGAATGAATAGGCATTTATGCAATTGTCGAATAGTTTCCCTATGTTTTCAAGAATTAGACTAAATCGATTTGTGTGCTCAGAAACCAAAAAATCTATTATTTCATTAATAAACAAATTCTTTTTTTCTATATTATCTTCGCATAACACTGTTGAAATCTTGGAAATCTTTTCTAAATCTTTGTCATTCAATCTAACAATCTCTTCGCAAGTATAGTCACAAGTAATAAGAACTGACTGTTTGTCATTTGAAACGACAGTGTTTAATATATCGATATCTGTAAAAGAGTGCTTCGATATACCTTTAATAGAAGTTATAAATTTTGTAATTGCATTATATTGGTTTATGAAACATATAGAATTGTCATTCTCATAAATGTAATAAGTCTCTTTTCGTAACTCGTATTTGTTCTTCGCAATAAAAGACTTGCATGAATCATAGAATCCAATATTACATAACTCTGCTAAAGATAATTCGATATTTTCTACGGAACCTATTTCAATATCTTCAAGAAAGAAACTCTTCTCGAAACAATTATTATCATATAAATACTGGAGAACATCTTTGTCCGAGACCTTCCAGTTGTCAATGAAAAGTGTCCCATTCTCAATTCTTACAGCGTTGTTTTTAACAATATTGACAATTTTATCAAGCATTATTTATCCAATTGATCAATGAGTTCTTCAGGTAATTCTTTGAACGTTAATTGCTTTTTCTCCTTGTTATAGAAAATGGTTTTGTCTAATTGTTGATTGTCAAAAATGATAGTTAAATCTCTGCCTTTATAAAAAGTGTATTTCATTTTTTTTAAACGAGTGCGATCACCGCTGATTATTTCACTCACACCATATTCTTCTTGAGCAGCATATTCTTTAAATCCATTTGGGTTCTCATTATCAAACAGTGCGGAAATTGCACTTAATTGTATTTCTTTTTTTGAGTTGATGCAATCTAAACAATAATCATATATTTCGTTTTTCCTTTGAATAGCAGTGTCTCGGTCAAGGCCTATGTTTACACAATAGCTTTCAACAGCTTTTACCAACCGCTTTGTTGATTCGGAACTCGTTTTGTTGTCATTACAATCAATATAACTCATGAAGTAATTACTGACATCTTTATTCCCTCTTACAAATGACAGATATGTTTTCGATTCTTTGTCAATTCCTTTTGTGATATTGTTCCACTTTGTAATGTTAATCAAACAAGCAACATCGATTTTGTTCAAATCAAGACTCTTGATGTCTTTGATATGTAGATTGTCATCGATGACAAAACCATTTTTATTGTTGATTGTCATTACCAACATGAATTCCTGTTTTTCTGTGGTATTGGAGAAATGAACAAAAACTAAATGCCCACCTGTAGCAGGAGAAATGTCTTTTATTTTCTTCTTATATAATTCGGTAGCTTCGGTAGAAAATGTGAAAAAGTCAATTTTCTTATCGACAAAATACTTTGACAATACATTCTGAAATGATTTATCATCCTCGCCAAAGATGCCATAAGTGGGATTTGACTTTTTATAATATGCTTCCTTAATATTTGCGACAAACAGTTTTTCCCTCTCTGTGGGAGAAATAGCCTGCTTTGCCTTTTTTAAATTACATCCCATTGTATGTGCCTCTTTTATCACTTGATGGATAATGAGACCTTTAATATTGATGTCATGTCCTTTTTTCTTTAATTCTGCCATAAATAATGTTGTTTCAGTTAATTTATCACTTCCTCCATCATCCCCACTGCTTCCTGCTCTTTCAGGTAAGCTTGGTAACGAAGTCCGTTTGCTTGTAACACTTTGTCGTTTATTTCTTTCTGCTTGGATTCGTCCTTGAGAAGCGGAATCTCCACCTGTGACAACTGATTGGTGTCTATTTCATCCACAACAGCCCCAAAGGTGTTCCTTTTCACCAATTGTTGTGCGTAATCTGTGCTTAGCCAACAATACAAATAACCAGCAATGTCGTCATTTGCAGGAATGATTCTTACGATGTGATCGCTGCCAATCCATTCTTCCCAATGTTTTGGAACGATGGCTGTTTTCCCGATAGTTCCGCTACGAGTAATCAAAACGCTATGTGCTTTTAGCTTTAATTCATCATCTAATGAAGAATGGGCAAGATATTTTTCAGTACTTGGATTTAATACGTTTATCTGTTTACCGCCTATGAGTTTAATTCCGTGTTCAGCTTCAACGTATGTTCTCTTGAAACGAGTGGGCAGAAGAATGTCCGCTGTGATATTGCTGTCACCACAACGTGCAACCAGTTTCGCATTTTCTTTCAACAATTTCAAAATCGTATTACAAATCGGCGTATGATACGAACAATCCAGCCTCAAATCCAGCCTGTTCAGTTTGGTGGTGTAGTTGCGCAGGTCAACGTCTTTGTCGAAATACTTGGGTTTCAATTCTTCAATCGGAGGAAGCTGAAGTTCCTGATAGAGCAACTGCTCCGCTTCGTCCATAAGTTCGTTGGATTGGTCACGCAAATCGTATGAGGCTATAATCAAATCGTGAATTTTCTTCTTTATCAGATCCGGCGCATCGGGAATGATGATATTTCTCAGATGTTCGGGTTCTATTTCTAGAATAACAGCACCATACATCATAGAAAGTATTTGATTTTTAACCTCAGGGAGATTTAGACAAACATAAACGTAACCAGAGTAACACTCACTTTCCAAACGTATAATATGCTGACTGAATGCGTATTGCTCTAATGTTCGATTTACAAACGTCGTGTTTCCGATTGTTCCAGAACAAGACAACAATACGGTTCCTTTTTTCACCAATAAATGCTTCTCTGTAGCAAGTTGCCTTTTTATATATTTTAAAGGTTGCGGTTTGGTATTCAGCATTTCAGAACTTCCCAAAAAGCCGATTGAATCTTTCGTGTTTTTTTCAACATAGTTACGTTTAAAGCGACCTGCATGATAAGCCTCGTTAACCAAACCATTCTCACCCCATAGATGAACATAGCCGTACTTGCAGTGTTCTACCTTGTATTTTGCGGCTTTGGCATCAAGGTTGAAGGCGCTTGCCTCCAAACGAGTGTTGTTGGAGATCACTTCAGAGAGTTCGACCGAAGTGAATTTCAATGGATCGGGAGCCAATGGATTGATTTCTTCCACCGGCTCGTAGGGCAGCTTATATGCCAGATTTCCTGTTACCATGCTATGCCCTCCTCCTTTTTCCATTTGGCAAACACATCCGCCACTAAAACCGTCTGGTCGTTCACGCCCTTTTCCTGCCGTGTTTCTTTGCGATATACCACATTGCCTTCGGCATCACGTTCGGCGATGCTCTCTTCTTTCTCGGTCATAATAATGTTGCCTTTTTCATCTCGCTTGAAGATGATGTTGCCGCGTTTGTCGTGTCCAATATGGTCAATCATCGTCATAAAGATGCTGTAATCAATGATTTGTCCGCTCTTTTCTTCTTCGTCAATCTCTTTCTGCGTTTTCTTTTGCAGAATCAGAATGGAACATTGTGTGCCGTTGTGCGGCTGGAATGCATCGGCGTGTAAATCCACACTGGCCACTATGCGTGTTTTCTTAATCAGCCAATGGCGAATATATTCCAATCCTGGGGAGCCAAGAATACTGTCGGGCAGCACTATCGCTGCTCTTCCTCCTTCAACCAGCAGTTGCAGAATACGCTCAATGAATAGCTGCTCTGGCGGTACACTGCTTTGCAGACGCTCCGTCATACTCCAATTCCCTTTGTCGTCTTTCTGCCAGATATGGCCCAAATCAAACTGTTCCAGCACTTGGGTGTCACGAATAGGTATCTTGGAGCCGAAAGGCGGATTGGTTACAACAACATCAACAAAACCAATTGTTGTGTGGTTCTTTATTGTATTCTTTTTAACTCCCAACGCTTCCTCAAGGTGAGCCCTCGTATTGGCATCCCATTCTTGAGGTGGAAGCAAAGTGTTCATCTGCATGATGTTGCCACTTCCGTCGTTGTTCATCACCATGTTCATTTTGGTGGCTTTCACAAGGTCGGGATTGATGTCGAAGCCGAAGAAGTTCTCTTTGGCAGTTTCCGTGATCTTATCATTATATAGTGTTAAAATATCCGTATTCCAGGAGGCTTTTTCGCCGTACGATTCTTTGAAACGTTCCTGCAAGCGTTCAATCACCTTGTTCATGGCAGTAACCACAAATCCCCCCGTACCGCAACTGCTGTCCAAAACCTTTTCATTGTCTTTGGGATTAATCATATCCACGGCCATTTTCATCACGTTTCGGGGAGTGAAGAACTCGCCACGGTCGCCGCGAAGATTCGCCCCGACAATCTCTTCGTAGGCCTTGCCTTTGATGTCTATATTCGTATTAAGCAACGCATATTTCTGCAATTCGGCCACTAAAAATGTCAGCGTTCTTGGCGTTAGTTTGATTGTGTCGTTTTCGTCAAAAATCTGCGAATTTTTCTTCTTAACTTCCTTGAAAATTTTTGAAATCCGATTGTAAACCGTAGCTTGTCCATCCTTATAATTGCGTTCTTTGGAGGTGGTATAGAATTGAACAGGTTCAAGCAGATTACGTTCATCGTGAATCTTGCAGAAAATCACTTTCAGAAACTCAAAGAATGCGGGCTGTTTTTGCAGACCTTCGTTGATGTAAATGATGTTATGGCAAGTTCTAAAGGTGAAAAGGAGATTGTCGTCGAAAGCTTTTTTCAGCGTGTTGCGATTAGGGCGTTCGTTCTCATCTGTCGTACCATCAGCAGAAGGGATGTCATTGTACTCGTCAAAGACAAAATAGCCACTTTCATCAACTGTTTTGCGATAAACTGTTTTGTGCAGTCCATTTGTCCACATGCCCCACTCGCAGTTATTGCAAGCAGACATGTATGTTTTCAGTTGTTCCAAACCATTATCTTTGTCGGATGGCTTCACCGCTTCCTTTTTGCATTCAATGACAATGGAAATATTCTGCTGGTCCTTCTTTTGCTCCTCCGTGACATTTTCAGGGAAAATGACAATGTCAGCACGCTTTTTCCCCGAGCCCATGTGGACAGGATATTCCACTGCAATGCGCTCTTTGGCGTATTTGTGTTCATTCACCAAACGCTTCTCCACCGTTTGGCGCACATACTCTTCAGGTGTGTCGTTACGGATAGTTCCATCAACATAATCACGAATCTTCCCCTCGGGGATGATAATTATAGTCTTATCCACGGTTATTATATTACAAATAATCAATCACTTACTAATGTAAGTGTATAATGCTCATAAAAACACCGCAAAGATAAAACTAATAATTTTGTTTTGCAAGAAAAAAAAAGTCGGTTTAATATGTTTTATTGCTATTTTTTAAAACAATTTAACAATATCAAACGTTAAAAGCTCATCCAATGATATTCCGTCGCCGCCTACGATGAGCGCATGTTTCGGATTAAACTTGCTCTTAAACTTCGACAAGCCTTCATTTTCAGTGCGTTTGCCGCTTTTCACCTCAATTGCGACACATTCTTTATTACATTCCACAACAAAATCGACCTCATCGTCGCGTTCGCGCCAATAATAAATTTTAAAACCATTCACATCGGCCTGATTCAGCAAATATGCGCCCACAGCCGATTCGACCCAGCGTCCCCAAACACTCGGCTCGGTAAAGGCTATTTCGAATGAGCTCTTTTATACATAACTTGTTGATTATCCGGCTGCAAAGATATACAAAATTCTCAAATGTGCCTGAAAAAGGCTATTCTTCATCTTCCCAATCTTCCGGCATCGGCTCGGCCCAGTCCTCGTCGTAGAACTCCTCGCCCACCAGCTCGCGGTCGCTTTTCTCTTGTCCGCCAAGCATCTGGCGCATTATTTTCGATGGGAATGGGAAAATCCGTCCTTCCTTGTCTGTCGAGATGGCAATTCCGATGTCGTCGCTGTCGAGCTCGCGCGTCCAGGTGATGAATTCGGCGATTTCCATGGTCGCCACAGTGTAGTTTTCCCAGTCTTCGCCGATATTGGCCTTGGCCTCGTCTTCGCTTGCCCACACCGGGATATACGAGTTTCCACTTCCGTCTTCAAGCATGGCGAAAAGACCTGGTTTGGCTTCAAGAAGCCATAAGATTCCGTTGGTGTTAACCGTTTGTAAAAAATTTCTAAGTTCGTCCATATTTCAATATTTAATGATTATTTACATTTTGCATGAGATTTCTCCACTTCGCTCCATTTCGTTCCGTTCCGGTCGAAATGACGGGTTGAATGCTGTCATTTCGAGCTTGTCACTTCGTCATTTCGAGCTTGTCGAGAAATCTCCTGCAACCGGGTG
>UQNO01000047.1 GCA_900542475.1 uncultured Bacteroidota bacterium
TCGGAGTGGTTCGGATTAACCATTTTGCCTTTTTGAAGTCGTTTCGCACCACAAACGGTACAACATCTAACCGCCCAGCACGACCTGCATCCGCCATTATTCACAGCTCTATTATGCTCAACAAATATGTCAACGAGTTTATCATAATCTACAGGAATATGATATATGTTGGCAAAAGGAGCCGAACCATCAGTTTTGTGACAAATATGCATGTCGCCATCAACACCTATCATGTTATTATCAATACCCATAGGGCAAGTCAACATAATGTTAAAATTGTTGGTACCATGGGGATTATCCGTTTGTACTTTCACATAAGGCAATAGATATTCTATGTTATTTATTGATGAGTCATCAACATGTGCTTTATCAATATCATTTATAATATCTCGATAATCATCCTCAAAACCCTCTTCCAGACGTTTTAATTCATTAACAGGAGCTATATATGAACAATCCACATATTCCTGTCGTGATGTTGAGACTTCCAAATCGGAAAATTCCCCATCTTTGAAATATTTCCAACAAACTTCTTTATCATAATCATCTGCAACCACCGCTAAAATTGAAACCCGATCTCTAAAATAGTTTTCATCACGCTCGCGTATTTTTCTCAAGTTTTTAACGATAATGTCATGTGTTCCACTACCATCCGCAAACACTCTGCATTTGTCGTTTTCTTCTTTTGGGCCATCAAGACTTGCAAACAATTGAACGTTATTACTGACAAGATAATCAAGAATCTTATCGTTCATAATCGACATATTACTATTGGTTGAGAAGAACAGGTCTTTTGTCTCAATACCGAAAGTATTCCATGGCTTTTGTTTGAAGTATTCTGTCGCCTGTTCCATTACTTCAAAATTGAGCAATGGTTCTCCACCATACCAAGAAAGTGTCGGAGGCAGAGTCTCTGTCATCAAAGTCTGTTTTTCTTTTGACAACTGTTTGAAAATCTTGACATATTGCTCAAAATAATAATCTATCGCTGCTTTAGCCGTCTCCAACGACATGTAACGTTTGGCATGCTGTCGCACATTTGAACCCAGATTAATAGTGTTCGGACAATATTTACATCTAAAATTACAATCTTCTGTAGCTTCCAAAACAAATTTACGTTGTAAAATATATTTATCGTAATAATTTATCTTTTCAGAAAGTTTTTCTTTGTTCGTTTCAGACACTGATTCTGCAGGTCCTTTAATAAAAACGCCACATTTACACAATTTCTCGAAATAACCTATAGTTGATTGTTCTTCTGCGTCCAATTTTACATCTTTTTTATTCCTAAATTCAAGAAATTTTGCCAATAATTCAGTTTCTTTATCAGACAAAACAAATGCAAAATTAGGCTTTGCATCATAAACAACATTGTAATCTTTACCAATTCTGAACAATTGGCACATCGGGTATTGTTCAGCGAAAAGTTTTTCGATATTGTAATTTTCAACATTCATATACTATTGTTTGATAAAATAAACTTCTAATTTATCACCTGTACCATCTTTTATAATTCTACCACGTCCTTAATAATTTATAACAACATTAACTCAATGTTGCAAAATTATTAAAGTTCTAAATATCTTATACAAAATGGCGATGCCTCTAATTCAACACTTATGTTGCCTATTATTCATCATGTATTATATCTGAATACATTTCAAAAAAATCGCAGTTAAGTATTTTTGATATTCTCAACAATAATTCAGTGTCAATAGTAGCACGATTAAACAATTTATATACATTAGAGCGGTCGCAGCATAATTTTCGGGCGAACCAACTTACTGTACGTTCTTGTCGTTTAAGTTCTTCTCTGATAAGATCGCCTATATGAAGAGGTTTATCCATCCCTATCAAATCCAACTCGCAGCATCCCGAAACAAGTATATATTAATTAAGGTGTATCTTAATAAAAGAAAAAGCGCGGGTGCTGTATCATTACTCGTCCCACGGCTTACGGCTCTAGCATGCCTTCCTCTGTCTGAACGAGCAACACGCAGAGCCCACGCTGAATAGTATATACTTCAAAGTATAAACATACAACGAAAGACATCTACCTATTGCTTTGTTATTGACAGAGGTATGAATTTGCTAGATTCTAAGCCGTCAATTGACAAAGCGCTGATAAACGCTTATTCTAAATATAAAACATCTACATTATTTCTATTTCACATGGAAATAACTTCATGTAAACACATTGCAAAGTTACAATTATTTTTTATATCAACAATTTTTGTTCAAAAAAATTTTGTAGCTTAAAACACAAAAGCCCAGCTGAATTCTAATTGAATATCAATTGTCAAGTAAATAAAATAGAGAAATCTCATTCAAATTGTTTGAGATTTCTCCACTCCCTACGGTCGGTCGAAATAACGGACTAATTTAGAACGACATTATCGATTTCTTGATTCTCTCGATAGCGTCCATCAATTCGGCTTCGGTTATCACTAATGGCGGGGCGAAGCGGATGATGTGCTGGTGGGTCGGCTTGGCGAGAACGCCGTTGTCGCGCATCTTCAAGCAGACATCCCATGCCTCTTTGCCGTTCACGGGCTTGATAATCACTGCGTTGAGCAAGCCCTTTCCGCGAACTTTCTGTATCATCGGGTGGCTGACCTTCATGATTTCCTCACGGAAAATTCTACCAAGACGGTCGGCTTTCTCCATCAGGTTCTCGTCTTTGATGACTTGGAGGGCGGCCATTGACACCTTTGCCGCCACCGGGTTGCCGCCGAATGTCGAGCCATGCTCGCCCGGTTTGATGTTCATCATGATGTAATCGTCGCAAAGCACTGCCGACACCGGCACCACGCCGCCGCCGAGAGCCTTGCCTAAAATAAGGATGTCGGGACGCACGCCTTCGTGGTCGCAAGCAAGCATCTTGCCCGTACGGGCGATACCGCACTGCACCTCGTCTGCCATAAACAAAACGTTGTATTTCTTGCAGATGTCGTAGCATTTCTTGAGGTAACCCTCGTCCGGAACGTAAACGCCCGCCTCGCCCTGGATAGGCTCGACCAAGAAAGCGGCGATTTTCTTGCCGTCCTTTGCGAGAACCTTCTCCAATGCATCGGGGTCGTTGTAAGGAATACGAATGAAACCAGGTGTCAGAGGACCGTAGTTCGCATACGAATCAGGGTCGTTCGACATGGTGATGATGGTGATGGTGCGACCATGGAAGTTGCCATCACAACACACTATGGTCGTCTCGTCATTCGGAATGCCTTTGCACACCGTTCCCCAACGACGCGCAAGCTTCAGAGCGGTCTCGTCAGCCTCGGCACCAGAGTTCATCGGCAAAACCTTGTCGTATCCGAAATATTCCGTAATATATTTTTCCCATGGACCGAGAGCGTCGTTGTAAAAAGCGCGCGAACTAAGAGTGAGCGTCTCCGCCTGCTCGCACAAAGCCTTGAGAATCGCCGGATGACAGTGACCCTGGTTGACCGCTGAATAAGCCGACAAAAAATCATAATATTCTTTGCCCTCAACGTCCCAAACCTTAGCTCCTTTGCCTTTCGCTAAAACAACAGGAAGCGGGTGATAATTATGAGCACCGTACTTGGCTTCCATTTCCATGAAATCTTGAGAAGTCATCTTTTCTGACATAAAATTTAATTTTAAATGTTAATATTTTAATGAATTTGTTATTTTACTTTAAAAGTCCACAAAGTTAATGATTATTTTACAAAGAAAAACATTTTTTTAAAATTTTTATTTCCTCGCGCAAAGAACACAGGCATCACGGGGTTTTCCCGCAATTTTTGCTCGAAATGACGAAAAACTTATGGCTTCCGTATTATAAAAATCACTATTTTTGCAAAAAAAATCTATAAAGATGATTCGTTCAATGACAGGCTACGGCAAAGCCGAGCATATTTTTAAAACAAACAAAATCTCCGTCGAAATCAAGACACTGAACAGCAAGCAGTTAGACCTTTCAATAAAACTTCCGCAAGATTTAAAGGCATACGAATTAGATTATCGCAACGAAATCTCGGCGCGCTTACAAAGGGGAAAAGTCGATGTGACAATCACGATTACGAACACCGATGTGGCACAAAACACACATATCGAAAAAGAGATTGTGGCTTCGTATCTTGAGCAGATAGGCAATATTTCAAAAGAGTATAATATCCCGGAATCAAAAGACATCGCGGCGATTGTGTTCAAAATGCCGGGAATTTTCGTGTCGCCGGAACAGGACTACGACGAGGAATTTCTCGAAAAGATACACGAAACATTGCTCGAATCCATCGCCGTCACCGACGATTTCAGAGCCAAGGAAGGCGCGGTTTTGAAAAAAGACCTGCTCAAACGTGTCAACTTGATTCTCGATTATCTCAACGAAGTGAAACCTTTCGAGAAAAACCGCCACGAGATTATAAAAGGACGTCTTCTCAAAAATTTGCAGGAACTCACTAATGGCGAATACGACGAAAACCGTTTCGAGCAGGAACTCATCTTCTATCTTGAAAAGCTTGACATCACAGAAGAGAAAGTACGACTGCGCAAACACTGCGACTACTTCAAGGAAAGCATCGACGAGGAAGGCGCCGGCAAGAAACTCGGTTTCATCGCACAAGAGATGGGACGCGAAACAAACACCCTCGGCTCAAAAGCCAACGACGCCGACATTCAACGCCTGGTCGTCAAAATGAAAGACGAATTGGAAAAAATCAAAGAACAATTGTTTAATATATTGTGAAAACGAAAATCGGATTGTTTTTTGGGTCGTTCAACCCAATTCACAACGGCCACCTGATGCTCGCCAACTACTTGGCGGAATATGGCGACTTGGACGAGATTTGGTTTGCCGTTTCTCCACAAAATCCATTCAAAGAGAAAAAATCGCTGCTCGCCGACCGTCATCGCTTGTATATGGTGGAGATGGCGATAAAAAACGACGAGCGTTTTCACGTGTGCGACATAGAATTTTATATGCCACAGCCTTCATATACCATCGACACCCTGACACGTTTGGCGGAACGTCATCCCAACACCGATTTTTACCTGATTTGCGGAATGGACAATATCGAGAACTTCCATAAATGGAAAAATTACGAGATGATTTTAAAGTATCATCATCTGCTCGTATATCCGCGTAAAGGATACGAAAGCAACGAGTTGGTAAATCATCCGTCCGTGAAGGTTGTGAACGCACCCGAAATCGAAGTGTCATCGACATTCATCAGGGAAGCCATCGCAGAAGGTCGTGATGTGCGCTATTTCCTGCCGAAAGATGTTTATAAATACATCATCAACATGCACTTCTACTCCAATAGTGTAAAATCTTGAAAAACAACGCTTTATATCAAAAAATCCTTGAAAAACAAGACCCGGCTATCGTCCCCGGTCTTGCACGCTTCTTCAAAACCTGTCCTGGACAATACGGTTTCGGCGATAAGTTCCTCGGAATAAAAGTGCCAACGATAAGAGGTGTGGTGAAAGACTGTTGGAGTGCCTGCACCATCGAAGACCTGGAAGAATGCGTCTGTTCTGAATACCACGAAATGCGACTCTCGGCACTGCTTGTTCTTATACAAACCTTCAAACACGCAAAAAAAGACGTGGAACTGCAAAAACAATGCATCGACTTTTATCTTGCTCACACTCAATATGTTAACAACTGGGACTTGGTCGATTTGTCGTGCTATGAACTTCTCGGCAACTGGCTTCTTGACAAAGACCGCGCCTTGCTTTATGAACTCGCCGATAGCGGCAAGACCATCTGGGAGCAGCGTATCGGGATGGTGAGCACCATGCAGTTCCTGCGTCATGGGCAACTTGACGACACTTATAATATCGCTGAAATCTTTTTGTGGAAACCGCAACCGCTCCACGACCTTCTTCAAAAAGCCGCCGGCTGGCTGCTCCGTGAGGCAGGAAAACGTGATAAGCAACGTCTTAAAGACTGGTTATCAACACGTTACCAAACGATGCCTCGAACCATGCTGCGATATGCCATAGAAAAATTTCCTGAAGAAGAAAGAAAGAATTATCTTCAGAAATAACTTAATATCTCGCTCTCTTTCCGTGTTTTTTCTCTGGACGCTCGTTATCTCTTGAGCGTTTTTTCTTACCATTCTTATCTTTCGTCCCGCTTCCTTTTCTACTCTTTCTCTCGCGCCTCTCCCCTTCGCGGTCACGGTAGCGACGTTCTTCGTGGAAATTGTCGCGCGACTGCTTCTCGCCGCGTTTACGCTTCGGTTTGTCGTCTTTTTTATCTTTAGATTTCGGATCCCCTGTTGTGATTTCAACGCGAATACCTTCGGGGTTCTTGCTCGGGTCGGCAAAACAGTCAACGATAAACCGAGCCTGCGCGCCATCGACGGCGACGAATGAGAAATTCTCCATCAAATCAATATGACCGATTTCAATGTCTTTAGTTCCAGTCACATCGTTGATTTTGCCTATCAATGAATTAGGCTTTATATGGTCGCGTTTGCCCATGCCGAAAAACAGCCTCACCATGTGCGCGTCGTTGTACTGTTTCTTCTCTTTCTTCTCTTTCTTCGCTTTCTTGTTGCTTTCTTTAGTATCGTCAACATTCAGGTCTTTAGCGTTTTTGTAATAATCGAGGAAGCGGTTGAAATTCAACGCCACCACTCGTGTTATCAGTTCTTCGCGTGTGAGCCAGTTGAGTTTTTTGAACACTACGGGCAGATAGTCGTCGATGTCGTCGCGCATGATATCGACTTTTTCAAGATTGTCGATATGGCGGAACAGTTGTTTTTCGCAGACCTGTTGTGCCGTTGGAATGAGCTCGCGCTCCATCGGGCGACCGAGTTGTTTCTCGATAGCTTTGATTTTATGTTTCTCTTTCAGATGCACCAGGCTGATGCAGATGCCAGTCTTGTCGGCGCGTCCTGTTCTGCCGCTACGGTGCACGTAAGTGTCGATGTCGTCAGGGAGATTGTAATTGATAATATGTGTCAAGTTATTGACGTCCAAGCCTCTTGCCGCCACGTCGGTAGCCACAAGAATCTGGGTGAACCCTTGGCGGAAATGGTTCATCACGAGGTCGCGCTGTGCCTGCGAGAGGTCGCCATGCAGCGAAGCGGCGTTGTAGCCGTCGTGAATGAGATGGTCGGCGACATCTTGAGTCTCAAGTTTAGTGCGGCAGAATACGATTCCGTAAATCGACGGATAATAATCGATTAAGCGTTTCAGCGCAAGGTATCTGTCGCTCGCCTTGATGAGATAATAGTTGTGTCGGACGCTTGAAGTACCCGAATTTTTCTGCCCTATGCTGATGCGTACAGGATTGCTCATGTATTTGTTGAGAATCTGTTCCACCTCGGCAGGCATTGTTGCGGAAAACAGCAGTGTGTTCTTTTGCTCCGGCATATATTCCAAAATTGCATCGACATCTTCCTGAAATCCCATGTCGAGCATCTCATCGGCCTCGTCGAGAACCATCCACTTCACATTGCTGAAGTCGATGCGGTTGCGACGAATCATGTCCTGCAGACGCCCCGGCGTCGCCACTATTATTTGAGGTTTCTTGGCCAGACTCTTGAACTGCACCTCTATACTCGCGCCACCATACACCGGCACTATCATGATTTCGGGTATATACTTCGCATAATTGAGTAAATCCCTGGTAATCTGCATACAAAGTTCGCGCGTGGGACATAACACCAGAGCTTGAACACTGCGGTCTTTCGGGTCGATATTCTGCAAAAGAGGCAATCCGAAAGCAGCGGTCTTGCCCGTTCCCGTTTGAGCAAGGCCAACTAAATCAGTACGTTGCGACAATAACACTGGCAAAACCTCCGCCTGAATGGGCATGGGCTCCTTGAATCCTAATTCATCAATGGCTTTAAGGATCAGTGGACTTAAATTGAAATCTTGAAACATATTATGATATTTAGGGTGCAAAAATACAAAAATTTGCTATATTTGCAGGATATTTTTTTTCAATAAGATGAAAAAGCGATTTTTATTTTTAATTTTATCGATATTTTTGATTTCCTGTTCAGCAAGAGATGATAAAAAACAATATTCAATAGGAGAAGTGCAATCGTGGCCTGTTGTCAATGTCGATTCGATATTCATGGATTTGGACAAACCCGTTCTCGACAGAAAAGCGGAGCAAATAGACAGGACTTTCCAGAACTTGAAAAAGAAAACCTCTTTCAACGGCACGGTTTTATTTGCCGAAAAAGGCAGAATCATACTCAAGAAATCGTATGGAGTGCGTAATCTCAAGACAAGAAAAGACGAGCTGAACGTTGACGATGTGTTTCAGCTCAGCTCCGTCTCAAAGATGTTCACGGCAGAGGCCATAATGATTCTGAATAGTCGTCAACTTATCGATTATGACGTTGACATAAAAAATTACATCCCCGAATTTCCTTATAATGGCATCACCACGAGAATGCTGCTCACACATCGTTCAGGACTGTCGCGTTATGAGTCGCTGGCTGACAATCACTGGCCAAACAAAAAGATTCCGTTCACCAACAACGACATGATTGACTATTATGTCAAATACAAACCCGACCCATACTTCAGACCTGACAACGGTTTTCATTACTGCAATGTGAATTACGCATTGCTGGCGAGCATAGTGGAACGCGTCTCGGGCAAGAGTTTTGTTGACTTCATGCAAGAAAATGTTTTTGATGCCATCGGCATGCATGATTCGTTTATCTACGATATGCCAACCGACACCGTGGTATCGCTGTATCTCCCCAATTGCGTTCAGGGATATTATATTGGTCGCCGACGTCCTCGTCAGGCTCAAAACGAGTATCTCAACGGTGTCAAAGGCGATAAAATCATGTTTTCAAATGTCGAGGACATGTACCGTTTCAAGGTTGCCGTAGATTATGGATTGTTAGTGCCCGACACCATTCAGAGCGAGGCTTTCGTGCCTGGAAGTCCCAAATACTCGAAAAGGAAGGACAACTATGGTTTCGGATGGCGCATCTCGCGCAAATACCCCGACTGTTACTATCATTACGGATGGTGGAAAGGTTATCGCTCGTTTTTCTTGTTCGACAAAAAGAACGACCGCACGGTCATTATCCTGACTAATACCGATAAAGGTCCGAATTCAGATGTGTTTTGGAGAATATTGAAAGACAATAGTATATCATTGGCCCCTGCTTCCATCAATATTCATGAAATGGAACTTGTAAACAACCTGAAATTCCCTTGTTCATCATACCTTGACAGATGATTTATCATGTCTCGACGACAAGCTTATATCCTACACCATGTACGTTTTCGAGTTTAATTGTCGGGTCTTCACATAATAAGTTGCGCAATCGTTTCACATAAACATCCATGTTTCGTGCATTGAAGTAATTATCGGAATGCCATACTCGTTTCAACGCTAAAGGTCGCTCCACTACATGGTTTTTATACTCAAACAATAAATACAACAAATCCAACTCTTTGGAAGTCAACTTCTTCTCTTTTCCGTTGCATGTCAGCACATTATGCAATGCATCCAAGGTGCAGTTACCTACAGTGAAAAAATGCTGTTTGCTTTCAAAGGCTTTAGTCCTTTTTTGAATAGCTTTAATACGCAGACCAAGCTCTTCCATATTGAAAGGGCGTGAAATGAAGTCGTCAGCACCAACATTAAAAGCATTGATAATCTCGGCCTGATGTGGGGCGGCACCTAAAAAAACGATCGGAATAGACCTGTTTTTGCGGCGAATCTCTTTGGCTAAATCAATTCCATTGATAATCGTTATTTCCGCGTCGATTAACACGAAGTCGAAATGCTCCTTGCAAAAAAGCTGAAAAGCAACCTCTCCATTAAGACATATTTGCGTGAGATATCCACATGAAATAAGGTAGTTTTTTGTGATTGAAGCTAAATCCCTGTCGTGTATAGCTAATAATATTTTCAGTTTCAACATAAATAATACTTTTAGTTATGAAAATGTTTTCATCACAAAAGTAGAAAAAGGAACAAACATGAAAAAATATTATAAACATAAATCATTCAGTATAAGTGATTTTTAACATAAATTTCATTTTTTTGCAAGAAATCTTAAAATTTTTTAACAAAAAACATCTCTATGTTAAAAAAAATATGTATTTTTGCAGTGCGTAACAATGTACATCCATAATTACCTATCTGGTAATTTACATTGTTCGTAAAAGGTTTCATAAATTTTGGTTTTTGGTTCTGGGAACCATCTCCGCTCAAGAGATGGTTCCTTTTTTGTGGATAATATTACCGTTATTTCCAAAACAGCGGAGACGGACTGTCGTCCGTCTCCGCTGTTGTCCGTCTCCACGGTGATTATTGATTGTCTTTCAACCAATTATTCACATTTTCCTCAATCCTTGCATTGACATCTTCGGTATCTTTGGCTTTCTCGAACTTTTTGCCGGTCACTTTTTCATAAAGTTCGATGTATCTGTCGGAGATTCCTGCCACAATCTCGGGTGTCATCTCGGGTACCTTCTGACCTTCTTTGCCCTGGAAGCCGTTTGCCATCAGCCATTCGCGGACGAACTCCTTCGAGAGTTGCTTCACCGGCTCGCCTTTCGCGAAGCATTCCTCGTATTGGTCGGCGATGAAATAACGCGACGAGTCGGGAGTGTGAATTTCGTCCATCAGATAAATTTGGTCGCCGATTTTGCCAAACTCGTATTTTGTGTCAACGAGAATCAATCCGTGTTTAGCAGCGACTTCAGTGCCTCTTTGGAACAATTTGCGGGTGATGACCTCGATTTGTTCGTAGTCTTCCTTGTTTATAAGTCCTTGACGAATAATCTCTTCCTTTGAGATATCTTCATCGTGGCCTTCTTCCGCCTTGGTGGTGGGAGTGATGATTGGCTCGGCGAACTTCTGATGTTCCTTCATACCGTCGGGAATTATCACGCCGCAAATGGTATGCTGACCGCTTTTGTAGGTGCGCCACGAGCTGCCTGTGAGGTATCCGCGGATAATCATCTCGACAGGAAAGGGCTTGCAGAGTTTACCAACCGTCACCATAGGATCTGGAGTGGCGATTTTCCAGTTTGGCACGATGTCAGTGGTCATGTCGAGAAACTCGGCCGCTATCTGGTTGAGAATCTGACCCTTGAACGGAATGCCTTCTGGCAAAATAACATCGAATGCCGAAATGCGGTCAGTGGCGACCATCACTAAATATTTGTTTTCGATAAAATAAACGTCACGAACCTTGCCGTGATACACTTTTGTCTGATTTTTGAAATTGAAATCAGTTCTTGTTAATGCTTTCATATCTTATATTTTGTTAAATTTTTCTTTTTTTTCGTCATTTCAGGTACAGTCGATAAATCACCGGCATTTAAATGTTTCGGGATAATTTATGTGTCCGATATTTATTCATCCAAGGTGAATGCTTTTGCTTCGCTCGGGTCTCCACTTCCTTCGGTCGGTCGAAATGAGGCGGGAGGTGCATCTTCTTTCGAAATGACTGTGTCGTTATCGTGATAAAATTTTTTATAAGCGTTCACTATATCCGTCACCAGCTTATGGCGCACCACGTCTTTCTCATCCAGGAAGATAAACTCTATTCCTTTCACATTGCCGAGGATATCAACGGCTTGCGGCAGTCCGGATGGCTGGTTCTTCGGCAGGTCTATTTGCGTCACGTCGCCGGTTATGACGAACTTCGCATTGCGTCCCATACGCGTTAGGAACATCTTCAGTTGTGCCCTTGTTGCGTTCTGAGCTTCGTCCAATATCACGAAAGCGTGGTCAAGTGTTCGGCCTCTCATGAAAGCCAGCGGTGCAATTTCGATGGTACCGTCTTCCATGTAAGCCTGTAATTTAGCTTGCGGCAGCATATCGCGCAAGGCATCGTACAACGGCTGCAAATACGGGTCGAGTTTATCCTTTAGATCACCTGGCAAAAATCCGAGGTTTTCGCCTGCTTCCACTGCCGGTCTCGTCAAGAGGACACGGCGCACCTCACGGTTTTTCAGAGCTCTCACTGCCAATGCCACCGCAGTGTAGGTCTTTCCTGTTCCAGCAGGCCCGATGGCAAAAATCATGTCTTTCTTGCCAATAGCATCTACCATACGTTTTTGGTTGAGCGTTATCGCCTTGATTTGCAAGCCATTACGACCATATACCAGCACGTCATCGTCGTTCATTTTCTTCACATAAGCCGTCTCTCCGTTAGAAATCATCACATCTTCAATCACTTGCGGATTGACGCTGCCAAATTTCTCAAGATGATTGACCAATATGGCGAGGCGGTCAAGAAAATAATTCACCTCATCATCTCCTCCTATCACCTTCACGAAATCGCCGCGCGCGATAATCTTAAGTTTCGGAAACAAGTTCTTGATTATCGTAAGATATTGATCCTTAACACCATATAAGTCGCTCGGATTAACATTTTCTATCTGGACAATCTGTTCCGCCATCTATTTCTTAATTATTTTTTCACCATTATTTTGATATGCAAAGATAAAAAATAAAAATTGTTCATAACTTTTTTATTTCAAGAAAAATTTTTCATTATAAAAATGTATTTTTGCATTTGGGAATTGAGCCTAAAAAAAAGGAAACGGGAAAAGCAATGGCAATTATAACACTAACAAGCGACTGGGGGCTGTCGGATTATTACGTCGCGACAGTAAAAGGTCTTATATTATCGGTTCTTCCCGGCGCAACCATTGTCGATATTACCCATAATATCGAGCCGTGGGACATTGCGTCGGCAGCGTTCATCATTCGCAACTGCTACCGAAACTTTCCGGAAGGCACTATTCACATCATCGCGGTGGAGACAGAGGAGTCGTCCGACAAGCCACATATCGCGCTGAAAGCCAACGGACATTATTTCATTGGCACGGACAACGATATTTTTTCGCTAATCCTTGGCGACTCTCCATTCGAGGCTGTTATCATCGATGTGATTCAGGATACAGACTATTTCACCTTCACAACCAGAGACCGTTTCGTTAAAGTCGCAGTCATGATAGCCAATGGAGTGCCGTTCAATGAGATAGGTAGTCCTTATCCGGAAATCCGGAAATGTGTAACATTCCAGCCAACCATCGATATCAATTCCATACACGGAATCATCACTTTCGTTGATTCTTACGAAAACGTGGTCTCCAACATCACTAAAGAACTGTTCGAGAAGATTAGAAACGGCAGAGCTTTCGAGATTCGGGCAGGGAAATATGTCGTCAGCAAAATCTGCCGAAGCTATACCGAGGTGATGATGCCCGACATTGTGGCACTCTTCGGTACACACGGTTTCCTTGAGATAGCGATAAATCACGGGAAAGCCGCATCATTGCTTGGACTCTCCCGTGATTCTTCCGTTGATATTATTTTCAGATAGTACTATTTGTCGCCATACGACGAGCCATCGAAGCAGTGTGTGCATTGCTTGCATTTGGGCAGTCCCACGGCATTGCATATATTGTCCAACGTATTGAATTTCAGCGTATTGACTCCTATATGCTTACGCAGCATCTCCACGAGATTTGCATATTGTTTTGTTGAGGCATCGCAATAAAATTCAAGGTTTTTAACGCTGTTGCCTTCGAGTTCCTGAATACAACGGCGTGTAACAAGTTCAAGTTCGTTCTTCGATGCACTGAAGTTCAGGAAGTTGCATCCGTAGAGCAATGGAGGGCAGCTTATTCTGATATGAACTTCTTTCGCACCATAGTCGTAAAGCATCTTCACATTATCGCGAAGTTGAGTGCCACGCACTATGGAGTCGTCGCAGAAAATAACGCGTTTGTCTTTCAGAAGCGCATGGTTCGGGATAAGTTTCATCTTTGCGACGTGTTCACGCTGTTCCTGGTTGACAGGCATGAAACTACGCGACCATGTCGGGGTGTATTTGACGACGCTGCGCACGTACGGTATGTCGGTGGCATGTGAGTATCCGATGGCCATTCCTATGCCTGAATCCGGGATAGGCGCCACGTAATCGGCTTCTACATCGTCCATTTTGCCCATGGCATAACCACCGCGATAACGCATTTCCTCCACATTGATACCTTCGTAGTCTGATGCAGGGAATCCGTAATAAATCCATAGAAAAGAGCAAATCTGCATCTTATTGTTAGGTGCAAGCAGTTGATTCACGCCGTTTTCCGTGATTCTCACAATCTCGCCAGGACCAACGAAACGCTCTGTCGAATAGTCGAGATTGATATAACTGTGACTTTCTAAAGCCAACACATAGCCTGTTTCATTCTTACCGACGACGACAGGTGTGCGTCCGTATAAGTCGCGTGCTGCGATGATGCCATCGTTTGTTAAAATGAGCATTGACACAGAGCCTCTCACCTTATTATAAACATTTTGAATGCCGTCAACAAAGTCTTTGCCTTGCGTGATGAGCAGTGCCACAAGTTCCGTTGGGTTGGTATCTCCATGGCTAAGTTCTGCGAAATGCTGTTTGTTGTTTAAACACTCTTGTTCCAATTCTTTCAAATTGGTGATTTTCGCCACTGTGACGATAGCGAATTTGCCAAGATGAGAATTCACAACGATAGGTTGTGCATCAGTGTCGCTGATAATGCCTATGCCGCTATTACCATGAAATTTGTTCAGTTCGTCACCGAATTTTGTCCTGAAATAAGAGCCTTTGAGGCTATGGATAGAACGGCAGAATGTGTTTCCGTCGAAAGTACAGATGCCACCAGAAGTAGTTCCTAAATGTGAATGATAATCAATACCATAGAAAAGGTCTGTGATACAAGGCCTTTTTGATATGATTCCGAAAAACCCACTCATTGTGCTTGATTTTGAAAATTAAGTCGCAAAGATAATAAAAAGTTTGAATTTTGAAGTTCGGAATGCAAAGTTTTTTTTCGAGTCACAATATGTTTGTTCTTAAGGCAGTGATTATTGGTAAAAAAAAATAGAGACGGAGTCTGTCCGTCTCTATTGTAGTGGTGGCGGCGACCTACTTTCCCACAAGTCAATG
>UQNO01000048.1 GCA_900542475.1 uncultured Bacteroidota bacterium
CAGAAGATCCTCCACCGTTCCGACGGGACAGAGATAGCCGCAGAACAGCTTGCCGAGAAGCACGACAGCCGCCGCGACAACACTGCTCTCCTCGATGACCATCGGCACCATGTGAACCTTGCCGTTGATAATCACATTAGGCACAATGCCGTAAGGAATGTGGAAATTGGAAATGGTGTTCTCGCTGAACTCGTCAAACTGTCTTTGCTTCTCCAAATCGCTATACCAGAAACCTTTCAAAAGGGCAATGAACTCCCCGGGATTCTCAATGTATTCTGAAACGGCCTTCAACTTGTCCTCTTTCAGAAGCTTGGAAAATCCTTTAATAATACGGTCGCGCTTTCTGGGTTTTTCTTCTTCCATACAGGTTGCAAAATTAAAAAAAAACTAAAAACCGACAACCAAATCTTAAAACTTTTTATGAGTTTTGACGGATTAATTTCCGCAAATTGAGACAGGGAACTGCACGGCTAAACCGTGCCAGGGGGGGCGTTGTCTTTTACATCGCAAAAAAAACTCTAAACTCTCACTTCATGAGTTTGTATATCATTTCTCGATACAAGTCTTTTTGATTTACATCGCCTATGTTATAACCTTTTGATTTTAAGTCGAATTCGCGGAGAACAGCGATGTTGTCAACACATTTTTTGATGTTGTAGCGGCGGGTTGCCTCCAAGTAGTCGTCTGCGAAGAACCTGTTCACGCCGATAACGCTGGCGATTCCGTCGCGGCTCTTGTCGGTGGCATAATGTAGTTTAAGGACTTTGCAGTAATAGGAATAAAGCATTATAACTGTGGCGATTAGAGGATTTTCCTTGGTGTTGTCGCCGAAATAATTGATGATTTGAACTGCTTTGGGAAAGTCGCCCTGGCTGATGGCTTTCTGAAGCTCGAAGATGTTGAAATCCTTGGAAATTCCGATGTTATATTCAACATCGTCGTCGTTGATTTCTTTTTTTTGAGGCACTGCAACCATCAGTTTTTCCAACTCATTACGTACTTTTTGCAAGTCGTTGCCGAGGAAGTCGGCAAGCATCTGGCACGCTTTCTGCTGAATCTTATAGCCGCGGTCTTCAAGATACTTCACTATCCATCTCGGCATATCGCTATCGTACACTTTCTTCGACTCGAACAAAACATGGTTTTTGGCAAGAGTCTTGGCGAATTTCGTGCGTTTGTCGAGTTTCTTGTATTTGTAATTCAAGACGAGAATGGTGGTTTTCGGAATCATCTCCAAGAACGGCTCCATCGTCTCGATGTTTCCCACATCTTGGGCTTCTTTTACGATGATAACCAAATAGTTGCCCATCATCGGGAAGTTGCGAGCCTGCGTCACGATGTCGTGTACGTTGACATCTTTTCCATAAAAGACTACCTGGTTGAAAGCCTTGTCGGCCTCGTCAAGTACGGTGCTCTCGATGGCGTCGCTGATGGAATCGATAAAATACGGTTCCTCGCCCATCAGGAAATACACAGGGTGGTAAATCTTGTTTTTTATCTCGGAAAGAATCTGCTCGTATGTCATCAAAATCTCAAATGTTTGACTGTCAGTTTGTTATCAATAATTTGATGCAATGCGTCGATACCTATTTTGATATGTTCATCGACGAACAGCCTGCTTACTTTCTTGTCGCTTTCTTCTGTTTTCACGCCTTCTGGAATCATCGGCTGGTCGGAGACAAGAAGCAGTGCGCCTGTCGGGATTTCGTTGGCGAAGCCGGCGGCGAAGATGGTTGCTGTCTCCATGTCCACCGCCATGCAGCGTGTCTTATGAAGATAATCCTTGAACTCCTCGTCATGTTCCCACACGCGGCGGTTTGTCGTATATACGGTGCCTGTCCAATAGTCATGTCCATGGTCGCGTATAGTGGTCGAGATGGCTTTCTGCATAGAGAAAGCGGGCAGAGCCGGGACTTCGGGCAAAATGTAATTGTTTGATGTCCCCTCGCCACGTATCGCCGCTATCGGGAGAATGAGGTCGCCGACCATGTTTTTCTTCTTCACACCTCCGCATTTGCCAAGGAAAAGCACGGCTTTCGGACGAATCGCACTCAACAGGTCCATGATTGTGGCTGCGTTGGCACTTCCCATTCCGAAGTTTATCATGGTGATTTCGCCAGCAGTGGCACACGGCATAGAGCGTTCCTCGCCCACTATCGGGACATTGTTCCAATCCGCGAAAACTTCAAGATAATGTTTGAAATTCGTCAAAAGAATGTATTCCCCGAACTTGTCCAACTCTAAACCGGTGTAGCGTGGCAGCCAATTTTCTGTGATTTCCTGTTTAGTCTTCATGAATCGCTATTTTTTGCAAAAATAATATTTTTTTACTAATTTTGCGGAAAATTTTAAATAAAATGGCGTTTTTATCAGAAGATTTGATTTTTGGTCCCATTCACAGCAGAAGATTAGGGAACTCGTTGGGTGTCAATTTGTTACCCAAAGTAGGAAAGATATGTACTTTCAACTGCGTTTATTGTGAATGTGGCTGGAACCCGGAGAAAAGAGACAGGAAAGCGCGCCTGGTCACTCCGCAGGAATACGAGAAAACACTGGAAAATGCTCTGAAAGCAATTGTAGGGACACCGAAAGAACCCGACAGCATCACTTTTTCCGGTAACGGAGAGCCGACACTGCATCCGGATTTTCCAGAGATTATTGATATTACCATAAGATTAAGAGACAAATACGCACCTAAAGCACTCATCAGTGTGCTGACAAACGGCACGAATATTCACAACGAAAGGGTTTTCAAGGCATTGCAGAAAGTCGATAACAACATCTGCAAACTCGATGGCGGAACTCTTGGTATTATTAATAAGGTGAATCTCCCGAACGTTAAAATCAATCTTGAACGCTATGTCTCCGACTTGCAACGTTTTGAAAGTCAGGTGATTATTCAAACATTATTTCTTCGCGGCGAACATAATGGCGAAAAAATCGACAACACAACCGACGAGGAAATTAATCTATGGCTTGAACATCTAAAAAAGATAAAGCCGAGAAAAACAATGATTTACGTCATCGACAGGGAGACTCCTGAAAAGAATCTCGTAAAGCTGTCGTCGGAAGAAATGTCTAAAATCGCTGATAAAGTTAAAGCATTGGGGTTCAACGTGGAATATTATTCTTAAAAATTTTTCAAAAATTTCTTACTTATTAAAAAAAATCAGTAAATTTGCAACGCAAAAAAAAAGCAAATAAAATTTAAAATCATGAATAATAAGAAATTGACATTTATCAACATCGGATTAGTGGTTGTCGCTGTGTTTTTAGTTTATTTAGTATTCGACAGCATCAGACAACCCGTGGTTTTCGAAAACACTCGCAGAGAAAGAGAAATCAAAGTCGTTCAAAGTTTGAAAGACATCAGAAGCACACAGATTTTGTTCAAGCAGACATACAACAGATACACTGCTGATTTCGATTCTCTCATTGAGTATGTCAAGACAGGCGAGCTTCCTGTTGTCCATATCATCGCCGACCCGACCGATACAACATTCACCAAGACTATCAACGACACCGTTGGTCATATCAAGGTTATCGACTCTTTGTTCGGAAAGAGGGAAAGCTTTGACATCAACACTCTTCGCATCGTCCCGTTCTCGGAGGGAGTGGAGTTTGAGATGCAAGCCGGCGCAATCCGTCGTGGCGGCTTGAAAGTGGCTGTGTTCGAGGCGAAAACTCCTTACGGCTCATACCTCTGGGACCTCGATCCGCAGAGAGTCAACAACTTGAGGGCTGAACAAGAGGACTTAGATAAATATGCGGGTCTGAAAGTCGGCTCGATGGACGAGCCTTCTACAAGCGGCAACTGGGAATCATTATAATCATGGTTCCTCCCGCCGATAATTTGAACAACAACGAGTTAACCATCCGGCATTCAACGGATGGTTTTTCGTATGTCATTTTCGACAACAACCGTAACACTTTTGTGCCAGCCGCGGTGTTTCAAGAGGAAGACAAACGAAAGTATCTTGACTTGCTCGGTCTGACAGATGACGACAGCATAGTGTGCGCCGACTATATAGAACTCGCAGAGGCATATAACGTTTACGCTGTGTCAAAAAAAGATTTCGAAACGATAGGGAACAGTCCGGTAAAAATCGAAAGCCGTCATTCTTCAAGCGTGTTGGTCGCAGACCTCGTCAAAAAAAATCTTGAGCGCGTTGACGATACCAGAGTTTATCTGAATGTTAAAGACAATAGCTTCGAGATGATTGTCTTGAAAGGAGCCAGTCTGTTGTTTGACAATCATTTCCGCTTCAAGACGAAAGAAGATTTTCTTTATTTTCTGCTCTTTTCGGTGGAGCAGCTGAATCTTGACGCAGGTTCCGTTCCGGTATATTTTCTTGGCAAGATAGAAGAAACATCGGCAATCACGGAGATTGTGTCAAGATATTTCCGCGACATACGATTCATGAGCAAAGATTATTTAAATAAACTAATGACATGCGAATAATAAGAGGTAGTCATCAGAGACGACAAATAGTGGCGCCCGACAACCTCCCGACGCGCCCGACAACCGACATGGCAAAGGAAAGCCTGTTCAACATCCTTGAAAATCAGCTGGATTGGGAGAAGACGACCGCCCTTGACCTTTTTGCGGGTACTGGAAACATCTCTTACGAACTCGTGTCAAGAGGCTGTCCACAAGTGACCGCCGTTGACGAGAATAACAATTGTGTGAGATTTATCAGAGAGACAGCAAACAAGCTGAATATGAGCCGACTATCTGTGATAAAGTCGGATGTTTTCCGTTTCCTGCCGATGCACAAGGCTAAATACGACTTCATCTTCGCCGACCCGCCATACGACTGCAAACATTATGAACTGCTTGTCGATTTGATTTTTCAGAATGAATATCTGAAAGAAGATGGGATTTTTGTTTTGGAACACAACGGAACTCTCGACTTCTCGGAGCATCCGCATTATTACGACCATAGAAGATACGGAAAAGTCAACTTCACATTTTTTGCGGCGTCGCCGGTAACGGAAGAAGATTCTTCGACAATCTCAAAATGAAAAATTTGAAAATAAATCATTTAAAAATAAATAACATGAAAAAACTACTGTTATCATTATCTATTTTGTTGAGTGTCAATATTATAGTCGCTCAAATTGATGTCAACGAATATGAATTTGACGGTGCTAACTGCACCAGTATCATGGTAGGCAAAGATGCTTCCACCGATGGCTCGGTGATGACATCGCACACTTGCGACAGTTGGTATCGCACATGGATGCGCTGGGAGAAGGCCGCCGACTATGAGAAAGGCGCCACGATGAAAATTTACAAAGGTGCGATGCACACTTTCAATGCCAAAGAGGTCAACGGCTTGGAGGTGGCTGGCGAGATACCGCAGGCGGCGCACACCTACGCTTTCCTCAACACGGCTTATCCTTGTTTCAACGAGAAACAGCTGGCAATTGGCGAGACAACATTCACGGGGCCGGACACACTTCGCAACAAAAACGGAATGTTCATGATTGAAGAACTTGAGCGCGTGGCGCTGCAACGCTGCGACAACGCTCGCGATGCTATTCGTCTCATCGGCGAGCTCATCAAAGAATATGGCTATGGCGACAGCGGCGAAGCTATCACTATCGCCGACACCAAAGAGGTGTGGCTCATGGAGATAATGGGAGAAGGTCCGAAGAAGATAGGCGGTATCTGGGCCGCGCAGAGAGTGCCTGACGGCGAAGTAAGCGTGTCGGCCAATATTCCGAGAATTAAATATTTAAACAGGGACGACAAAGACAACTTCATCTGCTCCGACAATATCGAGAAGGTCGCCAAAAAACATGGTCTTTGGGACGGAAAAGAAGAGTTTGTATGGTATAAGGTGTTTTCCAGCGACTACTCCAACGGAAAGAACTTCCGTGAACGCGAGTGGTTCATCTTCAACGAGTTGGCTCCGTCATTGAACCTCGATAAAAATGCCGAAGACATTCCATTCTCGGTGAAACCTGAATCTAAAGTCGATGTGCGTGACGTGATGAGGCTTCTCCGCAGTTACTATGAGGGTACCGATATGGACATCACACGTAACCTTAAGATTGTCAACCGCGACGGCGATACCATCGTGTCTCCCACCGCCAACCCGTGGATGGGCGGCAACGAACAGAAAGTTTATAATATGCTTAAGCCAGGCACCATAGAGTTTAAACGTGGCGTGGCCATGTCTTGGTGCTCATATTCCTTTGTTGCACAGCTCCGCGACTGGATGCCTGACGAAATCGGCGGCATCTGCTGGATAGGTCTTGAAAACCCTGGACAAAGCCCGAGAATACCTGTATATAGCGGCAGCACTAAAATGCCTTCGTGCTTCGACAGATGCGGTCACGCCGGATATGACGAATCGACAGCGTTGTGGCGTTACAGAAAAGCCAACAAACTCGCACAGGTCAACTGGGGACTTTGCAAAGACCTTATGTATAAAAACATCTATCGCTTGGAAGACAAAGCCATGGATGAACTGCCGGAACTCGAGAAGAAAGTCCGGAAACTTCTTGACGAAGGCGAGAAAGACAAGGCTGTTGAGGCTTTGAACCGTTATACGTCAGATTTCGAGGCCGCCGCAGCGGAAATCTGGAAGGATATGGAACACAAGTTCTGGGAGAGATTCTGGACAGGTTTCTGATAGAGTCCCGTCGAATCACTATGTCAACGAGTATATTGTCGGCTATCCAGCATGTTTCGAGCCGACAATAGAAAGTATTAATGTGTTGAGTATGAATGTCCGGTTCATACTCTCTTTGATTTTGGAAGTTTGCTTACGACGATATTGAAGGAAATTGCAATCAACTCTTTTACAACACTGTCGTCGAGGACGTTGAGATAGAGGTCGCTCCAGTGAGTCTTGTTCATGTGAAATGCCGGACGAACCCCGTCGTAGCGTTCACGCATCTCAATGCCAACATCTGGAGGAAGTTTGACAGCAACATAAGGCTCTGGAGTATCGAGGTGCATGAGGAGAAACCATTTGCCCTGAATGCGCCATGAGACACATTTTACATCAAATAAATCTTCGGTGACATGCTCGTTGAGACCAAGAGCAAACTCTCTTATTTCTTCAATATTCATAACTTTAACTCATTTGTCGATATTTCGTGAATGTTATCTTTTCCGGAGATTTTTTTTTAGTACGACGCAAAGTTACGGAAAATCACCGACTTGACAATGCGACTTTTTTGAAAATCTGAAATCAAGCACTTTGGCGGTGCGGCAGCCCGTCATAAAATGTCTAAAATCGATAGAGACGATTGAAAACAGGTAATCTCATGTCTATTGTTCCATAAGATTCAAACAATCTTGACGATGGTCAATTTCAGTCAACCTTATCCCTCTTTATAGACAAAAAAACTTTTCGTCTGTCGAATGATAAAATTAAATATTAGCATCAACCTCGGCCGTCGGTTTGAGAGCCACGCCGCATTTAATCTCAAGAATGTTGATTTAGATACCGCAATCAACAACAAGAACGATTCATTATTTTTATTTTATAGCATTTTCATCATGAAATTTGCCTTTTGGCCCAATATTTTGAGTTGTCAGCTCCTTAAAACAATCACCGTCGCAAAGGTCAAGAAAAACTTTGCGGCGGTGATTATGAGAAAGGTTACATAAAACTTTAGATTCCAAACAGTTTCATATCTTCTTCCACAGTCGTGATGCCACCAATGCCGAAGTTCTCGACGAGCACTTTGGCCACGTTTGGTGAGAGGAACGCCGGCAATGTCGGGCCGAGGTGGATGTTTTTCACGCCGAGGTTGAGCAGGGCCAGCAACACTATGACGGCTTTCTGCTCGTACCAAGCGATGTTATAGGCGATGGGCAGTTGGTTCACATCGTCCAAGCCGAACACCTCTTTGAGTTTCAGGGCGATGAGAGCCAAAGAATAGCTGTCGTTACACTGTCCGGCGTCCAGTACGCGCGGAATGCCGCCGATGTCGCCCAAGGCGAGCTTGTTGTACTTGTATTTGGCGCAACCTGCCGTAAGGATAACGCAATCTTTTGGCAAAGCTTTGGCAAATTCGGTGTAGTATTCGCGGTTCTTCATGCGACCGTCGCAACCCGCCATCACCACAAACTTGCGGATAGCGCCGCTCTTCACGGCCTCCACCACCTTGTCGGCGAGGGCAAACACCTGCTCGTGTGCGAAGCCGCCCACAATCTTGCCTGTCTCAATCTCTTTCGGGGATTGGCAAGTTTTGGCCAATGCGATGATTTCGCTGAAGTCCTTTTTGCCGTTGGCATCGGCAGAGATGTGCTTCCAACCCGGGAATCCAGTGCTGTTGGTGGTGAACACACGGTTTTTGTAAGTGGCGCTTCCAGTCGGAGGCACGATGCAGTTGGTGGTGAACAAAATCGGGCCGTTGAAAGCCTCAAATTCTTCGCGTTGCTTCCACCAAGCGTTGCCATAGTTGCCTTTCAGGTGGCTGTATCGCTTCAGTCGGGGATAATAATGGGCGGGGAGCATCTCGCTGTGAGTGTAGATGTCGATGCCTGTGTCCTTGCTCTGTTCAAGCAACTGCTCGATGTCGTTGAGATCGTGGCCGCTGACCAAAATACCCGGACGATTGCCCACGCCGATGTTCACTTCGGTAATCTCTGGATTGCCGAAGGCGGTCGTGTTGGCTTTGTCCAACAAGGCCATGGCCTTTACGCCCCATTCGCCGGTTTTCAGCACCAATGCGGTGAGCTCGTCGGCATCATTGCAGGTGACTAATTGTCCGAGGGTTTGCAGAATGGCCTCGTTGATATCGCCGTCCACCTGACCGAGGCGGGCGGCGTGTTCCAAGTAGGCGGCCATACCTTTGAGGCCGTACATGGTTAGTTCTTTCAGTGAGCGAATGTCCTCGTTGCTTTCGGCCAACACGCCCACAGTCTGGGCTTTCTCGTCGTATTGTTCGCGGGTGCCGTTCCATTCCAAGACATCGAGTTTCGGCAGTTCAATGCCTTGCTTGTTAGTTACGCGGTCTTTGAATATGTTGCGCAATTCCAATCCCTTGTCGATGCGGGCGTAGATGCTCTCCACGTCGAAGTTGGCGTTGGTGATGGTGCAGAACAGAGCGTCGTTCACGAAGGAGTGGATGCTCTTGCGAAAATCGCAGTAGTCGTGTCCACAACTATGCTGATGATGGTTGGCGATAACACCCAGTCCTTTAAGGATATAAATCAGCAGGTCTTGGGCGCGAGCCACTTGCGGGGTCTTTCCGCACACACCTGAAATCTTGCAGCCGGCACATCCGGCCGTCTCCTGACACTGGAAACAAAACATTTTATCGTTCATGACATATAGGTTTTAATTTAATAATGAATTCTGACTGCAAAAATACATCTGTTGAATGAGGTGAAGCGTAACATTTGTTACCGGAGTTTTTTTCTGTTGTTTTTTTTAAAAAAAACACTATCTTTGCAGGCAAATAAAATGAAAACAATGCAAAAAAACATCCGTTCCAACAATTCATGAAGTCGCCTTCAGCCGATTTTACTTGGAATGGAAAAACTATCCGCATCCGGCTTGTTTATCATAGCAAAGGAATAGATTTAGATTATGGAAGAACTCAAAAAGATAAAAATCTTTGATAGATGCAGCGATGAGGCTTTGGAAGGCCTTCTCAAAAGTCCGTGCCGCCGACAGGAATATCCTGCGGGCAGACGTATGCTCAATGCAGGTGACCCGTGCCGTGCGTTGATGGTGCTTGTCGAGGGGCAGGCCGAGGCGAGAATGATGGGGGAAGAGGGTCGCGAATTACTCGTTGACCGCTTGAATGCCCCGATGATATTGGCTCCGGCGTTTCTCTTCGCCACACCCGACATTATTCCTGTGGAGGTCACTGCAGTGACCGATTGCGCCGTGTGGCACATCAACCGAGAGGCGTTTTTTGATTTTATGCAGCAAGAACCGTCTGTACTCCGTGCATTCTTGGAAGAACTTTCCGCCAAGGGTCATTTCCTGAGCGGCAAGATGCGTTCTTTTGCAGTGAAGGGACTGAAAAATCGTGTCATAGAATATCTCGAAGTCAACGAAAGTATCACATCGGTGGCCGAGGTTGCCCAAGAGCTTGGTGTCACAAGACCCTCGTTAAGCAGAGTCCTTTCGGAAATGCTTGACGAAGGTGTTGTCACGAAAGACGCAAAAGGTTATAGATGTAAATAATCATTTTTCAATCTTGTTCAACAGTGATTATGCTTTGTCAACGATGCTGGAGATGTTAGATTAAGAGGCAAATCTGGAATATTCATTGATCCAGCATATTGGAATGAAAAAGAAGGCAAAATCAAGAAGGTGTCACGCATGGCCAAGAAGGAGGAACAGAAAAAAGTAACGAAGCTTGATGAAAAGGTAGAGGGACTGCGCATATTCATTAACACAAAATATGAAGAAGATAGTGTTAATGTCAAGAAAACCATTGATAAAGAATGGCTTGTAGAGGTTGTAAAAGAGTATTTGAATCCTGACATTAAAATCAATTACTCTGAATTGGATTTCTATCAAGCCCTTGATATTTTTATTAACCAAGAGGGACAGCGCACAAAGACGGCATCCAAGCATTGGTCTTACTCAACCATTCAAAAATTCAAGACCCTCAAAAACCATCTATTATCATTCGACAAAGATTTGACTTTTGAAGATTTGGATGTTGACAGGATCTCAGATTTTGTCACTTACGAGCAGGAAACACTGTAGCTTATTGACAGTACGGTGAAGAAACAAATTGTATATCTGAAATGGTTCCTACGATGGACTGTTAATATGAATATCAATAAAAACACCGATTTTGAGAAGTTTATCACAGGATTGCCAAGTCAGGACACGAAAGTAATTTTCCTAACGGCTGATGAATTAAAGAAAGTTCGAGAGCATGACTTTTCTAACGACTCTCAAATGGATCGCATTAGAGACGTTTATATCTTCTGCTGCTACACAGGCTTGAGATATTCTGACGTTGAGAATCTGCGCAGGGAAAACATTTATGACGACAGAATCCATATCACGACCGTCAAAACAGAAGACCGACTTATTATAGAGTTGAATAATGTCTCTCGTGGAATATTGGAGAAATACGAGCCATATCAGTACAAAAACAACAAAGCCCTCCCCGTCATCAGCATCCAGAAGATGAATAATGCCTTGAAGGAAATGGCTGAAGCTTGCGAGATAAACTCCAACGTCGAAATCATTCATTTTAAAAAAGGTGAGCGCATAGTTAAAAAAGTGCCCAAATACTCGCTAATAACCACACATACAGCGAGAAAGACCTTCGTATGTACCGTTATTCGACTTGGTGTTAACCCTGCTGTTATAATGAAAATAACAGGTCACAAGAAGTATGATACCATGAAGCCGTATATCGATGTTGAGGATAAAGTAAGAAGAGAGGCTATGAATAAATTTGATACAATGGAATAACGCATTGACAATCATACATTTATAATACAATAAATATATTTCAAAAACAACAATCGTTGTATAATCAGTGGAAATCTCATAAAAATTAACACATTTCCGCTGATTATAAGTATATTTTGTGTATCTTTGCCGATGAAATTAAACACAACAGCAATATGTTAATCGGCAGGAACAAAGAAGTTGCAGAGCTTATATCTCTCTTGAAAGGCGACAGATCCGAATTTGTCGCTGTTTATGGAAGACGCAGAGTTGGCAAGACATTTCTGATTCGCGAAGCCTTTAATTACAAGTTTGCGTTCCAGCATACAGGTATCTTGGACGCTTCGTTAAGCGAACAACTATCCGAATTCAGGGAGTCGCTTTATTCAGCAGGCATGAAAAAATGCGCCAAGCCACGTTCATGGCACGAGGCATTTCATTTGCTTGAAAGATTTCTGGAATCAAACACCTCTGAAAAGAAAATTGTATTTATCGATGAACTTCCTTGGATGGATACTCCAAGATCAAACTTTATCAGAGCCTTGGATCATTTTTGGAACGGATGGGCAACGATGAGGAAAGATATCATACTTATTGTGTGTGGCAGTGCCACATCGTGGATAATCGACAAGGTTATAAAAAATTACGGCGGACTACACAACCGTGTCACTCGCCAGATATATTTAAAACCGTTCACTCTCGGTGAATGCGAGAAATATTGCAAATCGAAAAAACTCGGCTACACTCGCCGGCAAATTCTGGAAGCATATATGATTATGGGTGGAATCCCATATTATTGGAGTTTCCTGCAACGCGGCCAAAGCCTCGTGCAGAATATCGATAGAATATTCTTCTCGGACAGCGGCGAACTGCGGTATGAGTTCAAGGCGTTATATGCGTCATTGTTCCGTTCACCTGAATCACATTTGGCAGTTATTACTGCCCTTGCAAAGAAAAAAACCGGAATGCTTCGCAATGAGATTCTGGCAGATACAGGTCTCTCGGACAACGAATCTTTCTCACGTGTTATGAAAGAGCTTGAACAATGTGGCTTTATCAGAAAATACTATTGCTTGGGCAAAAAAAGCAAAGATGCCACATATCAATTGATAGACAACTTCACATTGTTCCATTTTAATTTCATGATGGAGAACACAAATCTAAACAATCATTTCTGGTCGTCACAACAGAACTCTCCTCTTCACAATACATGGGCTGGACTGGCTTTTGAGCGTGTTTGTCTCCAACATGTTGAACAAATCAAGCGTGCTCTCGGTTTTTCAGCAGTCATAAGCAGTGAATATTCATGGACTTACAAATCTAAAGACAGTGAAGACAAGGGCGTTCAGATAGACCTGCTGATTGACAGAAACGATAGGATCATCAATCTGTGTGAAATGAAATGCTCTAATGATGTTTACACTATTGATGCTGAAGAAGACGCTCGTTTAAGACGCAGGATCGGCACATTCATAAGAGAAAGAAAGACAAAGAAATCAGTGTTTCTTACAATGATAACCACTTACGGATTGTCAAAAGGCGGTTATACCAATGATGTGCCATGTCAGCTTACTATGGATGATTTGTTTTGAGTTAAGACTGCAAAAATCATAGGATTTATCTCCTCCAAGCTCCAATCACCTCGCCGATATAAACCGTATGAATCCCGGCATCGAAGTCGGCGTACCAGTCTTTGGGTGTGGCGTTGCGGAAGTCGTTCTCGTTCTGGTGCCAAGATGTCATAATCTCACACTCGATCACCAGTTTCGCTTCCTCGTAATATGGAGTACCGTTCTCGGTGTATGCGGTATGAAGTCCCAACGCAGCGGCTTTGTCACCGTCACGGCCACTGTTACGACCCATATATTTCCAAACTTCAGGATCTTCAAACTCCATGATGGTAAAACGACCGTGACGCTCCATGAACTCCCATGTGTAGCGAGCAGGGGCGACATAAACCGTGACGGTCGGACGGTCATGGCCGATATAGTTTCCGATGTTTCCCCAGCCTATTGTCATGGCGTTGTTCTCAGTAGTGTCGCCGGAGCAGAGGATTAGGTTTTTAGTGAAGAAAGTGAAGCCGTTGTCGGCAAAATCTTTCTGTACGTCGAATGGTTTGAGTTCAGTGTTCATAGGTGTATCTTTACAGCCAGTCAATGCGATTATTAGCATGGAGGCGATTAATAATATTTTTTTCATTTTATATTTGTTTATTTTGCAATTTGATACCCGACAGCGACTATGAGCAAACTCAATAATATGCTGCCAGCGACGTATAGTGAAAAATACAGCCAATTTCCAGATTGAATCAGCTGAAGGCTCTCTTTGGAAAACGTGGAAAAAGTGGTGAAACCGCCGCAAAATCCGACGCTCAAGAACAGAACAAGCTGTTGTGAAGCGTTGGCACATCGGCTGAATATACCCCACAAGACACCAATCAACAAACAGCCAAGAAGATTGACAGTGAATGTCGCCCAAGGGAAACCGCCGGTATATTTAATAAGCAGTGACACGATGTAACGCAAAGTTCCTCCAAAGAAGCTGCCAGCGCCGACTATAAGAATGTTCTTTAGCATAATTATTCAGTTTTCTAATTCTTTAGCATTTCACAAATCATATCTTCCCTGATGATTTTAGGCATTGATTTCCCTGCAAGTACCAATATTTTCTTGCCGTTACGATAGATATGAAGCTGGCGAGATCTAACCAGTGCGGTCAATTCAGGATCATCTTGCATAGCCAGCCACAGACGATGATATATGCCGTCATCTTCAAACAGCTTCTTCTGTAAATGCGAGCATAGGTTGGTGGTGTCGAGGGTTATCATAATTCTATTCGTCTAAATATGCGTTCAGAAATTTTTGAGCGAGACTGTCCGGCCTTATATTCTTCCTTGCATCGTCTGGAGAGAACCACTGGTATGAGTAGTCTATCTCTTTATTGGTTGACAATTCGCTGCTATCCTTTACAAAAGCCGTAAAGTTACACATCAGAGTATTCGACGGCTCAAAGAATTGGGTGCGATTTAACTTGAGCCTACTTACCGTCATGCCGGTTTCCTCTTTTATCTCACGACAGACAGCATGTTCCACTTGTTCACCACGATTGACATAGCCTGCCACAAGGATATATGAAGGTCTTCCGTATTGTTTGATTAACAGTATCTTGCCAGTCTGTTCGTCAACAACAATCATACTGACTGCCACATTATACATCGGGAAACGGTGTTGTTCACATTTCGGGCAATAAGGAACCATGCCTTCTCCTTCAAGTTCCCTCTCAACTAATGCCGTTCCACACTCGAAGCAATGTTTCTGTATCATAAATATCTCCTCACTTTCTTTTTATAATCCAGATATTCCTCACCGAAAGCATCTTCCATAAAAGCTTCTTCGTTCCGTATTTGTTTGTCGAAAAGAAATATCACAAGCGCCACAACAATAGCGTGCCATGCGTTTGGATATGCTATTAAGATGCCGAGATACATT
>UQNO01000049.1 GCA_900542475.1 uncultured Bacteroidota bacterium
CCATTAACAGAGTTTATCCTTCCCGGTGTGCCTCCTTCTTTGTCGCAGCTCGCGCGCCAGTTCACAGCTCCTAAACATGGTGAGTGCGGGTCTATTTGCTCCAACGACCAGCCGCCGTTGGATTTGTTTTTATCTCGATACCAAGAAATATCAAAACTTAAATCAAAAATCAATAATTTATGAAACCCAAAAAGAGAAAAAAAAGAACCGGAATTTGGTATCGAAAAAGATGTAAAACCCACACAATCACCATATTCAGATAAAAAAGGAACAGACTCCTCCTTACATAATATTATGAAACCGTTTGCTCGTATTGTTATGTCTTGAGTTATTGTTTTTTCACTATTGCCAATGACAAATATCCAATCTTTCATTTTTATGTCATGGTCGGTAGTGTTATACAGTTCCACATATTCGTATGGCGGCAGACCTACGCTCGGCTCTGGATTCGCCATTATTTCATTTATCACAACATCGTTTTCATGAAGGTTATAATGAATAAAACCATGGCTGATATTCTCCGACAAATTACCTGACAAATCCTGTATTTTGTTAATAGTCAATGTGTAATTCACGCCTTCTTGAATTGTTTTTGAAAATGAAAGTATCAACGACGAACGATTGCTTCCGTTGTATTCGGCATACATAGGAGTCCCTACATTGTTATCAAGATGGTAATTTTCCGCAACAAGTGCGAACACAGGGTCAACGGGTTCATTAATATCCAATTCCAACTTATTGTATTTCAATACTATAACATCTTTCAGACATGGTGCCTCGCTATCTATAATCAACGGACCCGCATAAACATCGTCGAGATAGACTTTTTTCGAGTTGCTGGCACTGTATTTTATTTTTATTCCAAAATTTCCAACAGGCTCATAGGTATTATCAACACATTGAGCCTCAATGAGATAGTTGTTATTACCTTTTTTATCGACAAATATCTTCCATTCACCTTTCGAATTACGCGTCACCTTGAAGAAAGCGGAGAAAGATGAGGCGATAAACGTGTCGGTGCCACGGCAAACGCTGACAGCAGCGTCTCCGTCAACACGATGTAAATCAACAACATCGTTATTCCCCGCCTCTCCGAACCTAATAAAATATTTATCACAAAGATACACGTCGCTAAAATTATTACCAGAAGGCGAAAATGCTTCCCGTAACCAAAAACGCCATTCAAAATCCCCGTCCTCAACTTCATCTGACACATCTCCTTCGCAAAACAGGAAAGCCTCGCCAGCACCATCGGCATTCAATTGTAACAGGCAGGCGCTATTGACAATAAACAGCGATTCTGTTCCACTCCACCTGGGATTGTCTGTGAAATCACCATCCGAGAAGTCATCATAGATTTGGGCGAGACTCGAAAACGGCATCATTAATATTAGGTGTACCAGAATCTTGAACATTTTTGCATCCATAACTATAAATGTTAGCGTTTTTTTGTGTACTTTTGCGCAAAAGTATAACAAAAAGTTTTTACATGTTTTGTTTTTAACACTTTTTAACTTAACTTGCGTAAAAGCGGTACAAATCTTAATAAAAGTTAACAGAAACGGTATAATTGTTAAATTTTTTTAACATTTCTGGAGGTAAAAAATGAAAATAGCAGTTATTGGAGCGACGGGACTTGTCGGGCAGAAGATACTTCAAGTTTTGGAGGAGAGAAATCTTCCAATCGAGGAGTTAGTTGTGGCGGCATCAGAGAGTTCCATTGGAAAGAAGACGCTTTTTAAAGGCAAAGAATACACTTTGATTTCCGTTGAAGAGGCCATTGAAAAACGTCCCTGCATCGCGATTTTTTCAGCCGGTGCCGATGCATCGTTAAAATACGCCCCGCTTTTTGCAGAAAACGGCACCTATGTGGTCGATAACAGCTCGGCCTGGCGCAAAAAGACAAACGTTCCATTGGTGGTGCCAGAAATCAATGCCGATGACATAACCGTTGATACTCATATCATTGCGAATCCAAATTGCTCTACAATAGGTCTTGTGATGGCCTTGGCTCCAATGCATCGTCGTTATGGAATCAAACGCATCGTGGTATCGACCTATCAATCGGTTAGCGGCAGCGGTATCAAAGGATTGAAACAGCTGCACTGCGAGCAAGGTGGTGAGAAAGCCGAAAATCCCGCATATCCACACCAAATCCATGAAAACATAATCCCACACGGCGGTGGTTTTTTAGATGACGGCAACACCTCCGAGGAAGAAAAACTCATTTTTGAGACAAATAAGATTTTACATTCCAATATCGCCGTTTCGGCAACAGTGGCACGCGTCCCCGTTTATGGAGGCCATTCCGAGTCGGTGAATGTGGAGTTTTTACAACAGTATGATATTCAAGATATTAGAAAATTATTAGAAAACACACCAGGCGTTATCGTAGCTGACAATCCAAGTGAAAACATTTATCCGACACCTTTGATGGCATACGACCGCGACGAGGTTTTCGTGGGAAGAATGAGAAGAGACAACAGCATCGAAAACGGATTCAATTTCTGGGTGGTGACAGACAATATCAGAAAAGGAGCGGCGACAAACGCAGTGGAGATAGCAGAAATAATTATTCATCGTTTTTTCGACTTTTAGACACTGTTTTGTGACGAAATTTCTATATGTGTGACGAAATTAGATAAAATTCGACTTTTAGATATATTAAATGAAGATATACCACAACATAAACGATTTAAAGAACGTACAGAACGCGGTAATAACCATAGGGACATTCGACGGGGTACATCGCGGACATCAGGAGATACTGAAAAACATGGTGAACCGTGCCAAAGAAATCGACGGGGAGAGCGTAGTGGTAACCTTTTACCCACACCCGAGGCAGGTGCTCAACCATGATTCCGATATACGCCTCATCTCGACACAAGAAGAAAAAATCAGGCATCTTGAGGCGTTAAACATTGATAATCTCATTATTATAAATTTTACAAAAGAGTTTGCCGCTATATCATCGGAAGATTTTATCAAAGACTACATAGTAAAAAAACTGCATCCAGCAGTGCTTATCATCGGCTACGACCATCATTTCGGAAAAGGTCGCGCCGGTGACTTCGACATGCTTTACGAACTTGGCATGCAATATAATTTCAAAGTGGAGAAGATACAAGAGCAAGACGTTGACAATGTTGCTGTCAGCTCCACGAAAATCCGTCGTTTTTTGCAAAATGGCGATATTAAACAGGCCAATGCGCTTCTCGGATATGAGTTTTCTTACACTGGAAAAGTCGTTCACGGTCAGCAATTTGGGCATAAAATGGGTTATCCGACTGCCAATATCGATGTTGCAGAAGAGTTCCAACTCATTGAAAAAAGAGGTGTTTATGCCACTTTTGCAGACATAGGAGGGCTATCATATCCTGCCATGACATACATCGGAAAGCGTCCCACAATGCACGATGAGCGTCCGCAAAGCATTGAATCTCACATTATTAGCTTTGACGGAAATATTTATGACGAAGAAATAAAAATAAGATTTGTGGATTTTGTCAGAGATGACGAAAAATTTGATAATTTTGAAGCCTTGAAACGTCAGATTGGTGTTGACGAACAGATTATTATTAACATTTTAAATAAAAAATCATGAAAAAATTCTTGACATTATTAGCAATTATTTGCCTTTTCGAGATGACGAAGGCCATTGCATGCACCAACTTTCTCGTGACCAAGGGAGCATCGACCGACGGCTCGACGATGATTTCGTATGCCGCGGATTCTCACGTACTTTACGGTGAATTGTATCATTATCCAGCAGCTGATTATCCAGAGGGGGCCATGCGCGACCTCTATGATTGGGACAGCGGTCGTTATCTCGGACAGATTCCGGAAGTGAGCCACACATATAACGTTGTAGGCAACATGAACGAATATCAGCTTGCCATAGGCGAGACCACCTACGGCGGTTTGGAGTGCCTCTGGGAAGGCGAAGGTCTAATGGACTACGGCACCTTGATTTACATCTCCTTGCAGCGCTGCAAGACAGCTCGCGAAGCCATACGTAACATCGCTGAACTCACAGCTAAATATGGATATATCAGCGAGGGAGAGTCGTTTTCTATCGCAGACACCGAAGAGGTCTGGATTATGGATGCGATAGGAAAAGGCAAGTTCGAGAAAGGCATGGTTTGGGTTGCACGCCGCATCCCCGACGGATATGTCAGCGCTCACGCCAACCAGGCTCGCATCACCACCTTCCCTCTTGCAAAGAAGAACAAAACATCTGTCACATCAAAGGATTTCAAAAAATTCATGACAGATATGAATATCGACTGCATCTACTCTGACGATGTGATTTCTTTCGCCAAAAAGAATAATCTCTA
The DNA here is from genome assembly GCA_900542475.1 of uncultured Bacteroidota bacterium. Taxonomy (GTDB): domain Bacteria; phylum Bacteroidota; class Bacteroidia; order Bacteroidales; family F082; genus Limimorpha. The sequence goes on from UQNO01000049.1 coordinate 4,338, forward strand.
TGTAGGAAAAGACGAAGATTTCTCTTTCTCGGACGTTTACGCGCCTGTCGATTTCAGCGGCGCGCGCGCTTGTGAAATCCGTGTATGGGCCATGTTCAACCAAGTCACCGACGGCATGGATGCCTACTGGGACTATGCCACAGGACGTGACATCAAACGCACCAAGCCATACGTGAAAGGCCAGCCACAGACCATTGAGAACTTCCCGAGCAACAGAATGCCACTCTGGGTGAAACCGGAGAAAAAAGTGTCGGTACTCGACATGATGAGTTTTATGCGCGACCATCTTGAAGGCACGGAACTCGACATGACATTAGACTTCGGAGCAGGTTCGTTCCACTGCCCATATCGTTGGCGTCCAATGAGTTGGAAAGTTGACGGCGTGGAATATGTACACGAGAGAGCAACGGCAACACAGCAGACAGGCTTCTCGTTTGTGACACAGAGCAACGGCGACAATATCAATGAAATAGGCGGTATCATCTGGTGGGGTGTCGATGATGCGGCAAGCACAGTATATTGCCCCATGTACACATGTATGACAGAGATTCCGCTCTGCTACCGCGTCGGCAACGGCTCTATCATGGAATGGTCGGAGACAGCGGGATTCTGGATTTTCAACCAGGCGTCGAACTGGGCTTACACAAAATACGACTATATCCATCCTGAAATCGAGGCCAAACAAGCAGAATACGAGCACGGCTGGGTGAAGTCGGTGCAAAGTATCAACACCAAAGCAGCCGAGATTTACGCAAAAGATCCTGCTGAAGCCGTAAGATTCCTCACCAAGTATTCAAACACCGAGGCGATGAAGCTATGCGCCGACTGGAAGACCTTCTATCACTATCTGTTCGTGAAATACATGGACGGCAACGTGAAGACAGCCCGTGAAACTCCCGAGGGTTATAAATACTACGCTCCGGAGGTGGAACAGCCGAAATATAGCGATGATTTCTATAAGGCGATTATTGAGCAGACGGGAGATAAGTTGAAGGTTTATTAGTCGTTAGTTATTAGTTATTAGCTATTAGCCGTTAGCCATTAGTTATTAGCCATTAGTTAGAGTTATTGGAAAAAAGTGAGGAGACGTGTGTTTTTTCTCACTTTTTTTATTTTTACAACGCGAATGATTTTATTTTCATATTGTCATTGTTTTTGCTTCTGCTTGTTTCTTGTAGCAAACCCGGAGCCGTTGCCGTTTGAATTTAACGAAAAATTGCCGGCAATTGATACATTGCTGCAATGATGAGTTGCAAGATGTATAAGCCATCTACGAATCACGCCAATCCCTCGATTATCTTCTCGATGCTGATTCCTTCGGCTTGGGCGGTATAATTTCTCACAAGGCGGTGTCTTAAAACTGGCACTGCCACTCTTTTAACGTCTTCGATGTCGGGCGAGAACTTGCCGTTCATCAAGGCGTTGGCTTTGGCTCCGATAACGAGATACTGCGATGCGCGCGGGCCCGCACCCCAGCTCAAGTACTTATTAGCCATCTCATGGGCACGCTCGGTGTTAGGACGCGTCTTTGAGACAAGGTTCACTGCATATTCATAAACGTTATCAGACACCGGCACACAACGCACGAGCTTCTGAAAATACAGAATCTCCTCCGCAGTCATCACAGCCTCCACCTTATTATTAATAGCGGCAGTGGTGTTCCTCACAACAGCTATCTCCTCCTCGTAAGAAGGGTAATCAAGCATGAGGTTGAACATAAAACGGTCGAGTTGCGCCTCTGGAAGCGGATACGTCCCCTCCTGCTCAATGGGATTCTGCGTCGCAAGCACAAAAAACGGCTCGCTCAACTTGTAAGTCTTGCCGGAAACAGTGACGTTCCTCTCCTGCATCGCCTCAAGCAACGCCGCCTGCGTCTTGGGAGGTGTACGGTTGATTTCGTCGGCAAGAATGATATTGGAGAAAACAGGACCTTTCACAAATTTGAACTGGCGAGACTCGTCTAAAATCTCCGTTCCTATGATATCTGAAGGCATCAGGTCGGGAGTGAACTGAATGCGGTTGAATGTCAAACCCAACGCTTGTCCTATAGTATTGATTAACAATGTCTTGGCAAGACCAGGAACACCTACTAACAGCACATGACCCTGACAGAAAATCGATAAAATGGTATCATGAATAATTTCGTTTTGTCCGATGATGACCTTGCCGATTTCTTTTTTTAAGGATTCGTATTTATTTACAAGGGCTTTCGCACCTTCAACGTCAGAATTATACATACTTTCAATATTTATGTCATTTCGACTGTAGCGGAGCGGAGAAGTCTCGAACTTTTTGTCATGCAACATCTAAATGTATGAGATTTCCTGACCACACCTCGTTTCGCCTGAAATGACGAGGGAATTATTTGTTAATTTTCCAGTCAAATTGAAAATCGCAGTCGCAATAGTCGTCACATATCTTCACATAGGCTTTGCTCGACTTGGCGTTAATCCATTTGTTGATGGCTTCTTGGCGTAGTTTTTGCATTGTCCATTGTTGTATCAAGGCGTAATCGTCTTTCAAGTTGGCTTTATGCGGTGTGGTTTTTCTTTTGACTACCAATAGTCTATATGCGTCTTTATCGTTTTTCGTCTTCATCGGGACGGGATTGCTGACCTCGCCCACCTGCAAGCGGTTTATCACTACAGACACCTGCTGGTCGAGGTCTTCCGCCGAGAACAAGGTGCTTCCGGTGTTAGGGTTCACGAGGTAGCCGCCATTCACTTTATCGTCTTCGTCGCTATGAATCTTTACCGCTTCGTCGAATGTTATGCTGTCTTTTCTGATAAGGTCGGCAATATATTCCAGTTCATCATAAGCTGTTTGCAGTGCTTCCGGCGACACTTTCACTGTAAGAAGGATATGTCGCACATTGATATAGTCGCCGCGTCGTTCTATGAGTTGGATTATATGATAGCCGTATTCTGTTTCAACAACTTCTGATATTTCACCGTCTTTTAACGCAAATGCCGCCGCTTCAAATTCCGGCACCAGCTCACCTCTTCCTTGAAATCCGAGTTCGCCGCCTTTCTTGGCCGAGCCGGGGTCTTCGGAATACAGCAACGCCATTGTCGAGAAACGCTCGCCTTTCAAAATACGGTTGCGCAGTCCGTAAAGACGCTCTTTCACCGCTAACTTCTCGTCAAGGGTTATTGGCGGCTTCTTGACAAGCTCCGCTATCTCATATTGCGCGCTCACCATCGGTATGGAGTCCTTGGGGATAGTGTTATAAAACTCGCGTACATCGCTCGGAGTCGCATTGACACCCTCCACTATCTTACGCTGCACTTCCTCCATCAACTGTCTCTCTCTCAACATATCGCGAAGGTCGTTCTTGATAGATTTAATGTCCTTGTCGTAATATTTCTCAAGTTTTTCTTGGGAACCCAACTGACTGATATAATAACGTACGTATCTGTCAACGTCGCTGTCTATCTGTTCCTCCGTGACAGTGATACTGTCAAGCTCCGCTTGGTTGAGCATCAGCTTGCGGAAAAGCATGTCTTCGAGAATCTCACAACGTATTGAAGAAGCACTTCCCTTGATACCGCCCTGAAGTCTGAATTGCATATATTGCTCCTCAATATCCGATTGCATGATGATATTATTGCCTACAACAGCCACTATCTTGTCGATAACCTGCGACTGCTGGGCGTTTATCGCCGATGAAAAAATAGTTGCTATGACAAATAAAGCAAAAAACTTCCTTGATTTCATACGTTAATTTTAATAGATTACAAAAACACGTTCCTTGACCGCTTTGTTATAAAGACTGTTATTCATTCTCTCAATAAGTTCTTTCTTCCTGATATTCAATATGATAGACCTTACTGCATCAATATTCATGTCACTGAAAGAGTTATCGTTGAGATATTTTTCAATCTCCTCATCAAAAACGACTGTGTCGAGATTTTGTTTAACCAATAGAGATTCATATTTATATATTATCAATGAGTTACGATAATCCTCTATCTCTTTTAAGCAGTCAAGTTCTGATTTGTCAAGATTCTTTTCAGCTTGATGAATAAGCAGTTGGCGACGAATCCAGTTGTCGATGAACGCTTTTGTTCTGACAAGACTGTCGTTGACGCTAATTCCTTCATACAGAATGCCTTGCAAATCGGATTGATATAAAACCTTATCGTAAATGGCAGCGACGACTCTATCATTCTTGCCATTTCCCGATTTTTGGCATGAAACCAATGCCGTAATCACTATCAATCCTATTGCAATTTTAATTTTCATACTTTTTCTTTTGTCATTTCGAGTTTGTCTCTATCGTCATTTCGAGCTTATGACTCCGTCATTTCGAGCTTGTCGAGAAATCTCCGGCAACCGAGTGCGCATGGACATTTGTCAGTCGTAGTTTTATTCACCAGAGGTGAATGCTTTCGCTTCGCTCAGGTCTCCACTCCGCTTCACTTCGTTCCGCTCCGGTCGAAATGACGGATTGAATGCTGTCATTTCAAGCTTGTCACTATCGTCATTTCGAGCTTGTCGAGAAATCTCCGGCAACCGAGTGCTCATGGACTTTTGTTAGTCGTAGATTTCTCCACTTCGCTTCACTTCGTTCCGCTCCGGTCGAAATGACGGGTTGAATGCTGTCGTTTCGAGCTTGTCGAGAAATCTACAGCAACCGAGTGCTCATGGACATTTGTCAGTCGTAGTTTTCTCCACTTCGCTTCACTTCGTTCCGCTCCGGTCGAAATGACGAGTTTTCGTTAGTCGTAGATTTCTCCACTCCGTTCCGCTCCGGTCGAAATGACGAGTTGAATGCTGTCGTTTCAAGCTTGTCTCTATCGTCATTTCGAGCTTGTCGAGAAATCTACAGCAACCGGGTGTTCATGGACATTTGTCAGTCGTAGTTTTCTCCACTTCGCTTCACTTCGTTCCGCTCCGATCGAAATGACGGATTGAATGCTGTCGTTTCGAGCTTGTCTCTATCGTCATTTCGAGCTTATGACTCCGTCATTTCGAGCTTGTCGAGAAATCTACAGCAACCGAGTGTCCATGGACTTTCGTTAGTCGTAGATTTCTCCACTCCGCTCCATTTCATTCCGCTCCGGTCGAAATGACGGGTTGAATGCTGTCGTTTCGAGCTTGTCTCTATCGTCATTTCGAGCTTATGACTCCGTCATTTCGAGCTTGTCGAGAAATCTACAGCAACCGAGTGTTCATGGACTTTTGTTAGTCGTAGTTTTCTCCACTTCGCTTCACTTCGTTCCGCTCCGGTCGAAATGACGGGTTGAATGCTGTCGTTTCGAGCTTGTCTCTATCGTCATTTCGAGCTTGTCGAGAAATCTACAGCAACCGAGTGTTCATGGACTTTTGTTAGTCGTAGTTTTCTCCACTTCGCTTCACTTCGTTCCGCTCCGGTCGAAATGACGGTTGCCATTTACCTCGTCATTTCGAGCTTGTCGAGAAATCTACAGCAACCGAGTGTTCATGGACTTTTGTTAGTCGTAGTTTTCTCCACTTCGCTTCACTTCGTTCCGCTCCGGTCGAAATGACGGTTGCCATTTACCTCGTCATTTCGAGCTTGTCGAGAAATCTACAGCAACCGAGTGTCCATGGACTTTCGTTAGTCGTAGATTTCTCCACTTCGCTTCACTTCGTTCCGCTCCGGTCGAAATGACGGATTGAATGCTGTCGTTTCGAGCTTGTCTCTATCGTCATTTCGAGCTTATGACTCCGTCATTTCGAGCTTGTCGAGAAATCTACAGCTATCGAGTGGTCATGGACATTTGTCAGTCGTAGTTTTCTCCACTTCGCTTCACTTCGTTCCGCTCCGGTCGAAATGACGGGTTTTCGTTAGTCGTAGATTTCTCCACTCCGCTTCGCTTCGGTCGAAATGACGGGTTGAATGCTGTCATTTCGAGCTTGTCGAGAAATCTCCGGCAACCGGGTGTCCATGGACACTTGTCAGTCGTAGTTTTCTCCACTTCGCTTCACTTCGTTTCGCTCCGGTCGAAATGACATTATTCATTATAGCATTTTTTAACTTTTCCGAGCATTTTTTCGTTCACTGTCACCGGATATTTTTCTTTCAACTCGTCCAGCCATTCTTTTTCAAGTTTTGCCTGATATGCTGAAATAACCGCACCTCTCGCCTCTCTGTATGTCTTATGTTCCGGCTGGCGAACTTCCAAAATCTTGATAATTTTTGTTTTATTATCGACTGTTGACGATACCACGCGGACTGTACCTTCCACCCATTCTGTTTCGTCGATATCGACATTATCGCCTTTCTGGAAATAAGGTGATTTAACTGTAACGCCGTTCAATCCTTCTGCTTTCACGATAGCTCTGATACTGTCGTAGCTCAAGTCCTGGCGTGCGATTTCTTCCGCTCTTGCGAGATTGTCGGCGTTGTTCACGGTAATCACAAGCGTTTTCACGCGGTCGCCCCACATATAGTTATCCTTGCTTTCTTCATAGAATATCTTTATGCCGGCAGTGTCGATTTCGGCTTTTTTCCAGACATTCTTTTCCATCAAGTCGAAAAGAAGAATGCCATCGTGATATTCCTGAACGAGAAGTTTAAAGTCGGGGTATTTTTCTTCAAGACGAGCATCTTCATAAGCAAACACTGATTCTTTCACAAACCCGTCATAAAGTTGATAAGCATACGCCATTTCTGACATGAACGGCTGGCTTGACTCGTTTTTCTTGATATATTCGATGAAATCGGCAACCTTATATTCCTGTTTATTCAGTTTGAAGAGAGTTTTGTTTGTGTCGATATTTTCCGCCACGACATATTCTCCTTCTTTCAAAGTGCTGTCGATAGTAGCGATGAAAGCGTCTTTCTCTTTGACATTTTCTTTGTATTTATTTTCTTTTTTGAGACGTTTCAGCACTGCTTCGTCGCTCACTTTGGCGCGCATATCTTTTTCAACGCGTTTTTTGATATTTTCTTTTTCCTCGTCAAAACTTTTAATTCCTGATTTTCCGATAAATTTTATGATATGATAGCCATAGCTTGTTTTTACAGGTTCTGAAATTTCATTTACATCAAGTTGTTTGACGGCGGTGATAAATTCGGGAACCAGCTGGCTCACTTTAAACATAGTAAGCATTCCGCCATGTTGTGCGCTGCTTTTGTCATCAGAGTATTTTCTCACTATAATATCCCAGTTTTTACCGTCTTTATCAATTTCGTTATAGATATTATAGGCTTTGGCTCTCACTATCGAGTCTGTTTTTTCCGGGTCGTTCTCATCGACGATGAGGAAGAGGTGGGCGGCTTTAATCATGCCGCAGGCAGGTGTTTTCGAGTTGACTTTGATGATATGGTAGCCGAAATCCGAGCGCATTGGCATTGAAAGTTCACCTTCTTTGGTGTTATACGCTCCGTTTTCAAAAGGATAAACCATATCAAAAGCGGTGAAATATCCAAGGTTTCCGCGGTTTCCCTTGTATGCGCGCTGTTTGCCCGGAATTTCTTGTATGTCGCGTGCCGACGGGTCATCGGAAGCTTCGACGGCGACATCTCCGAAATCTTCACCTTTGAGGATACGTTTACGAAGTTCCAGAGCCTTGTTGTAAGCCTTCAATGTGTCGGCTGGTGTTGCGTTGGTGTGAACGTCACATTTCACAAGGATATGCGATGCGTTGATATCCCACTGCATTCTTTCGTAAGCCTCCTCAACGAGATTCTCTGTGGCAGCATCGTTTGAGAAATAAGGCTTTGCGAGTTGTTTGCGATAGCTGTTATATTCTTTGATGAATTTGGGCAAGGTATCCATCTTAATATTTTCAGCCTCAATAACTTTCAGTTTGAAATTGATAAACATATCAAGATATTCGTCGATGTTTTTCTTATCGATGACATCGCTTTTCACGTTGTTTTTTTCATAAATCTCCATAAACTCCCCCGCGGAGATGTCCTTGTCACCTATAGTCACTAATGTTTTTGATTTCCAGCCTTGTGCAAAAAGAAGAGCCGGCATCATCACTGCTAAAAGAACTAATACTTTTTTCATTTTAAATTTTTATTTCTATTTTAAATTTTTGAAATTCCTCGCGCTTAATGCTCGGAACGATGTTATGATTAACGTCGGGATTATTTCATTATTATGCTTTTCTGCTATAATTCGGCGATTCTTGCGTAATTGTGATGTCATGTGGATGGCTTTCATTAATACCCGAGGCTGTAATTTTGATGAAGCGGGCGTTATGCAGTTCTTCTATGGTGTGCGAGCCGGTGTAGCCCATTCCTGCGCGGAGACCGCCGACCATCTGATATACGACTTCCGAGAGGCTTCCTTTGTAAGGCACGCGACCGACGATGCCTTCTGGAACAAGTTTCTTGATGTCGTCTTCCATATCTTGGAAGTAACGGTCTTTCGAGCCGTGCTGCATTGCATCGAGAGAGCCCATGCCGCGATATGTCTTATATTTTCTACCTTCGAAGATGATTGTATCGCCCGGTGATTCATTGACGCCGGCGAACAGCGAGCCTGCCATAATGGTAGAGGCGCCTGCCGCGATGGCCTTCACGATGTCGCCGGTATAACGAATACCTCCGTCGGCGATGACAGGTATGCTGCTACCTTTAAGGGCTTCGGCGACATTGTACACCGCTGTGAGTTGCGGGACTCCGATACCTGCGATGATACGAGTGGTGCAGATGGAGCCAGGTCCGATACCGACTTTGATGGAGTCAACATCGAGTTTTGCGAGGTCTTTCGCTGCCTCTGCTGTAGCTATGTTACCAATGACGAGGTCGATATTTGGGAATGCTTTGCGGAGTTGTTTTGTGACGTTAAACACATTATTCGAGTGACCATGCGCTGTATCGACTACGATAGCATCGACACCGGCGTCCACCAGGGCGTGTGCGCGCTCCATGGTATTGTAGGTGATACCCACGGCGGCAGCGACTCTCAAACGACCGTGCTCGTCCTTCGAAGCGTTAGGTCTCGCCTTGATTTTGATGATATCTTTGTAAGTGATAAGTCCGATGAGATGATTGTGCTTGTCAACAACAGGCAGTTTCTCTATTCTATGCTCCTGAAGAATGTCGGCTGCTGTCGCGAAGTCGGTGAACTCTGTGGTGGTGATGAGGTTTTCTTTTGTCATCACTTCCGAAATCGGGCGTTCTGTCTGGCGCTCGAAGCGGAGGTCGCGGTTTGTGACTATGCCCACGAGTACATTGTCGTCGTTGACAACAGGGATTCCGCCGATATGATAATCATTCATGATTTTGAGAGCGTCGCGGACGAGAGCGCCCTCCTTGATGGTCACGGGGTTGATTATCATGCCGTTTTCGGCGCGTTTCACCTTGGTGACTTCAGCGGCCTGCTGCTCTATTGTCATGTTTTTGTGAAGCACGCCGATGCCGCCTTCCTGGGCGATAGCGATAGCCATCGGAGCCTCGGTGACAGTGTCCATACCGGCAGTGACAATCGGGATATTTAAACCAATGCGGCGCGAAAATTTAGTTCTCAAATCTGCATCACGAGGGATGAGATCGCTATAAGCAGGAATCAACAAAACGTCGTCGTAAGTCAAGCCCTCTTCGACAAATTTTTCATTTTTTGACATAATATGCGGTTTTAAATCATTCTTCTAATTAATCTGCAAAAATACGAAAAAAAATTGTTTTAGGACACTATTTTTTATAGGATTATATTTTTTAATGCAACTTTAACATGTTTTTTCTTTTCCTATGTTCATTTTTGTAAATCCGAAAATCTTCGTCCTCATGTCTTTCAATGACATTCCAATGAGGTAAACATCCTTGTCTATAATTGAAAATCTATCGTTTGATTTATTGAAAATCTCAATGTTTATTGGCTGACACTGAAAAACACCCTTTTTCTTCCGCATCGTGCCAAACTGTGCGGATTTTCCTTGTTTCAAACAATTGCATTTAATTATGTCCTGTCATAATTTTAACGGTTTTAAGTTATACAACATTGCGAATTTGAAAAAAATTAACAATTGCGATCTGTTTTTGAAAAAAAAATTACGATATTTGCAAAAGATACTCACATCA
>UQNO01000050.1 GCA_900542475.1 uncultured Bacteroidota bacterium
ACATTGACGGCCATCGCGGAGAAGAAACCGATGTCGGTGAGGGAACTGAAATTGCTGTCGAAAATCGGAGCGACGCGATTGCAGCGTTTTGGAGCCGATATTTTGAATATTGTGCTTGAACATCAAGGATTTAAGAAACAAGATTTTGACGATGAGGAATCTAAAGAGGAACTTGACCTCAACTCATCGGTGCTGCGCACCAAGGAGCTGATAGAGAAGGGGCTTTCAATTGACGCTGTCGCTGAAAAACGAAGCATGGCGCACTCGACGATAGTGCAGCATGTGGCGGAACTCGTCTTGAAAGGCTATGCAGACGCAAAGGATTTCATGACAGAAGAACATTATGAAAACATAGTTGAATACTTCACGGAGACGCAGGATTCGTCGCTGGGAGCGGCGAAAGATGTGCTTGGAGAAGAGTATTCCTGGGGGGAATTGAGGATTGTGCTTAACGAGATAAAAAGGGAGATTAGTCGTTAGTTCAGGTCGTCAATGCCCAACAATCGTAAAAGTTCTCTCATTCCTTCCGACGCACCTTTTTTGATATGCGTTATCTGTCGTCTTGTGTTGATATTGACATCTTTAGGGTCGATGAGATAGACATCGGCATCGGCCGGAACGTAATATAACAGGCTCGCGGCTGGATATACATTCATCGATGTTCCGATGATGACGAAAACATCTGCTTTTTCAACATATCTAACGGCTGTCTCGATTTCAGGCACCGGCTCTCCGAACCAAACGATGAACGGTCGTAATTGACTGCCGTCGCCAGCCTTGTCGCCCATTTTTATCTCGAACTCCTCTGGTTTCAGCTCGCGAATGTAACGAGGGTCGTTAGGATTGTGGCTCGAGCACACTTTTGTCAACTCGCCGTGCAGATGTATGATATGATGGCTGCCGGCTCTTTCGTGAAGATTATCCACGTTTTGTGTTACAACGGTAACGTCGAAATACTTTTCAAGCTCGGCACACAAGAGATGCCCTTGGTTCGGCTTTACATCGAGAAGCTGTTTGCGACGCTCGTTGTAAAACCTTATAACCATTTCGGGGGCGGCTTCATATCCCTCTATTGACGCCACCTGCATCACGGGATATTTGTCCCACAGTCCGCCCGCGTCTCTGAACGTGCTGATGCCGCTTTCGGCGCTGATGCCGGCTCCGGAGAGAACAACTAATTTTTTCATATCGGCTGTGTTTTTATTATTTGTTGTTAAACAGATTCATTGTCATGTCTGGGCCGATAGCCACAAAACTCTTGACAAATTCGACGGCTACATCTAACCTTGGCTGAATCTCGTCGATTTCGGATTGTTTCCATTTCCCGATGACGAAATCTATCTGCTTTCCTTTGGCGAAGTCGTTGCCGATGCCGAAACGCAGGCGACAGAACTCGTTGCTGCCGAGTGACGCGACGATGTCTTTAAGTCCGTTGTGGCCGCCGTCGCTGCCTTTCTTGCGCATTCTGAGCGTGCCTACAGGTAAAGCGAGGTCGTCGCATACAACGAGTATGTTCTCTAACGGTATTTTTTCTTGTGTCGCCCAGTATTTCACGGCTCTTCCAGAGAGATTCATATATGTCGTGGGTTTTATCACAATCATCTGGCGACCTTTGTACCTCATCTCCGACACCATGGCTAAACGATTGGTTGTGAAAGTGTTGCCGAGGTCTTTTGCTATATGGTCGGCGACCATGAAACCGATGTTATGCCGTGTGTTGGCGTACTCGGCTCCGATATTTCCAAGACATGCGATTAAGTATTTCATGTTGCAAAAATAAAAAAAAAGCCTCCATATCGAAGGCTTTTCCATATAATTTTCTTAAAAATCGCATTATTTTGCTTCTGCCGCGGCTGCGTCCGCTGCTTCTTCAGTCTCTTCTTCCGCTGTAGCGTTGCGTGGAGCCTTGACATCAACCACGATGGTGTTTTCCGCTACGAGGACTGTCGTGTTTTCGAGGCTGAGGTCTTTAACCTTGATTGACTGGTTCATCTGAAGCTGTGACACGTTGACGACGACGTTGTCAGGAAGGTCGTTGACATAGCCGCGTACTTTGAGTTTAGGAAGGTTAATGATAAGACGACCACCGCGCATAACGCCCGGGCTTGTGCCTGTTGTGCGTATTGGAAGCATGACCGTGATAGGGTTGTCTTCGTTGACATCGAGGAAGTCGGCGTGAAGAACCTCGTCGGTAACTGGGTGATACTGAATGTCTTGGAGAATGGTGTGATAAACCTTGCCGTTGATTTCAAAATCGATAATCAAGGTTTCAGGTGTGTAAAGAATCTTCTTGAAACTTTTTGCCTCTGTTGCAAACTTCACCTGTTCGATTTTGTTACCGTAAATCACGCATGGTACGAGACCTTTTGCGCGCAATGCCTTAGCATCTTTTTTCCCTACGTTCTCGCGGAGAGAACCGCTCAATGATACTGAATTCATTTTGTTAATTTTTAATTGTTAATGTTTGCTATATTAAGACGCGATGAATCGCATCTTCGCTTTTCTTTGTCTTATGATACTACTTTTTATTGAAAAACTCGCTTAACGACTCGTAGTTTTCCACTTTTTTGATGACTTCGGCAAGAAGTTCGGCTGTTGATAGCACGTGAATCTTCTTGCTTGGGTTCGGCACTAACGGGATGGTGTCGGTCACGACCACTTCGTCGAATACCGAGTTGTCGATTTTTTCCATCGCCGAGCCGGAGAAGATGGCGTGTGTCGCGAAGGCGCGGACGCTGCGTGCGCCGTTGTCTTTCAGCAGCTGACCCGCTCTGGTGATAGTGCCTGCGGTGTCGATGATGTCGTCAATGAGAATGACATCGCGGTCTTGCACGTCGCCGATGAGAATCATCTTTTCGATTTCATTCGGTTTAGAGCGTTGTTTATGACAGATGCAGAACACTGTGTCGAGCATCTTGGCGTACGACGAGGCGCGACGTGTGCCGCCGGCGTCAGGCGACGCCATGATGGGGTCTTTCAGGTTCAGACTGTTGATATAAGGCACGAAAATCTTCGATGCGTAGAGGTTGTCGACCGGAATGTCGAAGAAGCCTTGAATCTGGTCTGCGTGAATATCCATTGTGATGACACGTGTCGCACCTGCGACCTGAAGCAGATTGGCGACGAGTTTGGCCGCGATGCTGATGCGCGGACGGTCTTTTCTGTCCTGACGGGCAAATCCGAAGTAAGGAATGACAGCGATAATGCGACGTGCCGAAGCGCGTTTGGCGGCATCGACCATCATGAGAAGCTCCATGAGGTTTTCTGTCGGCGGGAATGTTGACTGAATCAAAAATACGTCTTTTCCACGTAAATTTTCCTCGAAACCTGGCTGAAACTCTCCGTCGGAGAACACTGTCACGTTACATGTTCCGAGAGGACTGCCATAATATTCGGCTATTTTATCCGCCAAATATCTCGTGGCTCTGCCTGAAAAGATTGATACAACGGGCTCTTGCATAATTCAATTTTTTTTGCTAGATTTTCCGAGTGCAAAAATATAAAAAAAAATGTTGCGTGTAACAAAAAATGTATTAATTTTGCAGCCGAAAAAGTTCATTGAAAAATTTGAGCCTAGGTGGCGGAATTGGTAGACGCGTCGGTCTCAAAAACCGATGAGGTAACACTCGTGCCGGTTCGATCCCGGCCCTGGGTACGGATTTAGAAAGATAATCCTCTGGAAACCATTGGTTTCCAGAGGATTTTTCTTTGTCGGGTCGCCAAAAGTCAATCGCAAGACTGGCGCGATTGGGAGAAGCACCTCAATAATGGCCCTCGGCGCTCTTTGGCAAAAGAGCGTGCCCCAAGTGGCTTGCGTTGTATAATGCTGTGGAGTTTCTCGCATGTAGGCGATTCCTTTCCAAGAAAAGTCCTCAACGGTACCAACTTTACCGCTGAAACCGCCTAATATACCTTGTTTTATTGTTCCCATACCTTTGTTATTGTTTTTGGGGTTAGAAAATATTGTTTGTTATTCGGACTTGGTGCGGAGTTGGTGTGGACTTGGTGTTGCCATGACCCCTTCCGTTTGCCAAGTTGGGCGCAAGATATATATATAATAAAGATAATGAGAGGAATTCGGTTGGAAATGCCTTTTGTTGCCTAACATTTCCTATATATTTTTGTTATTTTATTCCTAAAATTGTAAAAATAGGAATAATATGTGTATATTTGCAGCGTAAAAAATAAAAACAGGAACAATATGACATACATGAAGGTTTCAGAAGCAGCTGAAAAATGGGGCATCACCGCAAGGAGGGTGAGAGTGTTGTGCGAGCAAGGTCGCATTGCAGGTGTTGAAAGGAAAGGTAATCTGTATATGATTCCAGAGGATGCAGAACGCCCAATAGATGCGAGGACATACGGCAAAAATGGTGTCAAGAAGAAATACACTCCATTGCTTGAACAGGTTGACACGCTTAAGAAATCGTTGGATGGATGTCGCCCATTGACTCCGGCAGAAGTTGAAGCGATAAAGGAGGTTTTCCTTGTAGAGCATACCTATAACAGCAATGCAATCGAGGGCAATACTCTTACTTTGCAGGAAACGGCACTTGTGCTTCAAGGAATAACCATCGACCAGAAACCTCTGAAAGACCATCTGGAGGCAGTCGGTTATAAAGAGGCGTTCCAATTTATGGAAGAGCTTGCGAAGCAAAACAAGCCTTTGTCGGAATATGACATCAAGAGCATCCACAACTTAGTGTTGGCTGACCGTCCCGAGGATAGGGGTGTGTTCCGTAGAATCAATATTAGGATAGCGGGTTCTTTGACAAATCCAGTGGAGCCGTATTTGATAGAGCCGAAGATTGAGGAGTTGTTGAAGAATTATCAAAAGTGGAGTAAAACAATGCACGTCGTGGAATGTGTCGCCAATTTCCATCTTCAGTTCGAGAGCATACATCCATTCATCGACGGCAATGGTCGTACAGGAAGACTTTTGATGAATCTGCAGTTAATACAAGCTGGTTTACCTGCTATCAACATCAAGTTTGCAGATAGAAGAAAGTATTACGATGCTTTTGACGAGTATGCAAAGAGCGGTTCATCTGAAGCTATGACTGTTTTGGTTGGTGAAGCTGTTGTGGCGAGGTTAAGAGAGATGCTTGGCACCATCAAGGTGTAGCGACAGCTTTTGCCCGGGGGCAGTAACTATCAATAGAAGCCGAGAACCAGAAAAAAGACGCATTGTGCTGCCCGGACGCTATACTCATGCTGCGTCATTTAATGATGACGAAAACACTATGCTTTGCAGCAGCCCAAATAAAGGGGCGCGCGATTACATAATGTTTTTACGATAACCAACATAGCGGGAAAGTTGCATTTAAGTTTTACGAAAGCATAAGGCGAGTGTGCGCGCCGCGCGCTGAAGGGGGGCGCAGTTCGCGGAAGAGACCAAGGCTAATAAAATATGCTAACACTTAACTTGGGCAACATCAATTATATTGGAGTTGCCTCGATTCCTGAAAAGCTTTCTCAATCTTTTACGTTCTTTTTTTTCGGACTCCCGTTCCTTGGCTATTCGCTTGGCTTTTTTATTAAGTTCTTGGAACTTTGCCATGCGTTCGGCCTTGTTTTTAAACCGGTAGGTCCTAAAGCCACTAACAGCCGCATAAAACAAAAACACGGCCATGACGCAACACAAAAGCAATATGACAATAACTGTAAGACTCGCGATGCAAAGATAATATGTTTTTCAAAAACAAGCAAAAAATGGCGGACAATAAAATTAATTTTATCATCAATTTCAATGCCTATAAAGGTGTGGCTGAAGTTGGCAAGGCAATGAAAAAGCTTAATGTCACAATGCGGCAAACACTTACTTTTTTTTGACCGGATGAATGAGATTCCCTTCAAGTTCAACAACATTTCACAGTCCATCAAAGGCATGTCCGACAATAAACGAAGTGCCATTGAACCGGGTGTGAAACTCGATGCGTCCCTGCGTGATTTGTTTGCCATCGCCGGTGTTACAGGCGATAAGTTGAAAGAAATAAAAGGATATGCGCGGAGTGCCGCAAAAACTTTTGTGTCGATGCGGTTTCTTCTGCGGAAAGCCACAAACTTATACTGTCGCAATTAAGTCCTGAATTGGGAAAATACCCGGAAGCCCTTCGTCCCATGGGTGACAATATCGCCATTTTGCTGAATTTAAGGTAAAATGCAAATCAAAAAGCTGTTAAAGGAGTCTCTTTTGCGGTGTATTTTTTTTTGTCGGTGTGATGTTTTTTCGGCTATAAATCACTGATTTTCAGCGAAATAAAATAAATTAAAAAATATTGTGTTTTTTTTGTTGCGGGATTGAAAAAATATTGTACTTTTGCCGTGTCCAACAAATAGATAAAAATTTATCGAAATATGGCAAGACAAAGTTCACAATCGCTGGTGGTCATGAAATCGACTTTGAGTCGTTTGCCGTTGTACTACAGCTACATTCGCAAGATGCAGGGGAATGGCATGAAATACGTTTCCTCCTCGGTTATCGCCCAGGGGCTGAATATCAATCCTGTATTGGTGCGCAAGGATCTCGCCGGCGTAAGTAGCGAGGCGGGCAAGCCGCGAGCCGGTTTCGGCGTTGATACTTTGCTTATCGACCTGGGCAGATATCTGGGATATGACAACATAGACAAGGCCATCGTTGTCGGCATAGGCAGCCTCGGTCGTCTCGTGCTGACCAGCAAGGAGTTCGAGACGCTCGGCATGCACGTTGTCGTCGGCTTCGACAGAAACCCCGACCTCATAGGGACGCAGATGGGCGACAAATACGTCCTTCCCATGGAGAAAATGGACAGCTTCGTCAAACGGACGGGTGTCAAGATTGGTATCATCACCGTGCCTGCCGACCAGGCGCAGGACGTTTGCGACCAGATGGTGAAATGCGGCATACAAGCCATTTGGAACTTCGCATTCACCTTGCTCAACATGCCGGCGGATGTTATCGTTAAAAACGAAAACCTGCCAGCGTCGCTCGCACTGCTGTCGCATCAGTTGGAAAACAAAATTAATTTCTCGAAATAACTCTAATCTGAATATTGAACAGTCTAAATACTTAACGGCTATGAAAAAGCAAAAAGAAGAAATGGGAAAACCAATTGATAATAATTTATCGGTTCGGGAAGAAATAGATATTCTTGTCAACCGCGCCGAAGAAGCTCTGAAAACCTATGTCACCTTCGACCAGGAACAGGTTGACAAGATTGTCTATGCCATGGCGCTGGCAGGCCTCGACCATCATCGCGAGCTGGCGAAACTCGCGTTCGAGGAGACCGGACGTGGCGTTTATGAAGACAAAATAGTGAAAAACATCTTCGCGACAGAGTACATCTGGAACTCTATAAAAAACGAAAAAACGGTTGGCATTGTCGAAGACAACGAAATGGAGGGCTATGTGGAAGTGGCGGAGCCTGTCGGCATTGTGGCTGGAGTCACGCCTGTCACCAACCCGACTTCAACCACCATGTTCAAGTCGCTGATTTGCACCAAGGCTCGTAATCCCATCATCTTTGGATTCCATCCTTCGGCACAGCAGTCGTCGATGGCTGCCGCTAAAACGCTTCGTGACGCCGCCATCGCCGCCGGCGCCCCGGAGCATTGCATTCAATGGATAGAACATCCATCGGTGGAAGCCACAATGGCTCTGATGAACCATCCGAAAGTGTCGTTGATATTGGCTACAGGCGGCTCTGGCATGGTGAAATCGGCTTACAGCTGCGGAAAGCCTGCCCTCGGGGTGGGCCCCGGCAACGCTCCTTGTTACATAGAGACATCTGCCAACGTGAAACGCGCTTGCACAGACCTGATGATGTCAAAGACTTTCGACAACGGCATGATATGCGCCTCGGAGCAGGCCGTCATCGTCGATAAGGTAATCTCAAACCTGTTTGAGGACTATATGAAAGAGAACGGTTGCTACTTCTTGAACGATGCAGAGATAGAAAAGGTGTCGGCATTCGTCATCAACGCCGTGAAAGGCGCCGTCAATCCGGAGGTGGTCGGCAAGTCGGCGTATTGGATCGCTGACAAATCGGGCGTGAAAGTGCCGGAGAGAACCAAGATTCTGATTGCCCGCCTCAAAGATGTCGGTCCGGACTACCCGCTTTCGCGCGAAAAGCTTTCGCCGGTTTTGGCTTATTATGTGGTGAACAACCACGTGGAGGGCTTCGAGATGTGCCAGAAGATGCTCGATATGGGCGGATTGGGACACACAGCCATCATTCACAGCACCAACGACGACTTGATTCAAAAGTTCGGCAAGACCATGAAAGTGGGCCGCATCATCGTCAACTCACCATCATCGCAAGGAGCCATAGGCGACATCTATAACACCAATACTCCTTCGCTGACACTGGGTTGCGGTTCTTACGGTCATAACAGCACCACCGCCAACGTGTCAACAGTCAACCTAATCAACAAAAAGAAAATCGCAAAAAGAAGAGTCAACATGCAATGGTTCAAAATTCCGCCGAAAATCTATTTCGAGTACGATTCGGTGCAATATCTTGAGAAGATGGAGGGCATCACCAAGGCTTTCATCGTCAGCGACCCTATGATGGTGCAGCTGGGCTATGTGGATAAGGTGACCTATTACCTTAACAAACGAGAAGAGGCCTGCCACTACAAGATTTTCTCCGATGTAGAGCCTGATCCGGATGTGGAGACCATCATGCGCGGTGTGGCGGAAATGCGGTCGTTCCAGCCTGATGTCGTCATCGCCTTGGGCGGAGGTTCGGCTATGGACGCCGCCAAGGGCATGTGGCTGTTCTACGAGCATCCGGAGACCTCGTTTGACGGCTTGCGTCAAAAGTTCATGGACATTCGCAAGCGCGTGGTGAAGTTCCCGCACCTTGGCGACAAATGCAAGATGGTCGCCATTCCGACCACGTCTGGCACAGGCAGCGAGGTGACTTCGTTCACCGTCATAACCGACAAGAAAAAAGGCATCAAATATCCTTTGGCGGACTATGCCGTTACGCCTAATGTGGCTATCATCGACCCGCAATTTGTGGTGTCTTTGCCTAAACGCGCCACTGCCGACACCGGCTTGGACGTGCTGACTCACGCCATCGAGGCTTATATCTCGAACATGGCCAACGACTACACCGACGGTCTCGCCCTGCAAGCCATGGACTTGGTGTTCGCTTATCTGAAGAGGGCTTACCAAAACGGTCAGTTCGACTTAAAAGCCAGAGAGAAGATGCACAACGCCTCGTGTATCGCAGGCATGGCGTTCACCAACGCTTTCCTGGGCCTCAACCATAGCATGGCTCACAAACTCGGCGGCGACTACCATATTCCGCACGGACGCGCCAACGCCATATTGTTGCCATATATCGTAAAATACAACTCGTTGAAACCCAACAAGTTCGTTCCGTTTCCGAAATACGAGCGTTTCATCGCCGACGAAAAATTGGCCAAGGCGGCGCGCTTCCTCGGTTTTGGCGGCAAAAACAATGAAGAAAGCATCGACAACCTCATCAACGCCATTCGTCAGTTGATGCGCGACATGGATATGCCGATGAGCATCAAAGAGACCGGAGTTGACGAAAAACTCTTCATGGACAACGTGGAGGCTCTCGCAGAGAAGGCGCACGACGACCAGTGTACCGGAGCCAACCCGAAATACCCATTGGTGAGCGAAATAGTCGAACTTTACAAACAAGCCTATTATGGCAAATGACAATCAATGAAGTAATAAAATAATAGTTAATTTGAAATTCTTAAAATAATAATAATATGAACAGATTCACCTTACCGAGAAACATTTTTCATGGAGAAAACGCTCTCGAAGCATTGAAAACCCTTACGGGAAAACGTGCCATCGTGTGTGTTGGTGGCGGAAGCATGAAACGTTTCGGCTTTTTGGACAAGGCCATAGCCTATCTACAGGAAGCCGGAATGGAAGTAAAAGTTATTGACGGCATCGAGTCGGACCCGTCGGTGGAAACCGTTATAAAAGGCGCTGCAGCGATGTCGGAGTTCCAGCCCGACTGGATTGTCGCCATTGGTGGAGGCTCGCCTATAGACGCAGCTAAAGCCATGTGGATTAAATACGAATATCCTGAAACCACATTCGAGGACATGTGCAAGGTGTTCGGTCTGCCAAAATTGAGGACCAAGGCCAGGTTCTGCGCTGTATCGTCCACCTCGGGCACAGCCACCGAAGTCACCGCCTTCTCCATCATCACTGATTATGAAAAAGGTATCAAATACCCTATTGCAGACTTTGAAATCACACCAGATGTGGCCATCGTTGACCCTGCGTTGGCACAAACAATGCCCCAAAAGTTGGTGGCCCACACGGGAATGGACGCCATCACCCACGCCATAGAAGCCTATGTCTCGACAGCCCATTGCGACTACACCGACCCCTTGGCTCTGCATGCCATCAAGATGATACGGCGCGACCTAATCGAATCATACGCCGGCGACACCAATGCCCGCAACAATATGCACAACGCACAGTGTCTTGCCGGCATGGCTTTCTCAAACGCCCTTCTGGGTATCGTCCATTCTATGGCACACAAAACCGGTGCCGCCTTTGCCGACTATGGCGCGCATATCATCCACGGCGCCGCCAACGCCATGTATTTGCCCAAGGTAATTGCCTTCAACGCCAAGAACCCAGAGGCTAAACAACGCTACGGTGTCATCGCCGATTCCATAAACCTTGGCGGAAACAACGATGATGAGAAAGTGACCCTTCTTATCGATGCGTTGCGCAAGATGAACGACGCACTTAACATTCCTCATTGCATCAAGAACTACGGTGCCGACTCCTATCCTTGCGAGCAAGGCTTTGTGCCGGAGAAAGTATTCCTTGAAAGGCTGCCCGAAATTGCTAAAAACGCCATCGCCGATGCCTGCACAGGCTCCAACCCGCGTGTTCCGACGCAGACCGAAATGGAAGAGCTGCTGAAATGCTGCTATTACGACACCGATGTCATGATATAGACAGGTCTTTGTTTACGATAGCGAGGTGCGGAATTTCGGAAACGAAAAATCTTCGCCCTCGCTGTTAATCAAGATATTGAAATGAAATTATTGAGAAAACAACAATCAAAGCAACAAAAATATGATCATTAAAGTATGCGTTGGCAGTTCATGCCACCTGAAAGGCTCCTACGATGTCATTCAAGCCTTAAAAGACATCCTCAAGAAATATGACGTTGAAGACGTTGTCGAACTGCAAGCCAGCTTTTGCCTCGGGCACTGCTCTGAAGGTGTCAATGTGAAAATTGACGGGATTTCGGACAAGAAAATCAAGGAAACGGGAGCGACCCTTCACGATGGTTGTTTGATGCTCCACAACGTGACGAAAGACAACGTCGAGGAAGTGTTCGTAAAAGAAGTGTATCCGCTGATTGCAATCTAAACGTCATGTCGAAGTATTTAGAGTTCCGTAACGCGCGGTGCAAGGATTGCTATAAATGTTTACGCGAGTGTCCTGTCAAGGCCATCAACTTCAAGGGGCATCGCGCCGAGATTATAGAGGACAGATGCATCTTGTGCGGCCACTGCACCCTCGCTTGCCCGCAAAACGCAAAAGTGGTGCATAGCGAGATTGACGCCGTGAAGCGTCTGCTCGCGTCAGGCGAGAAAGTGATGGCAAGCGTGGCTCCGTCTTTCATCTCGAGCTTCGGTCTTGCCGACTTCGCGACGATGAAGTTGGCTTTGGCCAAGCTGGGTTTTGCCGATGCCGAGGAAACCGCCGTCGGCGCACAAGCCGTCACAAAGGAATATGCACGGCTGTTGAATACGGGGGAATTCACCAATTTCATCACTTCGGCGTGTCCGGCGGCTTGTCGCATGATACAAGAGTATTATCCCCAAGCGCTCAAATATCTGGCTCCCGTCGATTCACCGATGGTGGCTCATGCCAAACTCATCAAGAAGCAGCATCCTGAAATGAGAATTGTGTTCGTCGGCCCGTGCATCGCCAAAAAACGCGAGGCGGAAGAATGTCACCTCATCGACAACGTGCTGACCTTCGAAGACGTGCAACAACTCTTTGAGGAACACGATGTCCGACTCGATGAAATCACAAGACTTAATTTTGGCAAGGGAAAAGGCGCGCCAAACCTCGCCAAGGAATATCCCGTTCCGCAAGGTATCATCAACTCGTTTGCCGAGCTGCCCGAAGGCTACGACTACATCAGCGTCGATGGCCCGAAGAAATGCGTGGAGACACTGAAAAACATCGAGCATCTCGACCATGTGTTCATTGAAATAAACCTATGCGTCGATGCTTGTGTCAACGGGCCTTGCTCGTTGGTGACTCCGGGTGGTTCCACCAAGGCGACTTCCGACATCCGTAAATACATCAGACGCGAGAAGAAGGAATTCACCGCGCCGCAGGACACAAGCCCGTTAGAGGTTAACCTCACAGCCGCGCATCCGCGCCTGCGCAGCCATAGCATGGCCGCCACCGAGCGCGACATCGAGGCCATTCTTCACCGTACCGGCAAGCTGAAGCCGGAAGACGAACTGAACTGTGGCTCGTGCGGCTATGCCACTTGCCGCGAAAAAGCATGGGCGGTATATAACGGCTATGCCGACATGGAGATATGTCTGCCGTATATGCGTCAACGCGCCGAGTCGCTGTCGTTCGAAATCATCAAGAACAGTCCGGAAGGCATCATAGTCCTGGATTCAGAGATGAATATCGTTGAAATCAACGCCAAAGGTTGCGAACTGCTTGGCATCAACGACTCCAACCTCAAGGGACGCGCCGCCTCCGATTTCTTCCCGCCTATCGACTTCTTCAACGCCTATACGAAGAAAACACATACGGAAAGCAAGCAGATGCATATCCCCGCCACCGGTAAATACATCGACTTGTCAGTCAACTATCTTAAAGGACAAGACGTGCTTTTCGGCATCATGAAAGATGTGACCGCCGCCGTCGATTATGACAATAAAATCATGAAGGTGAAGATGGAAACGCTGACCACCACCGACAATGTCATCAAAAAGCAAATGCGTGTGGCGCAGGAGATTGCCTCGCTCTTGGGAGAGACGACTGCCGAGACCAAGGTGGCTTTGTTGAAATTGAAGCAAACACTTACCGAAGAAAACGCAAACAAATAATGGAACTCTGTCTTGAATCGGGATATACATCGCTTAACCATGTGGGCGAGGAACTGTGCGGCGACAACGTGGCAAGCACTGTCAGCAATGGCTATACCACCCTCGTCCTCGCCGACGGACTCGGCAGCGGCGTGAAAGCCAACATTCTCTCGACGCTGACATCAAAGATTCTTTGCACGATGGCCGCCAACGACATCGACATCTACGAGTGTGTCGAGACTATCATTCAGACCTTGCCGGTGTGCCAGGTGCGAGGTGTGGCTTATTCCACATTCTCTATCATCCACGTGGACACCGAAGGCAAAGGCACTATGTTCGAGTTTGACAACCCCGAAGCCATCTATTACCACAACGGACACTGCCAGAACTTCGACCGCACTGAACTTGAAGTGTGTGGCAAGAAAGTGTTCAAGACCGACCTCAACCTTGAGGAAAACGACATCATCATAGTCATGTCTGACGGCACTATACATGCCGGTATAGGAATGATGCTCAATTTCGGTTGGGAACGCGACCAGATTATGGAACATCTCAACTCTAACATCACACCAAGCATGTCGGCGCGTGCTGTGGCTTGTATGCTTGCGGCGGCATGCAACGACCTTTATGCCGACAAGCCGGGCGACGACACTACCGTGGCCGCTATCAAGATACGTAAGCGTTTAGACGTGAATATCATGGTGGGACCTCCGGTGGACAAGGAGAAGGACGACTTTTATATACAGCATTTTCTTGAAGGCCCGTCGAAGAAAATCGTCTGCGGCGGCACCAGCTCCACCATCGTGGCACGCTATCTGAAGACCGAACTGAAAACCAGCTTCGATTTCCCTGACAAGGAAGTGCCGCCAATTGGATACATCAAAGGCGTTGACTTGACCACGGAAGGAGTGCTGACTTTGCGCCGGCTGCTCAGTCTGTCGGAGAAATATATTTCCATATCCGACCTCACGCCCAAGACTTTCGTCAAGAAAGACGGCGCCTCGTTGCTCGCCGACTTCCTCTTTGAA
>UQNO01000051.1 GCA_900542475.1 uncultured Bacteroidota bacterium
GCAATGCGGAAACTTACAGCCTCTATCAGCAAGACATCGACGGTTTGCGTCTTTATCAATCAACTGCGTGAGAAAATCGGCGTGATGTTCGGAAATCCCGAAACGACAACAGGTGGAAACGCGTTGAAATTCTATAGCTCCGTGCGTCTTGACATCCGTAAGGTGAGTCAAATCAAAGATGGCGAGAATATCATGGGTAATCGCGTGAAAGTAAAAGTGGTGAAGAATAAAGTGGCACCCCCATTCAAGAAAGCCGAGTTCGACATACTTTACGGAGAAGGCATCTCGCGCATAGGTGAGATTATCGACATCGGAGTTGAACTGAACATCATCAAGAAAAGCGGCTCGTGGTACAGCTATAATGAAACCAAGCTCGGACAGGGTAGGGACGCTCTGAAAAAACTGCTCGAAGAAAACCCCGAACTGTGTGATGAACTGACACGAAAAATCACAGAAACGCTTAAAGAAACGGATCAAGACCTTTAATATATTGAATATCAGACTGATGAAAAAAGTTTTTATGGCATTGGCTTGCCTGTTGTTGCTTGCAAACTGCACGGAGAGTGAGAATAATAAAAAATCAAAGAATAACCAACAGATTGAATCATGCAACGGAGAATCGGCCGACACCTTGGACCTGAACGGATATGTCGGCAGAGCGCGTTGGTATCTTGCCAATCAACAGGTTGGCAACGCTATTCGTGACATCAATAATGCTTTGTCTATCGATGGTAAAAATATTGATGCCTTGCTCGTTTTGACCGATATCTACTATGCTTTGGGCGACCAGGACAATATTTTGCTGACATTAAACAAGGCAACGGAGATAGCCCCTTTGGATTCTCGTCCTGTGATTAAGTTGGCGGAATTGAGCTTCCTTCAAGGAAATTCTAAAATGGCGAATGCATATCTTGATAAGGCGGTGGAACTCAATAGTATAAATCCTCAAGCTTATTATATGCGAGGAATTATATGTCTTTCAAAAAATGACACAGCCCAAGCATTGAAACAATTCATGAAGGCGAGAAGTCAAGACGACACCTTTATCGACCCCGTTCTCCAGCTTGCCAACATCTACTCCGTGCAGCGTAATCCATTGGCCAAGGATTTCTATGAACAGGCATTACAAATAGAACCATATAATTACGGCATTTTTTATGATTTGGCAATGTATTTGCAAGACAATGGAAATCCAGAGAAAGCGTTGGAGATTTATGATACATTGGATGCGAGGATGCCGGGCAACTATCAGTTTTTGTTCAACAAAGGTTATGTGAATCTTGTTTATCTCCTTGAGTATGACAAAGCCATCGCAGAATTTGACAAAGCATTGGCGGTCAGTCCGAAATCAGTTGATGCATTGTTGAACAAAGGCGTTGCGTATGAACAAAAGGGAGATTACAATCAAGCGAAAAACATCTATCTCCAGATTTTGAAGGATAATCCGAATTATCAACTGGCGATAGATGCTTTATATAGAATAGGTGAGTGATTCACCTATTCTGTTTTCGACTCGGTGAATAACCTTGCGAGTTGTTCGAGGTTTTCGTCAAGTTCCTGTTCAACACAATAGAGTTGACTTGGATTTTCAAGAGGCTCGTTCATGCTGAAGTAGAATTTAATCTTTGGTTCTGTGCCGGAAGGTCTTACGCTGACTTTTATGCCGTCTTCGGTGAAAAACTGAAGCACGTCTGATTTTGGCAGGTTGATGATTGTTTCCACCCCAAAGGTCGTGTCTTTGCAGATGCCGAGTTTATAATCGCGGATTTCAGTGACTCTTGAGCCGAGAAGATTCTTTGGCGGGTTTTTCCTGAAATCAAGCATGATTTGTTTGATTTCCTTGATGCCGTTCATGCCTTTCTTGGTGAGAGAGACTAATTTTTCACGATATACTCCGAAATTCTTGTATATGTCTTTGAGAATTTGGTATAATGTTTTGCCTTGTTCGGCCGCCCAAGAAGTTGCTTCCGCAAGCATGAAGCATGTGATGACGGCATCTTTGTCGCGCACGAAGTCGCCAACGAGGAAGCCGTAGCTTTCTTCGCCGCCGCAGATGAATTTCTCTTCGGGTTTATTCAAAATCTTATCAGCGATATATTTGAACCCGGTGAGTACATCGTAAGTTTTGACTTTGAAACTATCGGCTATCTTTGACAACAAGTCGCTGGTCACAATGGTTTTGACAATAAACTCCTTTCCGGTGAGTTTGCCTAACTCTTCCAATCTTGTGAGGATATAATATGTGAGTATGCTGGCGGTCTGGTTGCCGTTGAGAATGATAAAGTCGCCGTTGTCGTCTTTTAACGCAAGTCCTACGCGGTCTGCGTCAGGATCTGTGGCAAGCACTATATCGGCTTTCATGGCTTTGGCTTTCTCTATCGCCATGTCCATTGCGGCTTTCTCCTCCGGATTAGGTGAGATTACCGTCGGGAAATTGCCGTCTGTAATCATTTGTTCTTCAACGGGATAGAAGTTTTTAAATCCTGCTTTGGCAAACAATTGCGGCATCAATTGACCGCCTGTTCCATGGATTGGTGTATAGACAAATGATAGGTTTTTATGTTTTTTAATAAGTTTTGGCGACAAGGAAAGGCTTAAAACCTTGTTGAGATATATTTCATCGAATTTTTCATCGAGTTTCTCGATGAGTTTGGCGTTTTTTTTGCGTTTTACCAATGAAATATCGGTGATTTTCTGTACTTCGGCTATTATGTTTTTATCGTGCGGAGCAACAATTTGACCGCCGTCTTCCCAATAAACCTTATAGCCGTTGTATTCTTTGGGGTTGTGCGATGCTGTCACCACGACGCCCGACTGGCATTTCAATTCACGAATTGCGAAAGAAAGCTCTGGTGTTGGACGTAAAGCACTGAACAAGAACACTTTAATACCGTTTGCCGTCATGACATCAGCAGTAATTTGGGCAAATTCCTTGCTGTTGTTGCGACAGTCGTATGCAATGGCGATTTGAGGTCTTTTCATGTCGGCGAATTTCATTTTGATGTAATTCGCCAGACCTTGTGTGGCCATTGCCACTGTATAAATATTCATGCGATTGGTGCCAACCCCCATAATTCCTCTTAAGCCTCCGGTCCCAAATTCGAGAATGCGGTAAAAACTTTCGGTAAGCTCGTCGGGGTCGTTGTCAATTAGATATTGAACCTGCTTTCTGGTTTCATCATCGTACTTGTCTGATAACCAAGACTTTGCTTTTGCAAGTATTTCCGTTGAAATATTATTCATAATACAATGTTTTATTTGATGATTTTCTTGTCTTTATTATCAACTGCAAATTTATACAAAAAAGTGATACCGAGCGATTCTTTAAATTGAAGAATTGATTTTTGCTTGTCGTCAATTGTGAATTTCACATTGTCGTCATAAATCATGTGAACATTGATAATCGTTGATATACATTTACTTATGGTA
Organism: uncultured Bacteroidota bacterium; assembly: GCA_900542475.1. GTDB lineage: Bacteria > Bacteroidota > Bacteroidia > Bacteroidales > F082 > Limimorpha. Next base: position 3,430 of record UQNO01000051.1, read on the forward strand.
AATTTTATGCCAGTTTCCCAATCAACGTCAATGTTCCAACGATTGGCTCTGTTTGCGTCCATATAATTGTTGTACAAATTGAGATTTGAGAAAATACTGACATTGTCATTAAAGCTCTGTTTGTATTTAATCAGGATGTTGAAACCAAGTTCTCCAAGAAATTTTTTGCCGGGAATCCAAGTGCTGTCGCTCCCGACGATATTCCAATAACCGGCTTCAACACCAAAAGAACCCTTGTCGGCAAGTGCTTGGTCGTTGACAAAAGTGAATTTGCCGGCGGCGGGACTTATGAAGATACGTACAATATCATGGATGTTATAGGTGTAACCAACAGATACTGTTAAATATGCAGGGGCGAAAAAACTTGAAATAGGGACGGAGTCGTTCGGATACGCATATCCGTTTGTAAACTGAGTCTTTAGCATCATCATTGATGTGAATGTCAAGTTTTTATGGTTGTTGTGAGTCATTGTCGTCGATAGTTCCAAACGGTCTTCGGTTTTTTCCAGTCGTTTGCTTTTCGGAAAATTTTGTGTGCCGTAAATGAATATGCCGGTGGTAACATAATTAAACATACTTCTATTGTATGTGTATTTTAAGTCTGCCATGGCTTTTCCGCTCATATTGCTTTCACCTCCGGCCGCCCAGTATGTAATTGCCAACTGATTAATAGTCATGCCGACACTTCCCTCCAACTTATGCCATATCACACTGTTTTTGTCGGCAACAGTATCCTGCGACAAGCATCTATATGGATTGATAAATAGCAATACAAATAGAGTGCTTGTTGTTAAAGCGTTGATAATGTTTGAATTAGCCTTGAATGCCAGCATTTTGAAAAATAAAAAATCACACTCGTTTTTCAAGTGCAAAATTATAAAATATTAATTAAATTCGCAAAAAATTATTGTATGGATTCTATAAAAATTTGTCTTGAGAAATCAAAGGAGGACCTTTTCATGAAGAACAAGAGGCGTGATAATCCGGATTTATTTTTTTAGCCAGAATCTCGGCTGTGTGGCTTTCCTTGCATTTGGCCAAATCTTCCGGAGTGCCGGCAAAGACTAAATAGCCGCCATTGTCACCGCCTTCAGGGCCAAGGTCAATAATCCAATCAGCTGTTTTTATCACATCTGGATCATGCTCGATGACGATGAGCGAATGACCGTTGTTTATCAATGCCTCGAAGGCTTTGAGTAGTTTGTTCACGTCGTGGAAATGCAGCCCGGTGGTTGGTTCGTCGAAAATGAAAAGAGTTGGCTTTTCATTTGTTCCATTGACAAGAAAAGAAGCCAGTTTGATTCGTTGGGCCTCGCCTCCGGAAAGAGTTGACGAAGGCTGTCCCATTTTTAAATAACCAAGTCCGACATCTTGTAACGGCTTTAGTTTCAGAACGATACGCTCCGTGATGTTTTTAAAGCCATTTGGTTGATTGAAAAATTCCATTGCCTCGTCAATGCTCATATCGAGTATGTCGAAGATGTTTTTATCGAGAAACTTAATCTCGAGAGCCTCTTCTTTATAACGTTTGCCGTGGCATACATCGCATTCGAGAAACACGTCGGCCATGAATTGCATCTCCACTTTGAGAATTCCTTCGCCCTCGCAGTTGTCGCAGCGCCCTCCCGGTACGTTAAACGAGAAGTAGCCTGCTTTGCAGCCACGCGTCTTTGCCAGTTTCTGTTCGGCGAACAGACTTCTGATATCGTCAAAGGCTTTGACGTAAGTCACAGGGTTTGAGCGTGTTGACTTTCCGATTGGGCTTTGGTTTATCATCTCAACGGATTGAATGGCATTGATGCTTCCTTTCATTGCGCCGAAAGAGCCGGTCCTGTCCGCGGAGCCTCCAAAATGCTTTTTCAAGGCGGTGTATATGATGTCGTTAACCAACGAAGATTTACCCGAGCCGCTCACGCCTGTTACCACTGTGAGTACGTTTAATGGTATCATGACGTTGATATTCTTTAGGTTATGCTCAAGACAGCCGGAGAACTCGATGGCGTTGTTCCATTTGCGTCTATGTGTCGGCAATGGAATAATCTGTTTGCCCGTAATGTATTGGGCTGTAAGTGATTTGCCGCTTTTCTCCATGGCTTTGATATTGCCTTGGAAGACGAGTTCTCCGCCGAAACGGCCGGCAAAGGGTCCGATATCGATAATCTGGTCGGCGGCGCGTATTATTTCCTCGTCATGTTCGACAACAATTACGGTGTTTCCTATGTCGCGGAGACGTTTTAATACCTTTATAAGTTGTTGTGTGTCGCGGGAATGCAAGCCGATGCTCGGCTCGTCAAGGATATATGTCGAGCCGACAAGGCTGCTGCCAAGTGATGTGGCGAGGTTGATTCTCTGCGACTCGCCGCCCGACAGTGTGTTGGCCGCCCGATTCAAAGTCAGATACCCAAGTCCTACCTCAATCAAAAATCCGATGCGGTTTTTAATTTCAACAAGAAGTCTCTCCGCAATGGAACTGTCTGATTGTGAAAGTTTTATGTTACTAAAGAAACGTTGAAGCCCGCTGATTGGCATTGTCGTTAAATCAGTGATGCTTTTGCCGTTTATTTTTACGTAATTGGCTTCAGGACGCAATCTTTTACCGTGGCATTCAGGGCAGATTGTTTTGCCCCGATACCGCGACAGCATCACACGATATTGAATTTTATAGGACTGGCTCTCAACGTCTTTAAAAAAGTTGTCGATGCCCATGAAATATTTGTTCCCTTTCCAGAGCAGTTCTTTTTGTTCCTCCGACAGCTCAAAATATGGTTTGTGGACAGGAAAGTTGAAATGGTGAGCGTTTTTCACGAGTTCGTCGCGGAAATAACTCATCTTGTCGCCTCGCCAACAGGCGATGGCGCTGTCGTAAACCGACAATGATTTGTCGGGCACCACTAAATCCTCGTCTATGCCGATTATGGTGCCGAAGCCTTCGCAGGTTTTGCAGGCGCCGAAAGGGTTGTTAAAAGCGAAAAGGTGCGTTGTCGGAGGCTCAAAAGTTATTCCGTCAGCCTCAAAACGGGAAGAAAATGTGTGTTCTTTTCTGTCTCCATCATTATCAACGAGAATGATACAGTTTTCCTTGCCTTCATAGAGTGCCGTCTGTACCGAGTCCGACAACTGGCCAATAAGTTCCGAAGAGTCTTTGTTTATCTTCAGACGGTCAACCATGATGCGAATATTTTTGGGTCTGCCTTTGTTTTTTTCTTTTGGATAATCCTCTATTCTGACGGCTGTGCCGTTGACAATCAATCTGTTAAAGCCTTGTTGAAGCAAAATGTCGAGATGCTCCGGAAGTGTTCTTCCTTCAGGAATTACGATGGGGGCAAGAATATAGACGACTTTCCCTGTCTGTTCGAGAATGAAATCGACAACATCTCTCACCTGGCTGTGTTTCACCTCTTTGCCTGAAACCGGCGAATATGTTTTTCCTATGCGAGCATACAGAAGTTTGAGATATTCATATATTTCAGTGGTGGTTCCTACGGTTGAGCGCGGGTTGCTCGTCATGGTGCGCTGCTGTATCGCTATGGCGGGAGAGAGACCCGTTATCAAATCCACATCGGGTTTGTTGAGACGTCCCATAAACTGACGGGCATAGGCACTCAAACTCTCGACATATCTTCGCTGACCTTCGGCATAGATTGTGTCGAAAGCCAAAGATGACTTTCCCGAACCGGACAATCCAGTAACTACAATCAATTTGTTCTTCGGAATGCTTAAGTCAATGTTTTTCAAGTTGTTGACCCTTGCACCGTGGATTTCTATGTTCTCTAATTTGTTCATTTGCAACTATGATACCTCAAAAAAATTGCACGAAAATACAAAAAAAATTGGCAGCGTATTAAAAAATGTTTTACATTTGCAAAAAATTTAGACGTAAACGATTGTTCAACCAATAAAAAATAGGAGAGACGCTATAGATAATTTTTACCCTTTTTGATTGTATAACCTTAAAAAAAGGGGGACTTATGTCTGAAATATTAAACGATAAGGAATTGGTACTACGTTATCAGAATGGTGATGTGGCAAGTTTCGAGGTATTGGTTGATCGTTACCAGAACAAAGTTTTTTCGTACATTGCGATGCTTGTCAAGGATAAGCAACTCGCTGACGATATTTTTCAGGACACTTTTTTGAAGATTATCAGAACGGTCAAGGCGGGGGCTTACAAGGAAGAAGGCAAGTTTATACAGTTCGCGATGCGTATCGCCCACAATCTTGTTATTGATTATTTCCGCAAGGCAAAACGACTGCCTATGGTAGATCCTTCAAAGGAAGACTATGATATGCTCGACAATGCGAGATTTACCGACCCTTCGATAGAGGAGCAGCTGGTTACCGAGCAGATACATGACGATATTCGTAAAATGGTGGAATATCTTCCTGAAGAGCAGCGTGAGGTTCTAAATATGAGAATGTATGCCGATATGTCGTTCAAAGAAATAGCCGATGCGACAAATGTCAGTATTAATACCGCTCTTGGACGAATGCGCTATGCTTTGATAAATCTGCGCAAGATGGTGAAAACGAAGAATTTACAGTTGACTTTAAGATGATAACTGTTAAGATTTTTTAATTTTTTTCCACAGTCGTAAAATAAATAAATGTTAATAGGCGTTATGATTTCAAAATACAAACGAAATCTAATGCCTATGAGCTTAAATTCTACACTGTTATTTGAAGATGAAGTAAAAGAGGCGCTGTATGATATGTGCGCCGACATGAAACCGAGTCGCAACGCATTGAATGCTATTCTTCAATATGCCGCCACATACGACTGTGTAAACACGAAAATGGGCGCGGTTGACTTGATGCTTAACTGATGAGCAGAGGTTTTGTCAAGGAAGGCGATCAGGAAGATGTTCCAATGGTGCCGCCGAGGGCCTATTTGCCTAAAGGCATGCCCAACTATGTTACTCATGAAGGTCTGGAAACTTTGAAAAAAGAACTTGAAGACCTTGAGAATGAACGTGTTGCGGCAAGCGGAAATTACATAATGAGCAATTTTGTCGATGCAAAGATGAAATTGCTCGTTGAGCGTATTAATACTGCTGTTGAGGTGGACGTGAGCAGGGCTGACAAAGAGACCGTAAGTTTCGGTGTATATGTGAAATATAATGGTCGCACGGTGAGAATCGTCGGTGTTGATGAGGCGGATTTCTCAAAAGGACTGTTGTCGTTCATCTCGCCGGTGGCGAAAGCCCTTGTTGGTAAAAGAAGCGGCGACAAATTCGAGCTCAAGGTTCCTAAAGGCACTGAAACCATTGAAATTCAAGGTGTTTGGCATGAACCACAGCCTTTGACGGAGAGTGGCGTGGAGACGCACAGCAAGCAGACTATCCCTATAAATTCAAAGAAAACGCCGAGAACTCAAATAATACCAGAATCTGTGAAAAAGGACGCCTCGACTGTCGCCGGCAAAACAACAGATGTCGGTTTCGTTCCAGAGAACAATATCATGGAATTCCTGCCCGTAGTCAATGAGCGGGGCATTATTGTCGGTCGCGCACTATATATGGAATTACATAATGGCAATAAAATTCTGCATCCATCAGTGCATCTGCACGTCGTCAATGACAACGGTGACACCGTGAGAAAATATTGGTGGCACCTGTCTTTCGGCGACACTCCGGAGAAAACGCTTATGAAAAAAATATCGGAAACATTGGGAATATCGGGCGTTAAGCCGAAAATGAAGAGACAATATATCCGTGAGACAAAGAGCGAAAAAGAACTTGTTTTCGTATATAATTTATATTCCGGGAAAAATCTACCGGAAACTCCAGAAGAAAAAGAATATCTTGATGTCTTTTCAAAAGATTAGTCTGCAAAACACTGATATGGCGCCGATATGAAAAAAACACAAATTTTTTCTTGTTTTTTTCAAAAACAATCCATATATTTGCACTTTGTAATTTGAACAAATAGATTTAATATGGCTTATATCTCTTTTGAAAAACGGCAATTGGTGAACCTCGAGTTTGCGATGGACAAGGAGATTCTGCGTTCCAATCGTCTTGGCGCTTTCTATAACACGACAATAATCGGTTGTAATACAAGGAAATATCACGGTTTGTTGGTCGTTCCTCAACCGCAGCTTGACAATAACAACCATGTGTTGCTGTCGTCGATTGACGAGACGATAATAGCCAACAAGGAAGAGTTTCATCTTGGAGTTCATGAATATCAGGACGGCACTGTTGCGCCGCGTGGACACAAGTATTTGAGAGAGTTTACGGCGGTGCCTATTCCAAAGCTCAAGTACCGCATTGGCAACTCGATATTAACCAAGGAACTTATTTTCGGAGAAAAAGAGTCGCGAGTGCTCGTCCGTTACACTCTTGAGGAGGCGGTGCAACCCATAATATTGCGACTTGCGCCGTTTCTTGCGTTTCGCAATGTCCACATGGTGACACGTGAGAACCATGTTGCCAACCGCAAATATATTCCATTGAAAAACGGCGCTGCGTGGCAGATGTACGAGAACTATGACCACCTGTGTTTCCAACTTTCCAAAGCGACGGAATACACCCATTGTCCCGACTGGTATCGCAACATATTTTATGTCAAGGAGTTCGAGCGCGGCTATGATGCCGTTGAAGACCTTTACGTGCCGGGATTTTTTGATGTGACGCTGAAACCGGGCGAGAACGTCGTTGTGTCGGCGGGTCTCGACGAAAGAAATCCGGCAATACTGAAGAAACATTTTGAAAACCAGATAGACCATCGAATCCCTTGCGACAACTTTGAGCACTGTCTGCAAAACTCTGCACTTCAGTTTATCATAAGAGGCGAAGATGGAACCCGTATGTATGCAGGTTTCCCGTGGTTTGGGTCATGTAGCCGCGATACATTCCTCTCCTTGCCGGGTATATGTCTCGCTAACGATGACGAGAAGACATTCAAAGAGATGCTGAAATATTTCATCAAAAGAATGCAAGGTCCGTTTTTCCCTCACAGATATTACCAAAAGAGTCTCTATTATACAGCGGTTGACTCGCCGTTGTGGTTTGTTGTGAATCTTCAGAAATATGAGTCCATGCTGGGGAAAGACAAGAAATCCATCTGGCGCGAATATGGTGATGTGATAACCAAGATTTTGGACAGTTTCATTCAGGGGGCTGATTTCAATGTGAAAACCCATGACAATGGACTTTTGTATATTGGAAACGAAAACCTCGCTCTAACATGGATGAATGTCTTCTGCGACGGCAAGCCGTGGACGCCTCGCAATGGATATGCTATTGAAATAAACGCTTTGTGGTACAACGCTTTGCGTTACGGAGTCGAACTGCTTAAGGTGGCAGATAAAAAGAATAAGCATCTTAAAGAATGGAAAAAACATACTGACAGGATTGAGAAATCTTTCGTTAAGACGTTCTATAATGAGAAAACCGAGATGTTTTACGACTTTGTCAACGATAGCGAGAAAAACGAGATGGTTCGTCCGAACATGCTGATAGCTGCGTCGCTGCGTTATTCTCCGTTAGATGACAATCTTAAGAAACGGATTCTTGACATGTCGCGTTCCGAACTGCTGACAATCAGGGGATTGCGCTCGCTTTCGCCTCGTGACGTGAATTATCGCGGCATTACTATCGGAAACCATCACGAACGAGAGCGGGCGTATCATAATGGAACTGTATTCCCGTGGCTCATGATGCCTTACACTGATTTGTGTGTTCGTCTTTATAGAAGTACAGCCCTGCCTTACCTCGAAGATTTATACCAAGGATTCGAGCGGTCTATTTTTGAGAACGGCGTAGGCAGTATTTCTGAAATTTATGATGGCAATCCGCCTCATGAAGCTCGTGGTTGTATCTCGCAGTCTACGAGTGTGGCGGCGTTGTTATATATGAAATATGTGATAAATTGGCTCAAATACAGCAACGATGCTGATTTGTCGCGCTTTGATGTTGATAACTCTAATATCATTTAGTTATGAGAGTCTTGATGTTTGGTTGGGAGTTCCCGCCTCATATCACGGGCGGTCTTGGAACGGCATGCTTCGGCATGACAAAGGGTCTTGCAAAGAACGGCGTTGACGTGCTGTTTGTGGTACCCAAGGCGTTTGGCGACGAGGATCAGACAAATGTGCGTCTGCTCAACGCCAGCGATGTGACCGTCAATATCGACCATGAGGCGGAGCGAAGTTATTGGGACAGAGTGCAATACATGGAAATTGGCTCTAATATCATTCCATATTTAGGTCCCGAGCAGTATGATGTGATGATGGAGGAACGGCATCATGCCACAAAGGGATTTCGCAGCTCGGTCTTCGCCCCGAGATATGAGTTTTCCGGCAAATACGGGGCTAATCTTATGGAAGAGGTTGCAAGATACGCCTTGATAGGCTCGTCTCTTGCAACACAATATGATTTCGATGTTATCCATGCGCATGATTGGCTGACGTATTCCGCCGGGATTGCTGCGAAAGAGACTACCGGCAAGCCTCTTGTCGTGCACATGCACGCCACGGAGTTCGACCGCTCTGGCGAGAATATCAACACGGACGTGTACGCTATAGAAAGACGCGGTATGGAGGCGGCCGACATGGTGATAACGGTGAGTGACTGGACGCGCAACATCGTCATCGAGAAATACGGCATCAATCCCAAGAAGGTCGTCACTGTGCACAACGCAGTGGAGCCAAGCGACAAATCGCTCGATGAGTATGAGCGCAGCGGCTTGAAAAACAAGGTGGTGACATTCCTCGGACGTATCACGTATCAGAAAGGTCCGGAGTATTTCGTTGAGGCGGCATACAAGGTCTTACAAGTTGACCCGACAATTCATTTTGTGATGGCAGGCACTGGCGACCTTCTGCAAAAGATGATAAAACGAGTGGCGCAACTGAAAATCGGTGCCAACTTCCACTTCACAGGCTTCCTCAAAGGCAACGATGTCGATCAGATGTTCGCTATGACAGATGTGTTTGTAATGCCCTCAATATCAGAGCCTTTCGGTATAGTGCCGCTTGAGGCGATGCGACTGAAAGTGCCGGTCGTCATCTCGAAACAATCAGGTGTTTCCGAAGTGGTGGAACATGCGTTGAAAGTCGATTTCTGGGACATCAACGGTCTCGCCGACGCAATTTACGGCATCTGCAAATACAAGGCGGTGAACAAAATTTTCCGTAAGGAGGGAAAAGAAGAAGTCGATAACCTGAAATGGGAGTACGCCGCGAAAAAGATTAAGAATGTTTATGAATTGGCAATAAATAAGTAAGAGATATGAGAAGTTTATGTTTCTATTTCCAGGTGCATCAGCCGTATAGGCTTCGCACGTACCGTTTCTTCGACATCGGAAAGCGTCATTTTTACTATGACGACTACAACAACCGCATCACAATGCAGCGTGTGGCCGAAAGATGCTATATTCCGATGAATCAGTTGATGCTCAAGAAGATAGAAGAGCTTGGAAGCAAGATGAGGTTTGCGGTTTCGTTTTCTGGCACAGCCATAGAGCAGATGGAGACATATACGCCGTATGCCTTGGATAGCTTCAAAAAGCTCGTGGCGACGGGTAATGTGGAGGTGTTGGCCGCTACATACTCTCATTCAGCGTCATCGCTGATGAATAAAGCCGCTTTTAAGATGGAGGTGACAGAGCACAAACGACTTATGAGGGAGGTGTTTGGAGTTAGACCGAAGACTTTCCATAATACAGAGCTTATTTATTCAAATGAAATCGGTGCTGACGTGGCGGAGATGGGGTTCGACTTGATGCTTACCGAAGGTGCCAAGCACATTCTTGGCTGGAAGAGTCCCAACTATCTGTATGTCAATGTGATAAATCCTAAATTGAAGGTGGCGCTCCGTAATTGGAAGATGAGCGATGAGATAACACTGAAGTTTGCGCATGAGACGTTCAGGGTCGAGGATTTTGTCAGTTGGCTCAACTCGTTGCCGAAGGAGGAGGAGTTGGTGAATGTCTTTGTTGATTATGAGACATTTGGCGAGGCATTAGACGCATCGACAGGGATTTTCGAGTTTATGAGATATTT
>UQNO01000052.1 GCA_900542475.1 uncultured Bacteroidota bacterium
CCCCCAACTCGCTGCAAATATAGTCATTTTTTTGACTAATGCTCATACTATGGAAATTTTTTCTTCATCGTCTTTTTTTGCAAAAATAAACGGCATGGTTTTATGATTTCATAAAAATATAAGGTTTTTGTTGAAATAAAACACGTTTTGTAGGCTAATTGTATAATGGCACGAAATAAAACACCAACCAATTGCCTAAACAAATGATTGGTACGTCCTTGAGGTACCGGACGTACCAGGTAATTTGAACAATAACGAATAACGTCGTTGGTTTTATTTCAGGTATTTCCGTCCATTTCGGATATAAACACCTTTATAGTTTGCCGGCACCTCTGAACCGAGGCAGCGACCTTCGAGGGTGTACACTCGATTATCTTTCATAAGATATTCAGAAACATTCTCGTCAATCCACTCTATTCCGATAAATGGATAAAACGTGACCAAGCCGAGTTCGGGGTTATCATTTTTATGAACGATATGGTCCTCTATCTCGTTTAATGTCGTCACACCCCAATCGTTTCCGACAGCCAGGAGGTCACAGGTCGAGTTATTGTAGAGATCGTAAACATTGCCGCTATTGCCGTTGTCATGAATCTCATTACGCCCCCAGTCTTCCTCCGTCCCCATGTCAATATCATGGAAATAAATGGCTGTGATGCCCCATAAGTTGCCGGTAATCACATTGTTACGCAAAATCGCCTTGTTGTTGACAGAATAACCAAAAATAGAGATTCCGCTGCCTCCGTTCATCGGATTTGTCTCCAGGTTATTGTCGATAAATTCATTTCCAACGACAAGCGAAGAGATGGTCTTACCCTGCTGGTTATAGCCATAGCGATTGTTTCGCACTATGTTGTTCTTCAAAAGCACTTTTGTCGAGCCTGTTTCCAGCAGGTCGCTCACCGAGATGCCGCCTGACATATCGAAGGCGCCTGTTATCACATTTCCAACGATATAGATGGTGTCGAGCAGGCTGCCAGGGCCGAGATTTATTTGAGGATGGTTGCTATTGGAAGTGACATTTCCGTCGAAAGTGCAATTCAAAATCTGCGGAGAGGCTTGTCCGTTGGCTGGCGAGCTGATGGCAGCGCCCTCGTTCTGCACGAAGAAGCAGTTTTTAATCACCGGATTGCAATTGAAAATGTCGATGACCGCATTGCAGTAATCCTTTGTAAAATATGCGAATTTTACATCGTCGAAAGTCACTTCGGAGTCAATGACCTTGATACCTGCGCCGTAAGAGAAATACATTTTCTTGATGTCGCAAGCCACAGCGTTCTCAAAGCGTATCTTGAAATGCTCCGTCTCATTCAGTCTGCGAAACTCAACCATTTCAGCATTAGTATTGGTGCAAATCATTGAACCGCTGATAGTTATAAGAACATCAGCCACGTCAATACGCGTCACTTGGTTGTCGATTTTTAGCACATCGTTAGTGGAAATCGTCACATCGGCATTGATGACAAAGCCGTCAGTGCCTGCGGCGACCGCTCCATTGGAAACATCGACGAGGTCCGGCAATGTGTATGTTGTGCCGTTGCCCGGGCTAACCCATTGAGCATTTGCGTCAAGCATTATCGCAAAAATAGCTATTAAAGATAATAATGTTTTTTTCATAATTGATAAATGTTTTAAATTGATAAATATTGAAATCGTCATTTCGAGCGGAGGCGAAGCCGAAGTCGAGAAATCCATAACATTTGAGTGCTCTCGGGCACTTGTAGTTCCGAGATTTATTCACCGGAGGCGAATGCTTTCGCACGTTCAAGTCTCCACTACGCTTCGCTTCGGTCGAAATGACGAGATTATTTTTTAATTGCTGCGATGCCCGGCAACTCTTTACCCTCGATAGCTTCGAGGAGAGCGCCGCCACCTGTTGAAACGTACGAGACTTGGTCGGCGAGACCGAATTTGTTGATACAAGCCACCGTGTCGCCGCCGCCGATGAGCGAGAAAGCACCGTCTTTTGTTGCCTCGACGATAGCCATTGCTATTGCCTTTGAGCCTTGTGCGAAGGTGTCGAACTCAAACACGCCGCTCGGGCCGTTCCAGAGGATGGTCTTTGAGCCTTTGATGACCTTGGCGAAAATCTCGCGTGTTTTCGGACCTATATCCATGCCTCCCCAGCCTTCAGGGATATTCATCGGGTCAACAATTTGAGTATCAGCGTCGTTGGCAAATTTATCACCAGCCACGGTGTCGCTTGACAAAACGAGGTTCACGCCTTTTTCCTTGGCTTTTGCCAAAATATCGAGAGCGAGGTCGAGTTTGTCGTCTTCGCAGATTGAGTTGCCAATCTTTCCTCCGAGAGCTTTCTTGAAGGTGTATGTCATACCGCCACAAAGGATGAGGTTATCGACCTTTGTGAGCAAGTTCTCGATAATTTCAATTTTTGTCGAGACTTTCGAGCCGCCCATGATAGCTGTGAAAGGACGTTTGATGTCGTTCATCACCTTATCGATAGCAGCCACCTCCTTGCTCATGAGGTAGCCGTACATTTTATGGTCAGAGTCGAAATAGTCGGCGATGAGAGATGTTGAAGCGTGAGCGCGGTGTGCTGTTCCAAAGGCATCGTTGATATAATATTCAGCATACGAGGCGAGGGTCTTGGTAAACTCTTTTTGAGCAGTCTTCACCACTTTCTTTGCTTCGTCGTAGCCCGGCTCGCCTTTCTCGACGCCACGCGGCTTGCCCTCTTCCTCGGCGTAGAAGCGGAGATTTTCGAGAAGCATGACATCACCTGGTTTCATGGCTTTGACAGGCTCTGCGGCTTTCATGCAGTCGTCAACGAAGATGACGGGTTTGCCCGCGAGTTCCTCAAGATGTTTCACGAGCGGTTTGACAGAATATTTCGGGTCCGGATTATTTTTCGGACGACCGAGGTGCGACATAATGATAAGCATGCCATTGTCGTTCATCACTTTACGCAATGTCGGCATGGCGGCGCGCATACGAGTGTCGTCAGTGATGTTGAAATTATCATCTAATGGTACGTTGAAGTCAACGCGGACAATGACGCGTTTTCCCGAGAAATCAATTTGATTGATGTTTGTCATAACTTTAATTTTTTTATGTTAATAATTTATTTTTTTATTTCCAAAACAAGCAAATATTCTTTTTATCAACTGTTTGATATTGTTAGGTTTAGGCAGTTTATCCTCTTCTACTTCCGTAAAATCGGCGTCGCCGCGGCGTAGATAATGCCGTGTGAAAGCGCCCGGGCTGACGCCCCATTTCAGTTGAAACATCTTCTTACCCGGATTTTTATGCATTCTCTTCGTCGATTTGCTTCCGAAATGATAGACGAGGCTGTTGCCGACACCGATAAAATCACGCACTCCGGCATGCCATAGCTTACGCGAGATGTCGGGATCTGAATACCAGCCTGGGTGGAACTCCACGCTCATTCCGCCGACGAGGTCCCAGCAGTCGAGAGGCATCACGTTGGGCGGCCAAGTGCTTCCACGCCAGTCACTGCGGCACAGATTGTCTTTTTCTTTCAGCAAATCAGCCTCACGGAAACTCTCTATATCAGCGCCGAAGTCTTTATGGACTACGCAAGGATTGTTTCCGGCAGGCTCGACAAGGGTGCTGGAAATCATAAAATATTTATGTGTATCATTCTGATTGTCAGTCAGTTGGTTTATCCGTTCAAGAATCGGGACGTCCCAGTTCGGAAGGAAATACATGTCGTCGTTGGCATAAAACACGAATTTGGTGTCGATAAGGCTGCGGCAGGCGTTCAAGGCGTAGCAAATGCCGATGTTTTCCTTCGCATAGATATAGTCGAGACTTTGATTTTCAACCCATTGAAGCGTGCCGTCAACACCTTCGTTGACAGCTATGATAATCTGATGTTCATAAGCCGAGTTTTTGCGGATGCTGTTCACACAAAGCTCAAGATACTTCAAATTATTCCATGTCGGGATAATGAATGTGAAGCAGTAATCCTTTTTTTCAGCACGTTTATATTTATCAAATCTTATCATATCTTCTTATCTGTCAATTCTTTAAGCGTTTGATATTTCAGTCTTGTAGCCTTTGCGGCAACACGGCATATATGTAAGCCGTCGGCACCGTCGAGAAAGCCGAGTTGAAAAAAATAATGTTGCACGAAGGCAAAAACCGGCGACACCGTCATAAAAAACGAGGCATGTTTCTTTTCTTTCATGAAATAATGTCGCCCCCGCATCTTGGCAAACTTAAACTGCTGATTTTCATAATCTTGCGCTGTTTCAAAAGAGTAATGAAGAAGGTCGCCTTTCAGCACTTTCTCTTTGACTGCCGATGAAAACTCTATTGTTTCATGAATCTCGCCTTGCCATGAGCCCTTGTTACGATTCCATATCCTTATCTTCCTGTCGGGATACCAGCCGCAGTGACGAATCCAGCGTCCACAATAGTTCGTCAGGCGGTTCATACTGAAAACATTATCATCAGGAACGTCTTTGTTTTTTAGCTCGGAAATAGATTTTTTCAGTTCATCGGAAAGCTCCTCATCTGCATCTATTGAAAAAATCCAGTCGTTAGAGGCGAGGCTGTTGGCGAGGTTTTTCTGTTCGGAATAGCCTCTCCATTGCTGACTCATAAACTTGACGTTGAACTCATCACATATTTTCCTGGTGCCGTCGGTAGAGAAAGAATCGAGCACAACAATCTCATCTGCAACATCTTGCACCGAATTGAGGCATCGGCGAATGTTGCGCTCTTCGTTATGAGTGATTATGACGGCTGTAATCAGCATCGCACAATTTTTTGCAAAGATAGTAAAAAGACTTTAGACTTCAGACTTCAGCCCTTGGTTTTTTTATCTGATTCACGGCAAATCCCATTTTTTCACAACCTTGTAAACGGCGCCTTCGGGTCGCAAGATGCTTTGGAACAATATTATTTCATTCACCTCTTGGTAGATGTATGTCTTATGTTCTATGGCTTGCACCACCTTTTGAAAATACTGTTTTTCGCAGAGGTTTTTGATACGACAGAGTGTAAGATGCGGCACAAAATTCTGTCTATCTCGTTGATAGCCGATATTATCGAAAGCTGTCAAGACGGCTTCTTCGAGATTTAGCAAGACATCGGGGGTCTGCTGCATTCCGAGCCAGAGGACACGCGGCGCATAACGAGCCCCGAAGATGCCGGTGCGATTGAAGTCCATCGTAAAACTCTTCTGATTGTCAAGGACTTTCGACACCGCCTCAATGATTTTTGGTTCATCTCGAGGTGGCGTCTCCCCTATGAACTTCAGTGTCAAATGTATATTTGTCGGGCGCACCCAGTTTATCATCTTCTCGTGTGCGAGACGTTTTTTCAAATCGTCAACGAGCGGTATGAAACCGTTGTTTTTTGTTTCTATTGGAATTGCCAAGAACAATCTCTTCATAATTATTTCTTTTTGCCATATCGGGCGATTTACTGTCACTCTTTGTAGGTTTATACGGATAAATCGCGTCTCTACTCCATCTGTTTATAATCTTCAGCGAGACCTCCTTCAGATGTTTCCCTGTATAGATAAGGGATGTCGCGACCGGTTTTGTTCATGGTGGCGATCACTTTGTCGAAAGACACGCGATGGCGTCCGTCGGTGAATGTCGAGTAGATATTGCAGTCGAGGGCGCGAGCGGCGGCGAAGGCGTTGCGTTCGATGCATGGAATCTGGACGAGGCCGCAGACGGGGTCGCATGTCATGCCGAGGTGATGTTCGAGAGCCATTTCGCAGGCGTATTCTATCTGTGCCACGCTGCCTCCGAATATCTGACAAGCGGCGCCGGCAGCCATGGCGCATGCCACTCCCACCTCGCCCTGGCAACCCACCTCGGCGCCGGAGATGGAAGCGTTGGTTTTCACTATGTTACCAATCAGACCTGCCGTTATCAAGGCGCGCAAGATACGCATCTCATCAAATTCATAGCTTTCCCAGATATGATACAATGCCGCCGGCAGCACTCCGCAAGAGCCGCATGTAGGCGCAGTGACGATGAGACCGCCCGAGGCGTTTTCCTCACTGACAGCGAGAGCATACGAGAACACCAAACCACGGTTGCGCAGAGTGTGATGTTGATATCCCATCGCCTTGATATGATACTGGGTTGCTTTCCTTGCCAAATTCAACGGTCCTGGCAAACGACCCTCGGTGCGCAGTCCACGTTCAACAGCCTCTTTCATGGTCGCCCACACTTCTTTCAGATGGTCAATGAGAGAGTTGTCATTCTCATTCTCAAGGACATACTCCCAATATGTTCTGCCGGTATCCTCACACCATTTCATTATCTCCGTCATCGTAGTCAAAGGATAGATGTCGGGAAGCACGGAAGGCTTGCCTTCCTCTTCGAGAGCACCTCCGCCGACACTGTAAACCGTCCATTCCTCAAGTGTTTTGTTTGATTCGTCAAAAGCCTTGAATGTCATGCCATTAGGATGATACGGAAGAAATATTTTCGGTTGCCATACAATATTTACTCTGGCATGAGGCTCAAGCACTTCGAGTATCGCCACGTCGGTGAGGTGGCCTTTGCCAGTGGCGGCAAGGCTTCCATAAAGCGTCACCTCGAAAGAGGCTGCATCTCTATGACGCTCAAGAAACTGCTCGGCGGCGAAGCGAGGAGCCATGGTGTGACTTGACGAAGGACCGTGTCCAATACGATAGATTTCCTTAATTGTTTTCATATCTTGGGGATTGCGTTAATTAATTTTTTCGTATAATCGTTTTTAGGGTTATTGAAAATATCGTCCGCGTCACCGAGTTCCACAGGCTTGCCATTGTACATCACAATGATGCGGTCTGACATGAAGCGAACGACGTTAAGGTCATGAGAGATAAAGATATATGTGAGGCCGAAGTCGTGTTTCAGTCTGTTGAGCAGGTTCAACGTCTGTGCCTGCACCGACACGTCGAGGGCCGACACCGACTCGTCGCAGATTACGAGTTTCGGTTGCACCGCCAACGCCCTCGCGATGCATATTCTTTGCCTTTGGCCACCGGACAACTCGTGAGGATAACGTTGATAGTACTCCGGGGCGAGCCCGACCTCGACAAGCAGCTCGCACACCTTGTCGCGACGTTTCTTTGCGTCAGGTTCTATGCCGTGCACCATCATCGGCTCCGCTATCGCGTCGCCGATGCGAATCCTTGGATTCAGCGACGAATATGGGTCTTGAAACACTATCTGCACACGTTTGCGATATTCACGCAAACCGCTGCCACTCAACGACATGACATCTTGACCTTCAAAAACAATCCTGCCTTCCGAAGGCTCCGCCAAACGCAAAACAGAGCGTCCCAGCGTCGTCTTTCCGCATCCCGACTCGCCAACAAGACCTATCGTCTCTCCTGAATAGACCTCGAAACTCACGTCGTCAACAGCCTTGACATAGTCGTAAACACGACTGAAGACACCCCTTCTCAACGGAAACCATGTCTTAAGACGCTCCACCCTCAAAATAGGCTCTTGCGAATATAGTTTTGCAAGATGAGATTTTCTTTCTTCTTGAGTGACAACGAGTTGCTGTCTGAAATCAACATTATCGCTCCAGGTGCCGTCGAGGAACTCCTTCACGACAGGCAGGCGTTTCAGGCGACAGTCCCTTGGCGGGCGACAGGCGAGAAGACCTTTGGTATAGGGTTCTTTAGGATTATTCAGTATTTCTTGGGATTCGCCGTATTCCACGACCTCACCGTCGTGCATGACCAAGATATAATCCGACACCTCCGACACCACCCCTATGTCATGAGAGATGAAAATCATCGAGAGGTTTTCGGTGCGTTGCAGTTCTTTCAGCAGTTTCAGTATCTCTTTTTGCACTGTGACATCGAGTGCCGTGGTAGGTTCGTCGGCAATCAAAAGCTCCGGGGCGCAAGCTATTGCCATTGCAATCATGACACGTTGTTTTTGTCCGCCCGACAGCTCGTGAGGGTAGCTCTTGAAGATTGCCTCGGGGCGTGGCAGCAGCACTTTTTCAAACAGCGACATGACGCGTGACTTCGCTTCTTCTTCGCTCACGTCCTCATGTGCGAGAACAGCCTCCGCAACCTGAAAACCACATTGAAAAACAGGATTCAGCGAGGTCATCGGCTCCTGGAATATCATCGCGATACGCTTGCCGCGGATGTTGTGCATCTCATCTTCCGGAAGATGCAGTATATCCTTCCCGTCAAGGGTCATCTCGTCAGCGGTTATCCGCGACTGTTTCTCGTTCAGCAGCTTCATCACCGCCAGGCTGCTCACCGACTTTCCCGACCCGGATTCGCCGACGATTCCCAACGTCTTACCTCTCGGCACCTCAAAACTGACACCATGCACTGCCTCGTTCCATTCGCCGTCGCGAAGGAACGATATCTTTAGATTTTTTATGTCAAGCAGAACACTCATGGTCGTCATTTCGGGCTTGTCGAGAGAGCTATATTCCCGTTATCATTCGATATTATTTCGTTTATACTTATAATTTCTCTGTCATTTTGAGAAAAACGGCGGCTATTGTGCTAAAATCCCTCAAGTGGAACCAGCACCGTTGGAATCAGCAGCAATCCACCAATTATAATCAACATCAAAATAAACTTCCACACCCATTTGAACCATTTCTGGTAGGGGATTTTCGCCACACCGAGTGCTCCGATAAGCACGCCGGATGTCGGGGTTATCATGTTGGTGAAGCCGTCGCCGAACTGAAACGCCATCACTGTGGCTTGACGGCACACCCCGATGAGGTCGCTGAACGGCGCCATAATAGGCATAGTGATGGCAGCCTTCGCCGAACCGGACGGAATGATGATATTTATAAGTGTCTGAATACCATACATTATCTCCACCGACGCCACCTTGCCAAAATCGGACATCGACTTAGACAGACCGTATAAAACAGTGTCGATGACACCGCCGTCTTGAAGAATCACCACAATGCCTCCTGCCAACCCGACAACCACCGCTGCCGACAAAATATCTTGCATTCCCTCGATGAAAAAGCGAGCTATGTCGCTGGCGCTCTTCCCTATAGCGATGCCGCTGCATATACCCATGGCGATGAACAACGACGCGATTTCCATCACATACCAGCCATAACCCATCACTCCGACAATGAGATATATTATAGTGTACAACAGTATCAAAAGAATGAAATTATGTACCGATTTTCTTAACGACAAAATCCCTATGACAGCGAACAAGCCTGTCAGAATCGGGATTATACACACTGTAAACGAGCGAGAGCCGACTTTTAAGGTTGTTTCCGGATAGAAATACGAGAAAACCGCCATCACGACAAGCAGTAAAGCATACACAAACCAAGCCGCCTTGGGCACATAACGCTCGAGTTCCTGTGCACCCGCAGCCTCGCTTTTCCGCCAATAAGCATCGTCATCGTACATTATAGACGAAGTGGGATTTTTCTTGACCTTGTGAGCGTAATGCAGCACGAAAGCAATGCCGAAGATGTTGATAATCAACCAGCAGAAGACACGGTAGCCGATGCCTGAAAATAACGGGACATCAGCGATGCCTTGCGCTATCCCGATGGTGAACGGGTTCAAAATCGCGCCGGCGAAACCGATATGCGCCGCGACATACACCATGCAGAGACCGACAATGCTGTCGTAACCCATTGATATTGCGAGAGGTATGACAATAATCACAAAAGCGATACACTCCTCGCTCATACCGAAGATAGCACCAAACAAGCTGAACAGCAACATTATCAGCACGATGATGATGTTATCAATGCCTAAAAAACTTATAAACTTATGACCTTCAAGCCGTTGAGTAAATCTCAAAAAAGAGAGAATGCCCATGTCGATGGCATGGCTTTTGTTCATAATCCAGAACGCACCGCCTATCATCAGTATGAAAACGATGATTTTCGACTGCTGCACAAAACCGTTGAAAAGTGCCGAAAACACCTGCCAAGTCTGAGCTTCCGGATGAAAATCCTCTTGATACTCGACAGGCAGCTCGTTCGCATAATAAAAAACACCGTCGATGTATTTGCCTGGACGGATAAACCACGTCATAACGGCAGCGACGACGATTATGAAAAAAACAATAACAAAAGTATGCGGTACTTTGCGCTTTGCCATAAAATATTTTTTGCAAAGATAAGAAAATCTCTCGCAGATAACACAAACAACGCGGATTTTTATACCAAATCAGTCTTCCGCAGCCGATTTGCCCGCCAAAGCAAGAGTTTTTGCGGAAAAGGCTCTCTGTTTCTGTCGAGATGGCGGCTCTACCCTTCGTTTTCGGAGATTAGTAGAAGCTTGTCGCCTTTTTTAAGATATAGTTTTCCATTTGGGACGATGTATTTGTGGTCGCGTTTGACGAGCATCACAAGAGTACCTTTAGACAGTGGATAATCTTTCAAATACGCTTCGTTCTCAACGAGTTGCATCTCCATGGCGGTGTTAAGTTCTTCCGGTATTTCCACACCGAAGTTTTCGGGACCGCTGGTGTCTTTTTCTCCAAGATGCAGATGTTTCGCCATGAAAGGAATGGTTGTCCCTTGGAAAATCAGCGATAGCAGGGTGATGAAAAACACCACGTTGAATATCATTTCGCCGCCTTTGACACCATGTATGAAAGGATATGTCGCAAAAATGATAGGTGCGGCGCCTCGCAACCCAACCCACGACACGAAAAGCTTGTCTTTGAACTCTATTTTTCTGAAGGGGAGCAGGCTTATCCACACGGCAAGCGGTCGTCCGAGCAATATCATGAAGACACCGATAATGATAGCAGGCACTGCCATTTTCAGCATATTGTGCGGCGTTACGAGCAGTCCCAACAAAAGGAACATCACGATTTGCACCATCCACACCAGGCCGTCAAGAAGCCTGTCGATGCTGCGACGCTCGATAAGCTTGCTGCTTCCGAAGACGGTGTGCATCTTGCCGAAAAGCTTGATTTTGTTATCGACAAGACCGGCGTTTCCCACTACAATTCCGGCGATATAGACAGCGAGATAGCCGTTGCCGTTGAGCATGTCGGTGATGGCGAATGTAAGGAATATGAATCCCACTATGAGAATCTGATACAGCGCCTTGTTCTCAAGCTGCAGCTTGTTGTGAATCCACACATAGACGCGGCCGAAAAGCAAGCCGACCACGAGACCGACCACAAACTGAAGAAAAAACGTAAGCACGATGTAAATCCAACTGATACCAGCCCCCACATTAGTCTGTACCACCTGAACCATCACAATGGTGAGCATGTACGCCATAGGGTCGTTACTGCCGCTCTCGAGCTCCAGAAGGGGTCGCAGGTTGTGCTTCAGCTTGAGTTTCTGCGACCTCAATATGCTGAACACCGAAGCCGAGTCGGTTGACGACATAGTGGCGGCGAGCAGCAACGCCATCGCGAGCGACAACGACAGCACTTTCTCGAAGATAATACCCACTCCGTAAATGAAAAAACCAGTAAACACAGTGGTAAGCAGCACCCCTGATGTCGCCAGGACTATTCCCGGACCGATGACAGGCCGGATAAGCTCAAACTGTGTGTCCATGCCGCCAGTAAACAAGATGATTGACAAAGCTATCATGCCGATAAACTGCGCGAACTCATAGTTGCTGAAATGTATTCCGACACCGTCCTCGCCGAAAATCATACCCGCCATGAGAAATATCAAAAGTGTCGGGACTCCCATTTTATATCCCGCTTTCGTTATTAAAATGCTGAAAATCAAAATAACAGCAGCTAATAACAGGAAGTTGCCAGCCGTGATTATCATATTTTTTCCTTTTTTAAAATGTTATACATCGGTCTTCCACTCGAATTCTAATAGCCCTTTGTTTCAACAATGACATCTCCGAAAAACATAGACATCTGTCTCATGATTATTTTATCAGGCCGACATAACAACCTGTCAGATTAACCGAAGAAGAGCATTCTCTCATTTTCATTGCAAAAATACAAATATTTTTTTATGACCAATCAATTTTTTTGATTTTAATCATTAAATTATGTAATTTTGCAGTTAGAAAATCGATAAAATCATAATAACATGGTAAACTACAAAGATTTAGGGTTAGTGAACACCCGCGATATGTTTGCAAGAGCCGTCAACGGCGGATATGCCGTCCCGGCTTTCAATTTCAACAACATGGAACAGATGCAGGCCATTATCATGGCGGCGGTGGAGACAAAATCACCGGTGATTCTCCAGATTTCGAAAGGCGCGCGCAACTATGCCAACCAGACTCTGCTCCGTTACATGGCCGAAGGAGCTGTCGCATACGCCAAAGAACTCGGCTGCGAACGCCCCGAGATTGTGCTTCACCTCGACCACGGCGATTCCTTCGAGCTTTGCAAAAATTGCATAGAAATGGGCTTCTCGTCAGTGATGATTGACGGCTCGGCTCTTCCTTACGACGAGAACGTGGCTCTCACTCGCAAAGTCGTTGACTACGCTCATAAACACGATGTCACTGTCGAGGGCGAACTCGGCGTTTTGGCAGGTGTGGAAGACGAGGTCGCGTCAGAGGTCAGCCACTACACAAAACCGGAGGAAGTCGTGGATTTCGTGACAAAGACGGGTGTCGATTCTCTCGCAATCTCTATCGGGACATCGCACGGCGCCTACAAATTCACCCCCGAACAATGCACAGTTGACCCACAGACAGGCCGTTTAGTACCTCCTCCGCTGGCTTTCGACGTACTCGAGGCTATAGAGAAAGAGCTTCCGGGCTTCCCTATCGTGCTTCACGGCTCATCATCAGTGCCGCAGGACGATGTTGACACCATCAACAAATACGGCGGCAGCTTGAAAGCAGCGGTGGGCATTCCAGAAGAGCAGCTCCGCAAGGCGGCGAAGTCGGCAGTGTGCAAAATCAACATCGACTCCGACAGCCGTCTCGCCATGACAGCGGCAATCCGCAAGACCCTCGCCGAGAAACCGGCAGAGTTCGACCCGAGAAAGTACCTCGGACCGGCAAGAGAACACATGAAAGAACTCTATGAGCATAAAATCATTAATGTGCTGGGCAGTAACGGGAAACTGAACCGCTAACTATTAGGCATCAGATATTAGCCGTCATTTCGTCAAAGTTCATCACACCTCAACCGAAATGACGGCAATTGCCATGACCATGTAACAACAAACAATTTGCGTCATTATCTTTGCATGAAAAAACTCCTTTTATTGATTTTTGCTCTTGGTGTGGTTGAACTTCATTCTCAAGAGGAGTTTTTTTCGATAAAGGGAAGAATTTTTTCGAAAGACAGCCTGACAGCGATTCATAATGTCAATATTATCAGCGAGATATCTCGTTATGGAACGACAACGAACCAAGAGGGGCGATTTTTTATCAAGTCGAAGTCAATCGACACTTTATG
>UQNO01000053.1 GCA_900542475.1 uncultured Bacteroidota bacterium
CTCATGTACTACGTCGATTTTATCGCATTCATGGAAAATCCCGAGAAAACTTGGAATGATTTCCTTGCAAAGGAGATGCAAAAAGCACCACCAGAACCAAGTCTTTTCGATTAGGGGGCTTACTTTTGAAAAAATAAAACCCGAAGTCCAATTTTACTGGGTTTCGGGCAGGGTTTTTATGCTCTTTGGAGTTTTACCGGACAGCAATAAATAAAAAACTAAAAACTAGAGACTAAAGACTTTTTATTATCTTTGCACCGTGAAAAAATATGTGATAATATTCCTCGCGCTCCTATTTGCGCTCTCGTCGTGCGACTCCGTTTTGCGTCGCGCAAAACGTTATTATCATCAGGCACAGGAAGTTGCTGAAAGCGACCCTGACAGTGCCCTCATCCTCATCGACAGTGTGCTCAACATCAGAGTGTTTCTCGACGATGACATCCGCATGAACATGTCGCTGATGCAGGCGGAGGCACTCTTCACCCACCCTGACGGCGAGCGTCGTGAACTATCAAGCCGCATAAAGGCGAAAAAAATCTACACCATGCCCGAACTGGAACGCTCCGCCGAATATTTCGCCGGAAAGGATGACTATTGCAAGGCCTCCTATGGCGCACTCTACAGCGGATACGTTTTAAGAGAACTTCGCGACGACGCGGCTATAGTGTGCTTTAAAGACGCTGCAAAATTTGCCGAACTTGCAAATGACTCGCTGACTTATGCAAGAGCCAATTATAATGTTGCGAGATTGCTATATCAGAAATTTCTTGATGATGAAGCATGGCCTGCTATAATAATAGCTGACGCATATTTCGGCACCAAATATGATGAACGTGCATTGGCTCAAAATTTAATGTCATTGTCTTATTTTGATCAGCAGGATTTCATCGGCGCTGAAAAATGTCTGGAACAAGGCTTGGTTTATGCTAATGAAAGCAATTCAAACTACGCTTGGCGTAAAATCATGAACAACTATTCAGTCTGTTACCGCGAACAAGGTAAATTTGATGAGGCAATAGATTGTTTGAGGCAGATAAAAACATGCGATACAGCAACCAAGATCTTGCAATATTTGAATCTGGCGAATACATTTGCAAAATTTGATAAATATGATTCTGCTGGTATATATTATCAAAATGTCCTTGATCTTTTACCTCTATCTGATATCAAATTTGAGACAACAGTGTCGACATATGCTGCTTTATCAAATTTTGCTGAAATGAAAAAGGATTACCAGCAATCATTGGAATATATGAAAATATTTAGATTGTTTGAATATCAACTCCAAGATTCACTGCGAAAAGATAACTTGTATCATATTCAACGTCAATACGATTACGAGACCTTGCAAAACGACATGAACCGCCGTATAATTTTAAATTATCGGATTGAGATAATGCTGGCTGTGGTGATAATCATTGTTTTAGCGGTAGCCCTTGTTTTGTATTACCGGATTATTCAAAATAACAAGAAAGAGGCTGAGGTGAAAGCCACTCTTTTGAAGGTTATGAAAGACAATGAGAGTCTCATCCAAGACAAGTCGGACAACCTTGCGGAAAAACTGAGGTCGATGCAGCGTCTTGAGATTTTGACAAAAGACCAGAAAGACAAACATCTGCTTGCCAATCTCGAAAAGGAGATGTTTGGCGACAAGAACCACTGGGAGGTGATGACCGATTTGTTCAACGCCGTATATCCCGGTCTTTACGACACATTGAAAGAGAAGTATCCCGACATGAGCGAGATAGAGTGCCGGGTATATATGCTCTCCAACTTCGATCTCACGCGTCTCGACGAGGCGTTGCTTCTCGACGTGAGCACCAGCGTTCTTGACAAAGCCCGCGGCAAGGTGAAAAAACTCCAGGAACAGGAAAACCTGTTCACTGCTGTCATTTCGACCGAAGCATAGCGCAGTGGAGAAATCCTCTTTTTAACGATATTATTAATTCAGCTGAGATTCCCCGCCTGATGGTTGTCATTCCGAACCACGAAGTGGTGAGGAATCTCAAAAAATCCGTGCAAATCTGTTTAATCTGTGAGAAAACAGTTTGGATTTTTTCAAAAAAAGTTTGGATAGCCCAAATTACATCTTATTGCAAATCAATTCTTTACAAAAATTTTGCATCTAAATTTTTTGGATGGCAGTTTGGATGGCACTTTGTTTGGATACTTTTGCTGTCGAAATCAAACGTAAAAAAAATTTGACAAAAAAAGTATCAAAAAATGAAAAAATTATTACCAGCTATTTTAGCAGGCTTCTTGAGCACAGGTACCATTGAAGCTTTGGCGATTAGCAATCAGGATAATCCCAATTTAATAGAAACACCTACAGATCCACCTTCAAATAATATTGTAGCGTTATCTACATTGAACGCATCAGCCCAAAACTACAGCACCTGGCTTCATCACGGCAATTATCCACTTAGCCAATGCTACGACATAATCGAAATGAGCGACGGAAATCTTGTTGTGAAGGAGGCCGTTTTTGATGATGACCTTTATGACATAGGATTGAATCTGTACAAGATAACACCTGATGGAGTGCTTTTAGACTCCTTGTTTGTGGAAGATCATTATATCAGTTCTCTTTCACCGATGCTTCGTGATCCAGCCAGTTCCAACAGCAATGTAGTGACCTCGTTTTACACAGACGACAATGACAACAATTACTATAAAGCAGTGTATTTTACCGATAACCTAGAGATTACCAACGAATTGGTCGTTGAGCTTCCTGAGGATTGTCCTCTTCCGGGACGATTCATTATTGACAGTAATAATGACATGATATGTCGTGCCAGGATAAACAGCAGTACGTTCCGATTCCTTAGAATAGGTCTTGATGGCAGTGTTAAAAAAATGTCGGAACCAATGGTAGTGTCAAGCGGAGTAAACTTTTACGAACATCCTCTGTTTGTCCTTTCTACAGAACCGTTGAGATACGGCTATGTTACCTATGGGCCTGACATTATTGTTGAAATATATGACGAAGATTTCGTCCCATTATCCAAAACAATCATAAGAAATTTTGACGGCTGGGTGATGAATGGTGGTGGCAACTACAATGTAGCAGGAAATGGGGATGGTTACTATTTTATTACAATTCCTGTGTTTAGACAAGGAAACGAAGGCCTAATGGTTGTGAAAATAAACTCTGACAATGAAATAGTATCGACATTTTTGTGGGGTGAAAATGCTGTTGGTGGTTATCCGCGAAGCTCCTTGGTTAATAAAAACCTTGTTGTTACAGAAAACGGAGTATATGTTGTATGGACCCTCAAAAAGATTGTGGATTCGGGGAATGGGTCTAAAACGTCTTTGATTGTTACAAGATTTGATATTGATTTAACCCTATCATGGGAGGAATATACTTTGGATGTTTTTAATGGTGGCTTGTTTGGGAACTATGGGCTCACATCGCTATCTAACGGCGGAGTGGCATTAAGCGGTTGGCTAACAGTCGACAACTCTGGCTATTATGAATCCAAGGATATCTATGCCGTTGTCTTCGACAACTATCTGTCAACCGATGAATTGTCATCTTCAGAAAAGCCATTCCTCTGCTATCCTAACCCCGCCAAAGACATTGTCAGCATCAGCTTTGCTGAGAATTCAACCTGCCAGGAGGTAAACATCTATTCGCTGGACGGCCGCCTTGTAGAGACGTG
The DNA here is from genome assembly GCA_900542475.1 of uncultured Bacteroidota bacterium. Classification (GTDB taxonomy): domain Bacteria; phylum Bacteroidota; class Bacteroidia; order Bacteroidales; family F082; genus Limimorpha. The sequence goes on from UQNO01000053.1 coordinate 3,666, forward strand.
CCATGGCGCGTCTCTACAACAAACAACCGTCAACGTTGAAAACCTCAACGCCGGGGTTTATATCTTGAAAATCAGAATGGCGGATGGTTCTGTGTTTGCGGAGAGAATTGTGAAGGAATAATAATCTGATGATTGCGTCGGCATTAAAACCGTAAAGGGCCTTAAGGGCGTTAACGCCGTTAATGCCGCCGCCAATTGTTCTTTCGAACCACGAAGTGGTGAGGAGTCCGCATCCGTGGAATCTGTTCGCTTGCGAACTGAATATTTTGGACGAAAAATCCGTGCAAATCTGTTTAATCTGTGAGAAAACAGTTTGGATTTTTTCAAAAAAAGTTTGGATAGCCCAAATTACATCTTATTGCAAATCAATTCTTTACAAAAATTTTGCATCTAAATTTTTTGGATGGCAGTTTGGATGGCACTTTGTTTGGATACTTTTGCTGTCGAAATCAAACGTAAAAAAAATTTGACAAAAAAAGTATCAAAAAATGAAAAAATTATTACCATTTATTTTAGCAGGCTTCTTGAGCACAGGTGCCATTGAATCTTTGGCGATTAGCAATCAGGATAATCCCAATTTAATAGAAACACCTACAGATCCACCTTCAAATAGCATGGGCTTGGTGGTTTACACACAAAATGTGCATGGCGAGCGCGGACAGAATATAATAGATTTGCAGAAACTGCCTGTAGGTGTGTATATTCTGACAACAAAATGTGAAGAACACAGCATAACTAATAAACTGGTTGTGACACGTTGACAAATTGGATTTTAATGAATTAAACATTCACAGAATTATTATTTAAACTATATTTGCAAAATTGAAAAATACTAATTAAAACTTACAGCTATGAAAAAACTAAATATTTACACCATATTTGCGCTACTTCTTATGACAAGAAGTGTAGCGATGTATGCTCAAGAATATGTGCCTATCATTCAAGAAGGCAATGTATGGAACACACTCGATGTTACGGTCGGTATGTATAATAATACCTATTACAATAATGTCAATTGGTTTTCGGGCGACACCATCATCGATGATGTGCGATATGCCAAACTCATGGGAACCACCGACGGAGACGCACCACATCTGTTTTCACTGCTCATGGAAGACGACGGCAAGGTGTGGGAACGATTGAATAATCAAATGGAAATATTACTATATGACTTCACTGCCAATGTAGGTGACACTATATGGTGTGGGCCTTGGGCTGGTGAATACCATTATAATATTGTTGATTCCATTAGCATAGAGCATATTGGTGGTATTAACAGGAAGAAGTTCTGGTTCGGATTGGAATATGGTTGGTTTGGCACTGCCGCTGCCGAGATATGGATTGAAGGAATTGGCAGCGATTTGGGGTTGCTCTATAGTGGTAGCGCAAGTATTTGTGGAGCATACTATAGGACATTATGTTTCCATCACAACAGCGAGTTTGTTTGGCAAAATCCGAATTATGACGATTGCACTTTTGATGCAGTTGGGGAAAATAGCTTTGCAAATGAAATATTTGTTTGTCCAAACCCGGCAAAAGACGTTGTGAATATCAATTTTGCAGATGACACCGAATGCCAATCCGTCGCAATCTATTCCATTGACGGCCGCCTTGTAGAGACGTGCCATGGCGCGTCTCTACAACAAACGACCGTCAACGTTGAAAACCTCAACGCCGGAGTTTATATCTTGAAACTGAGAATGGCGGATGGTTCTGTGTTTGCGGAGAGAATTGTGAAGGAATAATAATCTGATGATTGCGTCGGCATTAAAACCGTAAAGGGCCTTAAGGGCGTTAACGCCGTTAATGCCGCCGCCAATTGTTCTTTCGAACCACGAAGTGGTGAGGAGTCCGCATCCGTGGAATCTGTTCGCTTGCGAACTGAATATTTTGGACGAAAAATCCGTGCAAATCTGTTTAATCTGTGAGAAAACAGTTTGGATTTTTTCAAAAAAAGTTTGGATAGCCCAAATTACATCTTATTGCAAATCAATTCTTTACAAAAATTTTGCATCTAAATTTTTTGGATGGCAGTTTGGATGGCACTTTGTTTGGATACTTTTGCTGTCGAAATCAAACGTAAAAAAATTGACAACTTAAAATTTTAAATTATGGTAAAAAAATCAAAAATCGTTGCCGTAGTGGCAATATTGCTCATCGCAGCAGCAGGAGTAATCACATTTGAGGCCTGCAACAAGAAAAATGAAGTAGTAAACAATATTAAGAATAAAAATATCGTTACCATTTCAAATAACGATGATATGGACGGATATTTGCTTGACTTAAGAAAACGAATGAAATCAGCGACAAAAGATGGAGAGGCAATGTCTTTGTCAGATGCCGAATGGGCTCTTACCGCATTGGAGAACTTCGGGCTTTGTGACGGAAGCAAGCGCTCAACAGACATGATTGTTGACACTGTTTTTACAAAAATCATGATAAATGATGGAAATATTTCATTATACGAACTTAATTTGGCATACGAAAACAGCAAGCGGCAAATTATAAATAAGTTCAATTCTCTTGATGGAAACGACAAGAATATATATTTTATTAAAAGTACCATTGACGATTCATCAAAAAATGGCACTGCTGAAATAAGAACTATTATAAGCATGAGAAACGGCGGTTCTATGCCCAATCCTATGCGTTTCGGACCAACTGATTATTGGTATGATTTCAATGAGAAGGGCAAATGTGGTCCATACGAAGGACAATGTGTTGGAAGAGATGCTGTTATTGAAATGAAATCTAAGGTTTTAATGAATTTACCTCAATACGAATGTGAATACGGTAGGGTTTATTTCACAAATATTGACGAGCATGAGATTACTTCTTTGGAGTACGTCAATAGATGTCCTGATAGTCCTTATGAAGAATGCTGTTTATATCTTAATTCGTATAATTACAATAGATGTCTTTCACCAAGTGATTTAAACTGGTATCTTGACTTTATTCTTGGTGAGATTGATAATTATGAATCTTATTATAATAAATACATAGTTTATTTCGATCTTCGTGCAGGAGAAATTCTGGGTATTAAACAATCAGTGCCAGAACTTTGGATAATGGATTTTGGTTTGGGGAATATCAATTGTACACATCAGCCAATGGATGATTAAATTATTGTTATGAAAAATATTAAAACAAAACTGCTATTATACTTGTTGTTGATGTTTTCAATGAGTATTAAAGCACAAAACACTTTTGAGCAAACAATAACATTTGAAGACGGAGTCGTACGTGAGTGTAATGTTGTTGTTGAAACCAATGATAATGGTTTTGTAGTCAGTTGCATATCAATGAAAGAATATGGTGATAACGATGCCCTTATCGCCATATCGCCGGTAGGTGAAATAACAGCTACTCTCATACACCGGATTGATGGTAAAAACCTTAAATATTGCGGTCTGTTCCGCCATCCGGATTATGACAATGAATATCTTGCAATTGCTACCCTCATAGACAAATCATTGGTTCAAAACACATTTGCTTTTTTGCATATCGATGCGGAATTAAATATATTAAGCCAAAATATTTGTTTTTTAGGTGACGATTATTTACATCTGAACATATACACTCAAGAGATGCCCAACATCATTCTTGAAACAGACAGTACAGTGGTTGTTGCCGCCCATTGTAAAAAGGCTGAAGGCTACTATTATCTTTTTGCACGTATCTCTATCGATGGACAACTGATTGCATCTCGTAAATATCCGTGTGATATCTCGGATTTTATATATGATTTTTCGTCCCAAAGCAGAAACAACTATCGACTAATAAGACGAAAAAATGAAGATCATGGCAGTTATATCTATAGTGTTGATTCTGTTTTTAATTGCGTAGAACTGAAACGACTGACAGGTTTGTGTTACAACGTCGTGGAATACAATCCTCCACAACAGTATCCTGACACAACATATTATTGTTCGGGAGAGGGGAATATTGTGCCTTATAACGACTCTTTGTTTGTAATCACAAGTAATGGTAAGTTCATAAAGCATCTTGGAGGAAATACTGGTAAATGCTGCTATCTGGCGATAATCAATGACAGTTGTGAAGTCTTTGATCAAAAATCCTGGGATATGGTATCAGGAGACGGTAATGGCAAATACAGACTTAAGGCTCAGCATCAGGCAATTAGCATGACAGATAATGTCATATATCATTGTGGCATATGGGGAATTAGGGATCACTTCCATTATGCAGCTGGTTCAGTTTATCCATCAAAAATTGTTGTCAGCAAATTTGACAAAAATCTTAACCTGATATGGCGCAGGTATTTTGGCGAAAACGACAATTTTTATGACATAAACGTAATACAAGCCACAGATGACGGTGGGTGTGTCCTTACAGGAATTTGTTCCAAAAATCCTGATTATTTCGATTATTATGCATATCTTTTAAAAGTCGACGAAAACGGCTATGATGCCGTTGATGAGAACGTTGAAAGCATTGTGAAGCCTTATTGCTGCTACCCGAATCCGGTAAGAGACAACCTCTACATTGAGTTTTCGCCGGATGTCAGCTGCCAGTCGGTGGAAATATACACCCTCGACGGCCGCATTGTAGAGATGTGCCATGGCGCGTCTCTACAAACGACCATCAACGTTGAAAACCTCAATGTCGGAGTCTATATCTTGAAAATCAGAATGGCGGATGGCAAGGAGTTTTCGGAGCGAATCGTGAAACAATGAAAATCACCAATTTCATAATAACATCTGTTTTTTTGCTGCTTGCTGCGTTTTGTTGCACCAACACCAACGAATCGCAGCAGGTGGCGGTAAAAGAGCCCCACATCAAGGCCGACTCCGCCTTCGTGAGCCAGTCACTGGCGTTTGCCGAAGAGCATAAGTGGGTGTCGTTTAACCTCAGCGTGCTCCGACTGGAAGAGTCCAACATGTTCCAAGACGGTCCGTCGTACGATGTAATCATCAAATACGACGGGGAGAACTCCCTGGTATTCTTCAGCGACAACTTCAACCATTATGTCGTCACAAAAGAGAATCCCGAAATCAAAAGTCTCCACTGGGATTGTCTCAGCATGGCATGGTTCTATTTCCATCCCATCCCGTTTATCGACACCAAACCCTATCTGAAAATGCTCACATCATGCAAAATGGACCGCGACGGCGACACCGTGTTTTTCCGATACGAGTCAAACTGGTTTATGGGCAAAGCCGATTTTATGATGAAAACCGACGACTTCACCCTCAGCCGCGCCAGATATAATACCTATTTCTGGAACGACCTCTATCGCTTCCACAACATCTCCTTCGAAAACAAACAACCCTATATCGACTCAATTCTAATGGATAATATCTAATGGATAATATCTAATGGCTGATGGCTAATGTCTCTTCAGCACCCTAATCAGTGTGTCAACACTATGCCTGAAAGCCTCCATATTCTCGCTCTTCACCGGCTCCGCACTTGGTGACTTGAACTTCAGCGGGTCGATGTAAGTGCCGTTTTTCTGTAGCCTGAAGTCGAGATGCGGCCCTGTGGCGGTGCCCGTCATGCCGACATACCCTATCGTCTGGCCCTGCTTCACCTTGCTGCCTTGCGAAATGCCTTTGGCGAAGCCCTTCAGGTGCATGTAAGTGGTGGTATATGTGCTGTTGTGCTTTATTTTCAGATAGTTGCCGCCGCCTTTCTTGTCCCAGCCCTTGGCAACGACAGTGCCGTCACCTATAGATTGAACCGGCGTCCCGCTCGGCGCCGCGTAATCCACCCCGTGATGCGGACGTACTATCTTATGCACAGGATGCAGCCTCGCATTGGAAAAAGTGGAGCTGATACGCCGGTAGTTCAACGGAGCCTTCAAAAACGCCTTCCGCAAATTGTCGCCGTTCTCGTCGAAATACTCCTTCTTGCCGTCCTGCTCAAAACTGAAAGCATATTTCCCCTCGCCTTTGTTCTTGAAATATGATGCCATCACCTTGCCTATGCCAAACGGTACGGTGTCGCCCGCGATATATCTCTCTTCGAAGATGACCTTGCAAGAATCGCCCGGCTGTATGCCGAAGAAGTCTATGGTCCAGGCGTAAATGTCCGACAACTCAAGGATTAGACTGTAGTCGCAGCCGGCTTCGGCCATGGCGTTCCACAGACTCGATTTTATCTCCACACCGACATGCTCAACCTTGGTGATGACCTCTTTCTCGCCCCTCCACGCCGCTATTGAATCGGTAAGCTGGAAAACGGCATAGCTGGTCCTGTCGATTTCATAAATCCAGTATTTGGCAGTCGGGATGCTGTCGCGCATCTTCAAAAACACGTATTTATTCCCGACTTTAATCTTCCTCACGTCAAAAACCTTACGGCAATTTCTGTCGATGTAATTGACGGTGTTGTAACTCACACCTTCTCTTTGCAAAATGTTCGCCAAAAACTCGTTTTTCTGGACTTTTCCTTCTAAGATATCCAGAGAATCGATGCAGATGCCATAAAGATACTTGGGCTCGGCTCGTTTCCTTGCCTCTTCCGTGTTGCCATTGTTATCGCCTCGTCCGCAGGAAAGCAGAAACAGCAATATCAAAAATGGCGTGAGTTTCCTCATGATAATCCTTAAAATCATTTAAATTAATCAAACGTAGAGACGATGTTTTTCATCGTCTCTACTAACGTCTCTTAAAGTTCAAGGTCTAAATACTAACAGCGCGCGGCCTCATATCCAGCCTTCACAGCCTTCAAGTTAAGGTTGACGACATCGTCCCCTTTGTTTCCGAACTGCTTCTTGATGCTGTTTTCTATCGTCTCCATGTCGATTCCGAGTGCATGGACCGCCGCTCCGAAGATTACCATGTTAGCGGCGCGCACGTTACCGCATTCTTTCGCGATATTGTCGGCGTCGATGACGATGGCGTTGTGTTTCTTCAGTTCAGCGTAAATGTCTTCAACAGCAGGATAGTTGTTGATGTTGACGAAAGGTTCCTTGGCGGTAATGATGGCGCCGTCTTTTGCCAGCATCGGGAGGTAACGCAACGCTTCCATCGGTTCGACAGAGATGATTATGTCGGCCTTGCCTTCAGGGATAAGGTCGCTTGCTATCTCGTTCGATGACAGACGGAGGTGTGACTGCACGTCGCCGCCACGCTGGCTCATGCCGTGAACCTCGGCTTGTTTCAGATATAAGTTCTTCTCAACAGCAGCGATGCCGATACATGACGCGATACTTAAAATGCCTTGACCGCCGACACCTGCTAAAATAATATCTTTTTTCATGATTTTCAATTGTTTAAGTTAATTATTTCTTCTCAACGGCTTTCTTGGCGCGCATTCTTCTGTTCAATGTCTGAATGCACTCGCGGCGCGGAATGATGACCGAGACACCCTCGTATTCGAGTTCTTCCTTGATAATCTGAACGTTGATGTCGTGTTGATTCGCCAACGGCTTCAAAACTCTCACGTGCTCCGGCTCAACGCCTAAACCCTTTACAATGCTCTCCAAACGACCTTCGGCTGACGATTTCTGACCGCCGGTCATGCCCGTCGTCGAGTTGTCGAGAATCATAACAACGATGTTGTTGTGGTTGTTGACGGCGTCGAGCAGTCCTGTCATGCCTGAATGTGTGAATGTCGAGTCGCCGATACAAGCCACTGCCGGCACCAATCCTGATTCTGATGCGCCTATAGCCATGGTGATGGAAGCACCCATGTCCACTGTGCTGTTGATTGACTCGAGCGGCGGCATGGCGCTCAAGGTGTAGCACCCGATGTCGCCGAACACTCTGCCCTTGCTGTAACTTGACAAAGCCTCGTTCAAGGCGCGGAATGAATCCCAGTGAGGACATCCGTCGCACAATTTTGGAGGACGCGGCTTCACCAACTCCGGAACAGGGGCGCCGACCTCGTTTGGCTTGCCGAGGGCGATGGCCGCGAGGTTCGGATTCAACTCGCCGTCGCGCGGCAATGTGCCGTCTTTGCGTCCGTGAACGGTCTTGCCGTTGTTCAAAACGCCCTTGAGCATGTCCTCGACGATAGGATAACCTTCTTCCATGACGAGAAGCTCGTCGCACTCGTCGTAAATCCTCCTTATCATCTCGGTCGGAAGGGGATATTGGCCTATCTTCAACACCGGATAAGGAATCGTTTCGTTGATGTAGTTCTCTTTCAGGTAGTTATATGCGAGACCGCATGCGATAATGCCTAATTTTTTATCTGTACCTTCAAAATATTGGTTGAAGCCTTTTGTCACGCTCTCGTTTTCCATGTCGTTTTGTTTTGCGAGAAGCGATTTGTATTGTTTCCTGGCAATAGCCGGCAGAAGCACGTATTGACGGAGGTTTGATGGCAGGTGCAGTTCGTTCTGTGGACGGCGTTCACTGCAAACCACACCCGAGCGTGAGTGGGCGAGACGAGTCACGACGCGAATCATCACCGGCGTTCCGAGTTTCTCTGAAAGGTCAAACGCATAACGTGTCATGTCGTAAGCCTCCTGCTGATTCGATGGTTCCAGCACCGGAATCTGAGCGAACTTGCCGTATTCGCGCGAGTCTTGCTCGTCCTGTGATGAATGCATCGACGGGTCGTCGGCGACCAACACAACCATGCCGCCATTCACACCTGTTATTGACGAGTTGATGAACGGGTCGGCAGCGACGTTCAAACCAACGTGTTTCATGCACACAATGGCGCGCTTGCCGGAATATGACATGCCTATGGCGCTTTCCATGGCAGTCTTCTCGTTGGCTGACCATAAAGCGCGGATTCCCAATTCTTTGGCTTCCTTCGAGCCCTGGATGAACTCCATGATCTCGGTTGATGGCGTGCCGGGATATGCGTAGCAACCGGACAAACCGGCGTCAATGGCTCCCTGCGCAATGGCTTCATCACCAAGTAATAAGATTTTCTTCATGTGAAATGTATTTTTAATTATTGCTGATTCCTGCTTATTATAACTTGGCAAAGTTATGGATTTTTTTTGAGATGGCAATATTTTTTTTGACAAAAAGCAAACAAAATTTAATTTAAATGTCGTGTCAAAAAAAAATATGTATATTTGCAAGTTAAAATTAAGTGATGAAAAAGCTTATTACAAGTGACGATTTGGTAAGGTACTTCAAATGGAGTCCGTTGACAAGGCCTTTTGTGGCTATGGCACTGAATATTATAGGATTCCGTAAGATAAACCGTTTGTATTCCCCCTCCGCTGACCTTAAAAACAAGATGTTTACAGAGGATATGCTCCGTCGCTACAACACTACTTACGATGTCAATGAGAACGAATTGAACTGCATACCGAAAGAAGGAGCGTTCATGCTTGTATGCAACCACCCGTTTGGCGCCATCGAAGGCATCGTCCTTTACGATGCCATCGCGAAGATTTGTCCCGACTTCAAAATCATGGCTAATTTCATACTTGGTTTTATTCCGAATCTTAAAGACGTGTTCTTCTCTGTCAACCCTTTCGAGAACAATCCGGAATTTGGCAGCAGCGTCGGCGGCATCAAGGCATCGATGAAGCAACTCGATGAAGGTCACGGACTTGGGGTGTTTCCGGCTGGCGAAGTGGC
>UQNO01000054.1 GCA_900542475.1 uncultured Bacteroidota bacterium
ACGGTGCTTTTAGGGACTGGGGCGAGGTTGCCAACGCCGCAAATCTCGGCGGTCGCAACGACTGGCGCACTCTGACATTTGATGAATGGAAGTATTTATCTGGAAGTAGGACTGATGCGGCTAAAAAATATGGATACGGAAGAGTTGATGGCAAGACGGGTTTGATAATATTGCCGGATGAATGGACGACTTCTCCTAATGGTTTGAATTTCACTCCAGGCAGCAGCCAATGGGCAAACGCTTACAACATTGAGGAGTGGACTGTGATGGAAGCCAACGGCGCTATCTTCTTGCCTGCTACGGGCTACCGTGTCCAGAACACAGTTAACGCTCTTGCTAATGGCGGAGTATATTGGTTGAGTACTTCTTTGAATGACAGTGGAGCATACTGTGGGTTTTTTATTGCTGGTCTGGAACTACATAATTCTTATCAATATAATAGTCGCATAAAACATGAAGGCGGCGCAGTTCGTTTGGTGCGTCCTGTGAGTGAGTAGAATACACATTTTTCACGCTATATTAGTGTTGTTTTATAAGGTTGGGTAATGTCGCCGAGGACAATTGGAGACATTACCCAAATTTTTTTTCACAAAAACTATCATGACAAAGAAAAAAGATGTACTTTTGCATCGTTTTTCATCAACTTAAAAATAAAAGGTTCTTTGAAATATGCAGCCAGGGAGGTTCTCTCTTTGCGGGAGATTAAAACGGGAACCGTGTGTGAGTCACGGGCTGTCGCGCAACTGTAAGTTCCAATCCGAGCTTGTGTAACAATGTCACTGAAGAGATTCGGGAAGGCGCACAAGTGGAATAAGTCAGGAGACCTGCCTCTCATGGTTTGGCAATGCTTTCGCGTAAAAAGCAGCGTCAAGTAGCGAGTCTCATCGTCTTATGATTGTTAAATCTGGGATTATCTGATACTACTTATCAGGACAAATTCGATTATTACATTGGTTTTTCCTCTTCTTTTTTCCGACAAACCGCGTCACGTTGTGGCATGGTGTGTTGTCATGTTGAAAGCTGATGCCATTGTTGCTTCATGAACCATGTAAAAATCAAACAATTTAAATCATAAAGCTATGATGACAAAAGAACAGTACATTGAAAGCCTTCGCAAGATGAACCTCAAGGTTTATCTTATGGGCGAGAAAATCGAGAATCCCGTTGACCACCCGATTATCCGTCCTTCCTTGAACTCGGTCGCCATGACCTATGAGCTTGCCGAGAAGGAGGAGTATAAGGAGCTCATGACGGCAAAATCCAACCTTACGGGGAAAACAATCAACCGTTTCTGCCATCTGCACCAATGTTCTGACGACCTTGTTAAAAAGGTGAAGATGCAGCGTTTGTGCGGGCAGAAGACCGGAGCGTGTTTCCAGCGTTGTGTCGGCATGGACGCTTTTAACGCCATCTACTCCACCACATACGAAATCGACGCCAAGTACGGCACGGAATATTACAAAAGATTCACAAAATATCTTGAATGGGTTCAAGATAACGATTTGACGGTTGACGGCGCGATGACCGACCCGAAAGGCGACCGCTCCTTGTCGCCCTCGCAGCAGCCCGACCCCGACATGTATCTCCATGTCGTGGAAGTCAGGGAAGACGGCATAGTGGTTCGCGGGGCGAAGGCTCACCAGACCGGCGCCGTGAACTCACACGAGCATCTTATCATGCCTACGATTGCCATGAAGGAGCAAGACAAGGACTATGCTGTTTCCTTCGCTATCCCATCAGACGCCGACGGCGTGTTGATGATTTACGGACGCCAGTCGTGCGACACACGCAAGCTTGAGAATGACGCCGACATGGACCTCGGCAACTCGCAGTTTGGCGGGCACGAGGCTTTAGTCGTGTTTGACGATGTCTTTGTGCCTAACGAGCGTGTCTTCATGTGCAAGGAGTGGGATTTCGCCGGCATGATGGTGGAGCGTTTCGCCGGTTATCATCGCCAGTCGTACGGCGGCTGCAAAGTCGGCGTGGGCGATGTCCTGATAGGCGCCGCCGCCCTTGCCGCCGACTATAACGGCGTGCCGAAGGCAAGCCATATAAAAGACAAGCTCATTGAGATGACACATCTTAACGAGACATTATACGCCTGCGGCATAGCCTGCTCGGCAGAAGGCGTCAAAACACCGGCGGGCAACTATCAAATCGATTTGCTGCTCGCCAATGTCTGCAAGCAGAACGTCACCCGTATGCCATACGAGATAGCGCGTCTCGCCGAGGACATCGCCGGCGGCCTGATGGTGACGATGCCGTCGCAGCAGGACCTGCGCAATCCGGAAATCGGACAATATGTTGACAAATATTTCAAGGGGGCGCGCAACACATCGACGGAAAACCGCATGCGCGTGCTTCGTTTAATCGAAAACATCACCTTGGGCACGGCGGCGGTAGGCTATCGCACCGAGTCGATGCACGGAGCCGGCTCGCCGCAGGCGCAACGTATCATGATAGCGCGCCAAGGTGATATAGAAGGCAAGAAAGACCTGGCAAAGAACATTGCACATATCGACGATTCGAAGGACATCTAATATCATGGTAATGGGCTGGAAAGAAATATATAAAAGCCGTGTCGCCAGTGCTGAAAATGCAATTAAAGCAATAAAAGACGATGACTATGTGGTGTTCTCCGAAACGGCAGGCACCCCGAACCTGATAGCCAGGACTTTGGCTGCTCACAGAAAAGAATATCATAACGTCCACATCTATCACATGCTGACACTTGGCGACGGACCGCATCTTAAACCGGAATGCTACGGACATTTCCATCATATCACCAACTTCGTCGGCGGCAACTCGCGTCAGGCGCTGCTCGACAAACGTGCCGATTTCATTCCATGTTATTTCAAAGACGTTCCGTCGATGTTAGGGGTGGCTTTCCCTGTTGACGTGGCGGTGGTCTCCGTGTCGAACCCGGACATGGACGGATATTGCAGCTTCGGAGTGTCGTGCGATTATGCCAAAGCCGCCGCGGAGAAAGCGAAAACCGTCATAGCTGAAATCAACGAGATGACGCCATACACATTCGGGCCGCAGAACAAAATCCACGTTTCGGAGATAGACTATATAGTGCCTTGTACCTATCGCCTTCCGGAGATTCCGAGCCCGACAATCGGCGAGGTTGAGAAAAGCATAGGCAAGAACTGCGCTTCGTTAATCAACGACGGGGCTTGTCTGCAACTTGGCATCGGAGCCATACCCGATGCCGTGCTTCTCTCGCTTGGCGACAAGGCGGATTTGGGCATACACACCGAGATGTTTTCCGATGGAGTGGTTGACTTGGTTGAGGCGGGAGTCATAACCAATGCTAAGAAAAACCTGCACAAAGGCAAGTTCATCTCCGCGTTTATCATGGGAACGCACAAGGTTTACGACTTCGTCGATAACAATCCCGATGTCTTTCTTTATCCTGTTGATTATGTCAACGACCCCCGGGTTATAGGCCAGAACGACAATATGGTGTCGATAAATTCATGTATTGAAGTTGACCTTATGGGCCAGGTGGTGAGCGAGACTATCGGCACGAGGCAGTTTAGCGGCACCGGAGGCCAGGTTGACTTTGTGCGCGGGGCTGCGCTCTCAAAAGGAGGCGTCAGCATCATGGCAATGCCGTCAACAGCAGCCAAAGGCAAGGTGTCGCGCATTGTGGCACGTCTGACAGAAGGCTCCGCGGTGACCACCTCGCGCAACGACGTGGACTATGTCGTCACAGAATACGGTGTCGCCAAACTGAAAGGCAAGACGCTTCGTGAACGTGCCGAGAAACTCATAGAAATAGCCCACCCGGATTTCAGAGAAGAACTAACCACGGAATTTGAAACAATGTTCAATGTAAAATAGATTTATCATGTTCACAGTCAAGACAAACATAAGCACATACAAAAATTTCAAGGACTTCGCGGAGTCTTTCGCCTTGTCGGACGACGACCTTGTCATCACACAGTCGTTTATCTACGAGCCGTACATGAGGCAACTCGACCTGCCGTGCGTCTTCGTCATGCAAGACAAATATGGTAGTGGCGAGCCCTCCGACGAGATGATGAACAATATTCTGCGCGATGTGAAGGGCTGCTCGTTTAAGCGAGTTGTCGGCATAGGCGGCGGCACGGTCATCGACATCTCCAAAATCTTCGTGTTGAAAGACGTGGAAGATGTCGCAGACGCTTTCGAGAGGAAAATTCCGATTGTGAAAGACAAAGAGCTTGTCATAGTGCCCACGACATGCGGCACCGGCAGCGAGGTCACAAACATCTCCATCGCTGAAATAAAGTCAAAACACACCAAGATGGGACTTGCCGACAATGCCATTCTCGCCGACCACGCCGTCCTTATCCCCGAAATGCTGAAAGGCTTGCCGTTCAAACCTTACGCATACAGTGCCATCGACGCTCTGATTCATGCCATGGAGTCTTATCTCTCGCCTAAAGCGGACGCTTACACCCAACTGTTTTCAGTCAAGGCGGTGGAGATAATCCTCAAGGTGTTTAAAGACATAGCCGCTGATGGAGAACATCGCCGTTTCGAGTATTTTGAGGAGATGCTCACCGCGTCGAATTTCGCGGGCATAGCCTTTGGAAACGCAGGAGTGGGGGCGGTTCATGCGCTGTCATATCCTCTCGGCGGCAACTATCATGTGCCACACGGCGAGGCAAACTATCAGTTTCTGACAGAAGTGTTCAAGATGTACTTGAAAAAAGACCCGAACGGCTGCATTAAGAAACTGAACGCCATTTTGGCGGAGAACATGGACATTGACGAAGAGCTGATGGCAGGCAATCCGGGGCTTGTTTATGAGAAAATCGACGAGTTGCTCGGCAAACTGGCTCCGAAGAAGCAGCTTCGCGAATATGGCATGAAACAAGATGAGATTGCCGGATTCACGGAAAGTGTCGTGCTGACGCAGCAGCGACTGCTCGCGAATAATTATGTTTTTTTAGAAAAAGAAGAAATAAAAAGTATATATAAATCATTGTATTAAAGAAAATTAATCATGAATGCAGTTGAAGAAGTAAAATTAATGATTGACAAAGCCCGCAAGGCTCAAGCATATTACGCCACGCATTTCGACCAGGACGATTGCGACAACACGGTGAAGTTGGTCACACGCACCATCTTTGATAATGCCGAAAAATTGGCGAAAGAGGCGGTTGAGGAGACAAAGATGGGTGTTTATGAAGACAAGGTCTCAAAAAACCGCAACAAGTCAAAGGGTATTTGGTACGATTTGAAAGGCAAGAAATCGATGGGAATGCTCAGTATTGACGAGCGTACAGGTCTTATCGAAATCGCCAAGCCCATAGGTGTGGTGGCAGGTGTGGTGCCGATGACAAACCCTATTGTCACCCCGATGTCGAAAATCGCCTTTGCGTTGAAAACCAAAAATGCCATTATCATCTCGCCTCATCCGAAAGCGAAGGTGTGTTCCACAATGGCTGTGAAACTTATTTTAAAAGCCATCGAGCAGATGGATGTTCCGGACGGAATGGTTCAAATCATAGAAGAGCCCTCTTTGGAGAAAACGCAGGCTCTAATGGCGATGTGCGATGTCACTGTCGCCACGGGCGGAATGCCGATGGTCAAGTCGGCTTATTCGTCGGGAA
This sequence comes from uncultured Bacteroidota bacterium, assembly GCA_900542475.1. Lineage (GTDB taxonomy): Bacteria > Bacteroidota > Bacteroidia > Bacteroidales > F082 > Limimorpha. Next base: position 5,610 of record UQNO01000054.1, read on the forward strand.
AACCCTCATACGGTGTCGGAGCCGGCAATGTGCAGGTGATACTCGATAGAAACATTGAGTATCCTTTGGCAATCAGCAAGATTATCACAGGTCGTTCCTTCGACAACGGCATCATTTGCTCCGGCGAGCAGAGCTTTATCTATCCGCAGGAGGCGCATGACGAGATAATGCAGGCTTGCAGAGACAACAAAGGCTATGTGTGTAGTCCTGAAGAGCGTGAGAAAGTCATAGCTGCGATATTTGAGGACGGCCATACCGCGAGAGACGTTGTCGGACAGTCGGCGCAATATGTCGCTAAAAAAGCCGGCATCGATATTCCCGACGATGTCAAGGCCATCATCGTGGAGTCAAACGGCAAATTCGGCAACGAGGATATGATTAGCAAGGAAAAGATGTGTCCTGTCATAGGAGCCTTCCCATATCAATATTTCGACCAGGCGATTGAAATAGCCCAGACGAACCTGTCGTTCGAGGGAAACGGTCATACGGCAGGTTTCCATTCAAACAATCAGGCCAACATCATCAAGGTGGGAACGGAGCTCTCGGTGTCGCGCTTGATAGTCAACGCTATATGCGCCACCACTGCGGGCGGTTCCATACAAAACGGATTGCCTATGACAAACACCCTTGGCTGCGGCAGCTGGGGAAACAACTCTATTTCCGAGAACTTCACCTATAAGCATTTGCTCAACATCACACGTGTCGCTCCTCTCTCAACGAGAATACAGATGCCGTCGGATGAAGAGATTTGGAGATGACAAGGCGACGTAAGACACAGCCTCTAATTTAGTTGATTCAAAATACCTTTAAAAAAAACATTTATAAAGAGAGCGCGTCGGAAGAAAGAAGGAATTTGTGTTTTGCAGATTCCTTCCTCCGACAAGCAAACTCGACTTTGCCGCGATAAAGCCAAAACGACGAGCCTACCTGAAAGTGAACAGCAAATTCGCGAAAAAGTTCCACAGCATCGCCATGCCGATGGCAAAAAGCTTGCTGAAGTAGAAATTCCATTTCAGTTTGTCGGTGAGGACGTAAAGCGTCAACGAATTGATGCCCAGTCCAATAAGTGAAACGAGCATGAACTTCCCGTATTCCGTGGCAACATCGGCGTTCTCGCTTTCAAAAGTCCAAACTCGGTTTAAAAGATAGTTCGACGTGGCGGCACAGATGAAACCGATGGCGTTGCTGATGTATTTGTTGACTTTTAATGTCTCCTTGAAAAGCCAGGTAATGCCGAAATCAACGAAAACGCCAGAGAATCCAACGACTCCGAATTTCAGGAATTTTAATATGAACAATTTGTCAATTACCATTTTTTTATCTTTGATTCCTTTCAAACTTGTCGGGAAATCCTTTTTGTGCGTTGTTTAGTTGAAAAAAGTATTGCTCCATGCCTTTCCGTCTTATTCCGTTTTATTTGAGATGACGATTGTTTTGTTCTTGAAACGATTGCAAATGATAAATATTGCCGCGGTTGTTATCAGGCTGATAAGTATCACCAAAACGCTGTCGGTGTGACCGAAATTTTCCACATCGATGTCGATGATTTCCTTGTTGTTGAGGAAATAAAGCACAACGATGGTGACGTTGTTGGTGAAATGCATGAGCATGGAAGGCAAGATGGAGCCGCTGAGCCAAAACATGTATCCGAGCATGAGTCCGAGTACGAAACGCGGAATGAGTCCGAAGAAATCCAGATGTATTGCCGAGAAGAGCAATGCTGTCGCTATGATGGAGAGGTGTGGGTTCTTGGACAGTTTGACCAAGGATTCTTGAATCACCGAGCGAAACATCAGCTCTTCCCCGATTGCCGCGAAAGCCCCGAATATCAAGATGTTGATGAAAAGCGAGCCTTCGAGCATCATTTTTTCGGAGATGACGACTGCCGATTCGTTGAGCATTCGCAAATATTCTTCCAAGGCCTTCATCGACTGTGGGAAAACGATGCTGTCGTTCCATTCCGTCACTGTCGCGATGAACGGAATAACGGTGAACATCGCCGCGATTCCGAGCAGCGACCACGGTTGCAACTTCTTGAATCCTAAATAGTGAAACGGCTTTTCCTTGACCAAGACGGCATAGAGGACCGGTGGCAGCATAAATCCCAAGATTTGGTTGCATATTTGAACGATTTGCAGGTTCGTCACGCTGCTTGGAGCATCGTTGTTCAACATGGTGAAAAAAAATCCTATGACACCGCTGAAAACCAAGCCGAAGATTAGTAACAGTATGAAAATCAGAGACCTGCTGCCTCGTGAAGTCTTTTTGATGATTGGAAAATTCATAGTCTATTGTATGTTTTTATCATGTTCTTTAATGTCAGTGTCAGTTTTTCGTTGCCCAAAAGCGTTTCCAGGCTTTGATGCATGCGGTATTTCCACTTCCAGTTCGGGTCTGCCGGGTTGTTTATCGTTTCTTCCCAGGTCTTGTCCCAGCGGAAGTCGCCGTCCATTGCGATGTAATCTTGAATCGGTATGATGACCCATTGCGAGTTGGAGTTCAGGTGCTGTTCTATTATCTCTTTGCAGATGTACGGTTCGCAGAAATATGGAGGGTTGTCGGTGTGGTGCAGCATTTCGTGGTAGAAGTGCGCGGAAACATTGCGGTTTTCTTCCCACCATCCGCGAATCGTCGGCATGTCGTGCGTTCCGGTGGTATCGACGCTGAGGTAGGGGTTCTCTCGCGGGTCGCTGAACTGACGGCCGCTCTGCTTGGGCATGCGCTGCACTTCCAGGCTCAAGATTCCTAATTCCCGCATCACGCCCGGCACACATGGCGCCACCATGCCAAGGTCCTCGCCGCAAATCAGCAATGCCGAGCCTTGGCGCGTATCTGCATGTGGCAGGTCGAAAATCCTTGACAGGCGTTTCCGCCCCTCGGCTTCCCACAGCCGCGGGTTTTCGGGAGAATAATGTCCGCAGGTGGCATTCTGACTGCCTTTAGGGATTTCCCAGATGCGGAAAAATCCGAGGATATGGTCGATGCGCAGGGCATCGAAATATTTCTTGAACCATGCGACGCGCTCTCTCCACCATTGGAAACCATCGTCTTCCATCGCGTCCCAGTTGTAGGTCGGGAAGCCCCAGTTCTGACCTTGTGCGGCGAAGGCATCAGGCGGCGCGCCGGCGTCCATGTCGAGGTTGAACAGATGCGGATGCTGTCTCACGTCGTCGCTGTCGCGACTCACGCCAATAGGCAGGTCGCCCTTGAGCATGACACCTCTCTCGTGCAGATAATCAACGGCTTCGGCAAGCTGCGCCTCACAATGCATCTGCAAAAATCCATGAAAGTCAGGCTTCTCGTCCTGTTTCTGAAGATGAATCTTCCGGAGATAATCCATCTTTGCCTTGAAAACCTCGGGATAATCGACAAATTCCTTGGCGTTGAGAGTTTTTTTTATCTCCTGGAAACGCCGCCTGTCGTTCTCGTCGTCTAATAAACCAACTCTCTCGACGTTGAGATAGATAGGGTGTAACGCCTTGGTACTTATGGACTTGTAAGGATATGAGTCGTTCCAGCCGCCGTCTGTCGTGGTGTCGTTGACAGGAAGAATCTGAATGAGTTTCAGACCTGTGGCGACACACCAGTCGGCGAGCTTCTTCAGGTCGAGGAACTCGCCGATGCCGCAGCTCTCGTCGCTTCGCAGCGAGAAAACCGGAACAGAGACACCGCTGAAATAAGGTCGATTCATAATTTAAAGGCCGTCATTTCGCCAGAAACGACATCTCGTCTATATCTTGTCAATTTCTTTGCAAAGGTTGTTGAAAATCTCGGAAATCGCTCCTACGCCGTTGATTCCTATGAGGTTGCCTTGTTTTTTGTAATAGTCGAGGACAGGTGCTGTCTTCTCCTCGTATTCCACGAAACGGTGTTTGATGGATTCTATGTTGTCGTCGGCGCGACCGCTGGTCTTGCCGCGCTTGAGCATGCGTTCTATGAGTATGTCCTCCGGTACCTCAAGACTTAAAACGCCGTCGATTTTCATGGAGAATTCTTTCATGATATCGTCGAGCATCTCGGCCTGTCTCACTGTGCGCGGGAATCCGTCGAAAAGGAACCCCGCCGATTTCAGGTTGGCGGCGACCCTTTCATTGATGATGGAAACCACGATTTCGTCTGACACCAAGCCTCCTTTGCCGATGATGTCTTTAACCTGCTTGCCGATTTCAGTGCCGGCAGCCATCTCCTCGCGGAGAATGTCGCCTGTTGAGAGGTACGTAAGCTTGTATTTTTCTTTAAGTTGTTGTGACTGAGTACCTTTGCCGGCACCCGGAGGTCCGAAAAGTATGATGTTCATTATTTGACGATTTTATAGATTTCTTTGAGATTTCTTCCGTATTCGTTATAGTCGAGACCGTAGCCAACGATGAAGTCGTTGCCGATATTCATTCCGATGTAATCGATTTTATAATTGTATTCGAAAGCATCTGGCTTGAACATCATCGTGGCGATTTTGATGCTTTTCGCCCCTTTGTTGTCAAGGTCTTTGAGAAGCTCGTTCATGGTGAAGCCTGAATCGACAATGTCTTCCACTATGACGATGTCACGGCCGTTGACTCTGTCAGACTCAATGCCTAACAGTTCGTTGGTCTTGCCGGTGCTATGTGTCCCGACGTAGGTTTTGTATTTCACAAATGCCATCTCACAGGGCATGTCGAGGCTTTTGAACAGCTCGGCGGCGAACATGAACGCTCCGTTGAGCATGACGAGGAACAGCGGCTCCCTGTCTTTCATGTCTCTCTTGATTTCATTGGCGATTCGGTAAATCTCGTTCTCGATGTTCTCCTGTGAGATAAATGGAGCAAATTCTTTGTCGGAAACTTTTATAATGCTCATAGTCAACAAGTTAGAAAAATGTGCTAAAAATCATTAACTTTTGCAAATATAAAAAATTTATTAGTAATTTTGCAAAAATAAATTTTTTAAAAAAATGAATCCATTAGTAAGTGTAATTATGGGAAGCACTTCCGACCTTCCTGTTTTGGAGAAGGCGCTGGCTTTTTTCGATGAAATGGAGATACCGTTTGAGATTAACGCCTTGAGTGCGCATCGCACCCCTGAATTAGTCGAGGAGTTTGCTAAAAACGCTCAAAAACGCGGTGTCAAAGTGATAATCGCTGCTGCTGGCATGGCGGCGCATCTGCCGGGTGTGATTGCGGCCATGACGCCTGTACCGGTCATTGGAATACCTGTGAAATCAGGCAATGACGGTCTGGACGCACTCTTTTCGATAGTGCAGATGCCTCCCGGAATACCGGTGGCGACAGTGGGAATGAACAACTCCTTGAACGCCGCGATTTTGGCAGCCCAGATTCTTGCCGTCGGCGATGAGAAAATAGCCGGAAAGGTTATCGACTACAAAGAAAATCTGAAGAAAAAAATTGCCAAAGCCAACGAGGAGTTGAAAGAAATTCATTACAAATTCAAGACGAATTGATGAATAGCGATGAAATCAAAGAGGAAAGGAGCCGGCTTCTACGCAGTTTCACGGTGCCAACAGCTTTTATGGCTGTCTGTTGGACAGTGAAAGGCGTAGAGGATCTTTTCCGCCTTGATTTCTCCTTTCTCGGGTTGAAGCCGCTGCAAGCCGACGGCATTCCTGGCATCTTGCTTTTTCATTTTCTGCACGGAAGCTGGAGCCATCTGTGTGCCAACACCTTGCCAATCATAGTGTTGGGGGCGTGTCTTTATTATTTTTACCGTCCGATAGCCACAAAAATGTGGATTTTGCTGATGTTGTCCACCGGACTTCTGACCTGGTGCGGCGCCCGTGGCGGCGTGCATATAGGAGCAAGCGCCTTGATATACGGCCTGGCGTATTTTCTCATGTTCAGTGGTTTTTTGCGGCGTAACAGAAGCTTGGTGGTTGTCTCTTTGCTCGTCATCTTTCTTTACGGAAGTCTTGTCTGGGGGCTATATCCGCGCTATGCCATAGAAAATCATATCTCTTGGGAGGGACATCTGTCGGGCTTCATTATGGGAATCGTTCTCGCCATAGTGTACCGCAAAGATGGTCCGCGGCGTGAACAGTATGATGACGATGATTCGGACGACGACTCCGATGATACCGAAAATTATTGGGACGTGCCCGAGCCTCCGAAAGAGGAACTGACACAGCCGAGGTGGTTCAGATAGCGGTTTTAAATTAAAAAAAAAACATTGCAATATTAAAAAATTGTAGTATATTTGTAACCGGATTTGAAACTAAATTAGCATCGTAAACAGTATTGAAATGGCATTGGAGTTCACGACATGTGAAGTGCGGTTGTTATTGTTTGTCGTTGAATATGAAACTTTTATTATTATGAAAAAAGAACTTAAGAAAACTGAAATTCAGGAAGAGGTGCTGTTTGGAGATGTCTGTCAGATTATTGAGGGTGCAAGA
>UQNO01000055.1 GCA_900542475.1 uncultured Bacteroidota bacterium
CGAATTTGAAAAAAATTAACAATTGCGATCTGTTTTTGAAAAAAAAATTACGATATTTGCAAAAGATACTCACATCATGATAACACCTGCATATTTAAAAAAAGGCTCGAAAATAGCTTTTGTCGCTCCGGCAAGGAAGATTTCACGGGAAGAGATTATCGCTGCTGTGAAATGGATTAAAGGAAAAGACTTTGTTCCGGTTTATGACGACCGTTTATTTGTTGATTATCACCAGCTTGCCGGTAGTGATGACTTTCGTGCAAGCGTGCTTCAAGATTATCTTGACAGAGACGACATCGACGCCATTTTCTGCGTCCGTGGCGGATATGGGACAATCAGGATTGTTGACAAACTCGATTTCTCAAAATTCGAAAGACATCCGAAATGGATTGTTGGCTACAGCGATGTGACGGTGCTGCACGCCAAGATGCAACAGCTTGGTTATCAGAGTGTTCATGCGACAATGCCGATAAATTTCCCAAAAAACACAAACGAGGCGTTGAAATCGTTGTACGAGGCGTTGACAAATCCATTATATAAAATCATTCAACAACAATCGCTGTGCGATTTTGAGATGGATTTTCATCCGATTGGAAAGATGTCGATTGTTGGCGGCAATCTTTCTGTTTTGTATTCGTTGCTGGGGTCGGACTTGTTTCCGGAAACAGATGGGAAAATCTTGTTTATCGAGGACTTGGACGAATATCTTTATCACATCGACCGTATGATGACGGGGCTGAAACGGGCTGGAAAACTCGCTAATCTGAAAGGGCTTGTCGTGGGTGCGTTCAGCGACATGCATGACAACAGTGTTCCTTTTGGCATGAGTGTCAGGGAAATCATTTCCGAGAAGGTGAGAGAATACGGGTATCCGGTGCTTTGGGATTATCCTGCGGGGCATATTGATAACAATTGTGCAATAATTTTGGGATGATTTTAGTCATTAGCCATTAGTCATTAGCCATTAGTAAATAGCCATTAGCCATTAGTCATTAGTAAATAGCCATTAGTCATTAGCAAATAGATTTTGATGTCCATTCTAATGGCTAATGGCTTTAAAATAATTCTTTAAACAACTGTCCTATTGTTGCTATCGGAACCACTTCGATGTTGTATTTACTTATATCGAGGCCTTTTGCGTTGTATTTCGAGATAAAAATCTTATCGAAACCGAGTTTATCGGCTTCTGCTATGCGTGCTTCCACTCTGTTGACAGCCCGCACCTCGCCTGACAGTCCAACCTCTGCCGCAAAAGCGCATCTGCCGTCTATTGCGACGTCTTCCGACGACGACAACACCGCTGCCATCACTGCCAAATCCATGGCGGGGTCATCGACGCGAAGGCCGCCGGCGATGTTGAGAAACACGTCTTTGGCACCGAGGCGGAAACCGGCACGTTTTTCAAGCACTGCGAGAAGCATGTTCAAACGGCGGGTATCGAAGCCGGTGCTTGACCTTTGAGGTGTTCCGTATGCCGCCGAGCTCACAAGAGCCTGTGTTTCCACAAGCATAGGGCGCAATCCTTCGACCATGGCGGCGATAGCGATGCCGCTGACAGATGTCTCGCGTTGTGAGAGCAATATTTCACTGGGGTTCTTGACCTCGCGCAAGCCCTCGGCGTTCATCTCGAAGATGCCGAGCTCCGACGAAGAGCCAAAGCGGTTTTTCACGGTTCGTAAAATCCTGAAACCATAATGACGGTCGCCTTCAAACTGTATCACGGCATCGACGATATGCTCCAGAATCTTCGGCCCTGCTATGGCACCGTCTTTGGTGATATGACCGATGAGGAACACCGGCACATGGAATGTCTTCGCGATTTTGTTCATCTCCGCCGCTGTCTCGCGAATCTGGCTTATGCTTCCTGCCGTTGCCTCCACCGATGGCGACTCCAGGGTTTGAACAGAGTCGATAATCATGATTTCGGGCATCACGTCTTTAAAATGTTTCAAGATATTCCGGGTATCTGTTTCGTTGAGAATAAGGCAGTTATCGTTTTTTATTCCTATTCTGTCGGCGCGCATCTTTATTTGTTGCCGGCTTTCTTCTCCCGACACATAGAGAACCTTTTTCTTTTTGATATGCAGTGCCATCTGAAGAAGCAGCGTCGATTTACCGATTCCAGGCTCACCGCCTATAAGCACTATCGAGCCAGGCACGAGACCTCCACCGAGAACACGATTCAACTCCTCATAACCCAAGTCGATACGCTCTTCTTGGGCACTTGTGATATCGTGAATTGGGGTCGGATTGCTATTAAAGCCGTGAAAATCACTGTCTTTTGAAACAGTCTTGTTATCTTTTCCTATCACCACAGTTTCTTCCACATAACTGTTCCACGCTCCGCATCCAGGGCAATGTCCTATCCATTTCGGCGACTCATTACCACATTCCTTGCAAAAAAACACCGTTTTAATTTTTGACATAATTCTCGTCATTTCAACCGAATTGGAGACTTGAGCTCGCCAAAGCACTCACCTTGGGTGAAAAAATCTTCTTTTCAGTTAGTTACTAATATTTTGCAAAGATATAATTTTTTGTAGCCTGACGGTGAGAAATCCGAAAAAAATCCGGCAATTCGAGCTTGTCGGGAAATTTCCGGCAACTGGGTGCTTAACACGTCAAGGTTCTGTCTCAATGTAAAAACTCACGGGTCTGAATCCATCGTTACAACTTATCATTGCGGAGTTAGGATTTTTCATCCAGCCATCGTAGAAATTGCCACGGCCATTGGTAAGTTCCTGTACAAACCATCGCATCGACTCCCAGGCACTATCGCACATTCCGTCAGGCTTCTCACCGTTTTCCGAAATCCACGACTGTCCTTCAACCACATCGCAAGTATGCTCGATTGGGTTTTCATAAATCTTTTGCAAATCAGTATAATTCGCCTTTCGTATCGCTGTTATTTTTATTCTCATAAACGATTATTTGACTACAAATATACAAAAACTCATTGTTTTTCTTTCATTATATTAAAACTTATGAAACTGACTTAAAATCACCGATGCAAAAATAAAAAATTCCTACAAAAATAAATAAAGATGATTTTTTTTGTACTTTTGCGGCATAAATATGTATTGAAATGGGCAAAATAGTATTGATAACCGGCGCAACGAGCGGCATTGGTCTCGGTTGTGCGCGCAAATTCGCCGAAAATGGAGACAAACTCATTCTCACAGGACGCAATGCGAAGCTTCTTGAAGACATTCGCCAAGAACTGACAGCCAAGGGCACCCAGGTGCTGACGTTGGTTTTCGATGTCCGCGACCGCGAAAAAGCCACGGAATGTATTAAAAATATTCCAAATGAATGGAAATCCATCGATGTTTTGGTAAACAACGCCGGTCTCGCTTTAGGTCTTGAGCCTGAATACGAGGGCAGCTACGATGACTGGGAGACGATGATTGACACAAATATCAAAGGCTTGTTGACCATGACGCGTCTCATTGTGCCCGGCATGGTGGAGCGCAACCGCGGTCATGTCATCAACGTGGGCTCTGTCGCCGGTGACGCCGCTTACGCAAACGGCAACGTATATTGCGCCACGAAGTCAGCGGTGAAGACTCTCTCCGACGGTCTGCGTCTCGATGTGGCAGGCACCGACATCAGGGTGACAAACTTAAAGCCTGGATTAGTTGAGACGAACTTCAGCAACACACGTTTTCATGGCGACACCGAGCGAGCCGCCAACGTCTATAAAGGAATAGAGCCGCTCACCGGCGACGACATCGCCGACGTGGCAGTCTATGCCGCCAACGCACCGGCACACGTCCAGATTGCAGAAGTGTTGATACTCGCCACACACCAAGGCAGCGGCAGCGTGATAGTAAGAAAATAATTTCGCAAACAAAATGTAAATCATATAGTTATGAACAAACGCTATTTCATGATATGTTCAGTGCTTCTTTCAGCCTGCTGCATATTGATTTCCTGCAAAGAGAAAAAACAAGGAGAGATTCCCCAGGTAAAATATGAGACCAAAGTGCTTCAGCCTGAATCAAGAATCTACAATGTGTCATTCCCTGCAACCACCTATGGCAATACTGAGATTAAGATTTATCCACAAGTGGAGGGCATCATCACCGCAAAGAAATTCACAACCGGCACAAAAGTCTATAAAAACCAGACCGTTTATGTGATTGACCCGACGGAGTTCCAGCTCAGCGTAAAGTCGGCAGAAGCCAACTTGAGTGTCGCAAAAGCCAGAATGGAGACTACACAACTTCAATACGAGTCAAATCTGGAGTTGTTTAACAAGAAAATCATCAGTGAATATGTGTTGAAGACCATTCTTAACGAGTTCAACTCCGCCAAGGCATCGGTACTTCAGGCGGAAGCACAACTCAACATTGCGAGAACCAACCTTGGTTATTGCAACATCACGGCTCCTGTCACAGGATATATTGACGCCAACGGCTTCGACGAGGGCGACATGGCGACACGCACAAAATATCTCTGCACCGTCAGCGACAACAGCATCATCAGCGCCGACTTCTCATGTACAGAGGCGCAATTGCTGTCACTGATAAAGAGATTCAACTTACGCATCGGTGAAAAAGGCATAGAGGGTCCTAACGGTCAGTTCATAGGCGATGTCATGCCGCGTTTGCGGTTGAAACTCAAAGACGGCTCGACGTACAATAAAGAAGGCGTTGTCACAAAGATTACAGCCATCGTCAACCCCACCACCGGAACGGTGACATGCACATCAGAATTCGAGAACCCTGACGGCGTACTCCGTTCAGGATTGTCGGTCAACGTGATTATCCCTGTCAAAATGGACAACGTGCTGTGCGTGCCGCAGACAGCCGCGGTGCGCCTGCAGGACCAGCTGATGTTCTATCGAATAAAAGACGACGGCACAGTGGAGGGTCTTATCTGTAAAGCCTATCCGTCAAACGACGGCACTGAATATTATATCACCGAAGGTCTGAATAGCGGTGACGAGATTGTTACCAACGGTGTTCGCAAATTGTCAAACGGTGTTAAAATAAGATGACAATGGAGAACATCAAGAAACAAAAATATTTTGTCAAGCATTGGGTGACTGCCCTTGCCATCACCGTGCTTATATGTCTCCTCGGTATTGTTGGTATCTTCTCGCTGCCGATAGAGCAGTATCCGAACATTGCGCCTCCAGAGGTAATCATTCAGGCTACTTATAGCGGCGCCGACGCCAACTCCGTGATGAAATCTGTCATCATGCCCCTCGAAGAGCAGATAAACGGTGTTGAAGACATGATGTACATCTCTTCAACAGCTCGTTCAAACGGTACAGCCGAAATAGATGTGTATTTTAAACAAGGCACCGATGCCGACCAAGCCACTGTGAACGTCCAGAACCGCGTGAACCAGGCTTTAGGGCTCCTGCCTTCAAATGTGACCACACAAGGTGTCACTGTTACCAAGAGTGTGAACTCCATACTTCAGATTCTCGGCTTGGAGAGTACCGATGATAAGTTCGACCAGAAATTTATCACCAACTTCTTGGATATCAACGTCATACCTGCTATAAGCCGTGTCACTGGCGTAGGACGCACCCAGCTTATCGGCGATAAATATGGTGTACGTATCTGGATAAAACCCGATGTGCTGGGAATGTACGGCATAACACCTGTCGAGATTATCAACGCCATCAACGAGCAGAATTTCGTATCGCCTGTCGGTAGAATCGAGAGTACAATCAATAAAATTGATATTGAGTTTCATGGATTGCTCGACGATATGGCACAGTTTGAAGATATTATTGTGCGAGCCAATGCCGAGGGAGATATTGTGCGTTTGAAAGACGTGGCGGAGGTCGAGCTTGGAACAAAGTCGTACGATTTCCGCTCAAATATCGACGGACATCCGGGAACATTGTTTATTATCAACCAGTCGCCGGGCGCCAACGCGACACAGGTCAACGCCGAAATCAACAAGGTACTTGAGGAAATAGAGAAGACCTTGCCGGCAGGCCTGGAGTTCAAGCGCTTGGAGACTTCCGACGATTTCCTCTTCGCCTCGATGCACAGCGTTGTCGAGACCCTTATCATCGCTATCATTTTGGTTATCCTTATCGTTTATATATTCTTGCAAGACCTCAAGGCGACCTTGGTACCTACTGTCTCCATTATCGTTTCATTAATCGGTACTTTTGCCATTGTCAAGGCGATGGGTTTCTCGCTTAACTTGTTGACGCTATTCGCTTTAGTACTTGCCATCGGCACGGTTGTGGACGATGCCATCGTTGTTGTGGAAGAGGTGATGGCAAAGATGGAAACAGGCAAATACAAGTCTGCCGCATCAGCCACTACCTCCGCTCTTAACGAGGTGACAGCGGCTGTCATCTCAACAACATGCGTGTTCATGGCTGTGTTTATCCCTGTCACCTTCATGTCGGGAACGTCAGGCACTTTCTTCAAGCAGTTCGGAACAATCATGGCCGGTTCCGTGGGTATTTCCTGTATCTCCGCTCTGACAATATGTCCTGCTCTTTGCGCCATTTTGTTTAAACCTAAAAACGAAAACGGCAAAAGGAGAAAAGGTATAAACTATTACGTCAAGAAAGGCTATGATGCCGCCTACAACACCCTGTTAGACAAATACATCAGAGGAGTCAGCAGATTCATTAAACGTCCGGTTTTCGCCTGGATTCTGTTACTCGCTTTCAGCGGAGGCATGGTATGGCTCATGAAGACAGCGCAACAAGACCTCATTCCACAGGAAGACCAAGGATTCCTGCTGGTTGACGTTACCCTGGCTCCCGGCACTTATCTTAACGAAACACAAGACGCCGTTGAAAAACTTGAGGCTTTTGTTCGCACACTCGACGATACCGAATTGGTAGCCGCCATGACTGGTTTCTCCATGATGAACGGCGGCGCCGGCACTAACTATGCAACCATGATGGTGCGTCTGAAAAATTGGGAAGAACGTAAGTTTTACAGTATTGCCACCACACAGAAGCAAATTTATATGTGGTCCATGGTAAACATGCCAGAGGCTGATGTCACACCTTATCAGATGCCGCAGATTCCTGGTTACGGTACAGGTTCCATGATGGAACTTAATCTCCAAGACCGTTCCGGAACAGGCGATGACGAGACTTTCTACTCTTTGGCATTGGAATTTACCGAGAAGTTGCGAAATCGTCCCGAAGTATCAACGGCAATAGCAGCATATTCCCCTGATTATCCGAAATATAAATTAGAAGTGGATATGGTTGCGTGCAAACGCAAAGGCGTTTCACCAAAGACTGTTGTACAAACTATTGGTACGAACCTTGCCGGAACATATATCGGCAATTACATTCAATACGGTAAGGTTTATCAGGTGCTTGTTGAAGCCGGCGACCAATATCGTATGGAGCAGAGTACGCTCAACAACATCTTTGTGCAAGTTGGTGACGAGATGACGCCGGTGTCGGAATTTGTGACCCTCACATCGACATTGGGTTCGACTCAAGAACGTCGCTTCAATCTTTACACATGTTATAACATGAATGTCATGCCTGCGTCGGGCTACACCTCGTCGCATGTGCGTACCGCTATCGATGAGTTGATGGCGGAAGTATTTCCCGATGGCTATGGCTATGAGTTCGGCGGCATGGCGCGTGAGGAAGCGGAAACAGCCCAGTCAAACGACACATTAATCATCTATGCCATCGCCGTGTTGCTTGTTTACCTCATTCTCTCATGCCTCTACAACTCTTTGTTCATTCCTTTCGCTGTTTTGCTTTCAATCCCATTCGGTATCTTCGGCGCATACTTGGCGATACGTCCGTTGGAGTCGTTGATGGGTGTCGGTGTCAACGTATATGTGCAAACAGGTGTCATCATGCTGATGGGTTTGGTGGCCAAGACCGCTATCCTTATCACCGAGTTTGCAGTTCAGAAACGTCAGGAGGGGCTGTCTATCTACGATGCCGCTGTCGGTGCTTGCAGGGACCGTCTGCGTCCTATCTTGATGACAGTCTCAACTATGATTATAGGTATGATTCCCCTTGTCGTGGAGGGCGGCGCCGGCGCTGTCGGTAATAAATCGTTGTCAATAGCTGTGGTGGGCGGTATGACAATAGGTATCATCGCCATTTTGTTCGTCACACCGGCGTTATATATGGTGTTCCAGAAGATTCACGAACGAGTGACACCTGACAATGATGATGTTGAATAACTAATAAATAACGACAACTATGAAAAGGTATATAATTGTTATATTGGTCGGAATGCTGCTTTTGAACAGCTGTTCCCTTTACAAGAAATACGAGTCGGAAGCCACAGTCCGGGATAATATTATTGGCGATGTCGCCGACACACAAGATTCCACATCTATCGGCGATTTGAACTGGCGAGATATCTTCATCGACCCTTTGCTCCAGCAGCTCATCGACACCGCATTAGCCAACAACACCAATATGCGGACCATGCAGCTCACCATTGAGCAGGCTCAAAATCAGTTGAAAGCAGCCAAATGGGGCTATGCTCCCACATTTGCCTTTGCACCTCAAGCCACAGCATCATACCAAGGCGGCAATAACAGCAACAGCATTTTGATACCTGCTACGGCAAGCTGGCAGTTAAGTATTTTCGGTCAGACAAAAAATCAAATAAGGAAGGCCAGATCACAAGTCTCCTACTACGAGGATTACAGAAAGGCGGTACAAGTAAGTTTGGCAGCCAACGTGGCCAACATCTATTATTCGTTGGTGATACTTGACCACGAGCTGGAACTCGCCGAGTATTTTGAGGGTTTGTATATGGAGTCTTACAACTCAACACAGGCCTTGTATCAAGCGGGAATCTACAAGAGTCCCGCCGTCTATCAGATGAAAGCATCTTTAGAGGAGGTGCGTATTAAGATTGTTGACCTGCGTAACAGTATTCTCATCACCGAGGCATCACTATGTCTGTTACTCGCCGAGCCGCCTCATCATATCGAACGCTCTGGTTTCAAAGATTTTCAGATGCCAGAACAGATTCATGTCGGTTTGCCGGCACGACTTCTCGACGCTCGTCCTGATGTCCGTATGGCGGAACGTAATATGGAAATCGCTTATTATGGCACACAGCAAGCCCGCCAGGCGTTTTATCCTTCAGTCAGCATCGACGCTTTAGTGGGTTATGGCGGCACTGTCGATGTTCTCGACTTCGTCGCGCAAGCCGTTGGCGAGGTCGTGCAACCTATCTTCCAAGGCGGACAGCTGAAGGCTCGTTTAAAAAATGCCAAGAAAGAGCAGGAAAAAGCCGAACTTGACTTCGTTCAGACTCTTTACAACGCAGGCAACGAGGTTTATAAACACATCAACAACTGCAAGATGGCTAAAAAGAAAGCCGAACATATTGAAATTCGCGTGAATGCGCTTCAAGAGGCATATACAGCCACAACAGAATTGATGAAAAACGGTTCCACCACCTATCTGGAAGTGCTCACGGCACAAGAATCGCTGCTCTCCGCAGAGTTCACAAGGGTGAAGAACCAATATGAGATGATTCAGGCACTCATCGACCTCTACTCTTCGTTAGGAGGATTTGATACAAAGTAAAAAAATAGAGACGTTAAAGCGTCTCTATTTTTTTATACTGACACACCTGCAACTTGCCGTTGCCGTCCCTTAAATGCATACCATTACCCTGACAGTAACGCCAAACCTTGCAGTGAGCGCATTCATCGGTTTTCATCCATTTACGGTCACGATACAGTTTAAATTCATTCTGCCAAACGTCCCAGAAACTATCGTGATAGATGTTTCCTTGATGATAGTCGCTGCGAATGCTCAAGCACCCGGAGATGGAGCCGTCGGCAAGTACTGACGCAATATTTATTCCGGCGCTGCACGAATAATAATGGTTACGCACTTCGCCTTCGTACTTGCCGAGAAAGCCGTCGCAACCATAGTCGGCGCGGATTTTACCATCGAGGCGGGTCCGCTTGATGAACTCAAGCATCTCAACAAATTGAGCGTCGCTTAATTGCAAATCAGGTTCGTTGGCAGCGCGTCCAAAAGGAAACACGGTAAACAGCCGCCATCTGGTTATTCCCAGCGATATTAGAAAATCTCTAAAATCCGGCAGATACTTTATAGTTCTTTGATTAACACATGTTATCACGTCCCAGGTAAGGTCGGGCTGTCGTTTCATGGCATCAACTGCCATAAGCACGTTTTTGTAACTCGACGGGTTGCCTCGCATCCAGTTATGGTCTTCCTCGAAGCCGTCGAAGCTGACAGCTATGGATTTCAGTCCGTTTCCGACAAACTCGTCGAGTTTTTCAGGTGTCAGAAGCATTCCGTTTGTCACCATT
>UQNO01000056.1 GCA_900542475.1 uncultured Bacteroidota bacterium
TTGCCGCATTCCACGTATGGCCATGTGTGTGCGCCGCATTTGTCGCCAAGAAGCAAAGAGTCGCATTGCGAGAAGTTGCGGCAGTTTGTGGCTGTCGGTGTCACTTTCACCAGTCCGCGGTAGCCGTTTTGGCTATGGCCCGCCGAAATGCCTTTCGAGATGATGGTGCTGCGGCTGTTCTTGCCGAGGTGAATCATTTTTGTGCCGGTGTCGGCCTGCTGATAGTTGTTGGTGACGGCCACGGAGTAGAACTCCGCCACCGTGTTGTCGCCTTTCAAGATGCAGCTCGGGTATTTCCATGTTATGGCGGAGCCTGTCTCGACCTGTGTCCACGATATTTTGGCGCGGTCGCCACGGCAGATTCCTCGTTTTGTAACGAAGTTATAGATGCCGCCCTTGCCGTCTTTGTCGCCCGGATACCAGTTCTGGACGGTGGAATATTTCACTTCCGCGTCTTTCTCCGAAATAATCTCCACTATGGCGGCGTGTAATTGATTCTCATCGCGTTGCGGTGCCGTGCAGCCTTCCATGTAGCTCACGTATGCGCCTTCGTCGGCGACAATCAAAGTCCTCTCGAACTGTCCGGTGTTCGCTGCGTTGATACGGAAATATGTGGAGAGCTCGATAGGGCAGCGCACCCCTTTCGGAATGTAGCAGAACGAGCCGTCGCTGAAGACAGCCGAGTTCAACGCCGCGAAGAAATTGTCGGTGTAAGGCACAACCTTGCCGAGATACTTCCTCACCAAGTCGGGATGTTGTTTCACGGCTTCGCTGAACGACATGAATATGATGTCGTGTTTCTTCAAGGTGTCCTGAAAAGTGGTCTTGACCGATGTCGAGTCTATCACCGCGTCAACGGCGACCCCGGAGAGTTTTTTCTGCTCGTCGAGCGAGATGCCGAGCTTGTCGAATGTCGCCAAAAGCTCCGGGTCAACCTCGTCCAAACTCTTCTTCTCCTTGCGCTGTTTCGGCGCGGCATAATATATGATGTCTTGATAATCAATGGGCGGAATGGTGAGATGCGCCCAAGTGGGCATTTTCAAAGTCTGCCAGTGACGAAAAGCCTTTAAACGGAACTCTAAAAGCCAGTCCGGCTCCTCCTTTTTCTTTGAAATCAAACGAACAATGTCCTCGTTAAGACCTTTCGGAATGAAATCAGTCTCGATGTCGGTCACAAAACCGAACTCGTAGTCTTTGTTGGTTACCTCTTCAATGATATTTTCCTTTGGATTTGACTCCATGCTGTAAAAATCTAAATTATTAATTCGCAAAAATACAAAATTTTATCGAATTGGCGTTTGTTTAGCAAAAATCTTTAATTTTGCGTCAAATTATTTGGAGTATGTCTGAAAAGAAATTTTGGAGTAAGATAGGAAATAATCGGATTTACCTTGCGCTGACAGGAATAATCGGGGCTGTTTTGTTGTTTTTGTTGGTGCTGTATTTGGCCGTTCCATCTTATTCTTTTGCGGAAATAGAGCCGTTTAACGGTGATTTTATCTATAATCCATATTCTGATATAAAAAGAATAAATTATATTGATTTTCGTTCGGAATCAATTGAAAATCAAGGAATTAAAGTCTGTGAATATGGCTATGCGTTGAGCGGGACGCGATACCTTTGTATTGGTTGTGAATCAAAACGAAAAATAGACTACCCGTTTTTGCAAAGCATTCATTATAAGCAGTTTAATATCGACAAACTGAATAAAAAATGCCGAATTGCGGCGCCGGCGCATCCGACAAAAGGTTTTAAAAAAGGCGAAATGACGCGTCTCGACCATTATCGTGTGATGGAAGCCCTCTCGGAAAACGACAACTCGTTGTATTACTGGGATATAGCGCTTTCAAACGGACATCGTGTGAATATCATCGCGACAGGAAAAAACTATGCGACAGCGTGTATCGGTGAAAATGACGCCGAATCGGTGTGCAATTCTCTTGAAACAGGAAACTCTTATGCCGTAAAATATAATGGAAATCTGATAGATGTTCCTGAACTTCAATATGTTAGATGTGACAATGATACTTTGGTGGTGGCGGTTTCCGAAAAAGCGAAAGAAATTCGTTTCATAGGTCAAAATGCTGTGGTGAAGCAAACAGTTGACAATGTTTCGGAGGCTTTCTACCATATTAAAAAAGACGACACATATATCAGGGCGGAGATTGAGTTTGCGAATGGCAACACCTTGTACCTCAATCCGTTGGTTCGTCATCAATACCAATATTTCTTTGATTTGGATAAGGCGAAAATCATGAAAGGCCGCACTTACCTGATGTGGGCGGTTTATATAGTTGTGGTCGTGGCTTTCGCAAGAAAAATTTTAATTGGAAAGAGACATGAAAATTCAGGAGAACAAAATCGATAGATATATCATCTGGTTGCTGGTAATCAGTGCTTTGATACGAGGCTTCCTTGCGGCTTTCATCGAGTTTGGCAACGACGAGGTGTATTATTGGACATACGCCAAGTATCCTGACTGGAGTCATTTCGACCATCCGGGCATGGTTGGCTGGATAATGCAGATTTTTAGTCTTAACTTGTTGTTTGACAGCGAGTTCGCTTTACGGCTGTCGTCGATAATCTTCATGACTATCGATACCTATATTATATATAAGCTCGGTTGTGTGATAAAAAATAAATTGACGGGTTTTTATGCGGCGTTGCTTTACACCGCTTCCTTGTATTGCTTTATAATCACAGGTGTTTTCATCATGCCGGACACTCCGTTGATGATGTTCACCCTGTTGTCGATTTACTGTTTCTTTATGTCGTTTCGACCGACCGAAGAGTGTAGAGAAGTCGTTTCTAATCAGATGCTTTCGGGGAAAAAGGCTCTCCCGGCCGAACACCGGTTCGCTCGCAATGACGGCCTCATGCTTTTGGGCGGTCTCTTTGCGGGCCTGGCTTTGCTGTCAAAATATTCAGCGGTGTTTATCTGGTCGGGGGTGGGGTTGTATGTTCTGTTTTATGACCGTAAACAGTTGAAAAACAAATATTTGTATCTCTCGGCCTTGGTCTCTGCCGTCTGTATGCTTCCGGTGCTGATTTGGAATATGCGGAACGATTTCATCAGTTTTACCTTCCACGGAGATCGTGTGAGTTTTTTCGGGAAGTTGCAGCCAATGGATTTTTTAGTTGAGATTGTCGGCGAGCTCGGATACAACAATCCGATTAACTATGTGTTGATAATCATCGCATTAGTGGCTTTGTGGAGAGGTAACAGGTATATGTGGGCGATGCCGCGGCGACTCTTGCTTTGTTTTGCACTGCCGTTCATCGCGTTGTTCTGGTTCTTTGCATTGACACGACCGATATTGCCGCACTGGTCGGCGCCGGCATTTTCGTTGCTGTTGCTGTTTCCGGCATCATATCTCGCTGATAAACAGGTGTTTGCGAATGGAGCGGTGCGCCTGCCTAAACCGATTGTCGCAACAATGGCGTTGTTGCTGTTTGTGCTGATTTTAGGAACCGTGGAGATAAAAACCGGCGTGGTGCCATTGCGTTTTGGAGAGCGCGCCAATTCTGTCAGATATTATGGAGAAGGCGACTTCACCGCCACGATTTACGGCTGGCGTTCCATCAAAGATGATTTTCAAGAAATACGTCAGCGAAAAATCAATGATGGTGAGATGAGAGCGGAAGACGGTATGGTGAGCCTGCAATGGTTTCCGATGGCTAATTTCGATTACTATGTCGCTAATCCGCTTGATATCAATATGTTCGGTCTGCGCGACATGGGCAAGATACACAAATACGCATGGATTAACGAATACAGAGGAGGACTTCGGAAAGGCGGCGATTACTGGTTTCTCAATGAAAGCTCCGACTATTACGCCCCGGAACGCTATCTTGATGACAAGTTTGAAAAAGTGCTGCCTTGCGACACCATAGTTGTTGACAGATGCGGAACACCGGCGAAATATGTCTTCGTTTATATGTGCAAAGGTCTGAAATAAAGACGGACTTGTGAACTTTTTTTAAGATTTATTGCGAAAATCCGCAATTTAAGTTAAAAGTGCGATAAAACCGTTAAAAATCCGGTTGGTGTTCGACGCACTTTTTTTTATATGTGTATTTTTGCAGAACCGAAACGCTTATTTATGAAAGAGGATTTTATATATTATCTCTGGGAGAACAGATTGTTATCGAAAGACCTTGCCACTGTCGATGGCGAGTCTGTTTACGTCATTTCCGTTGGCGTGCGTAATTATGACTCTGGTCCGGATTTTCTGGATGCCCGAATACGTATCGGACGAACTTTATGGGTTGGACATGTCGAGATTCATGTTAATGCGTCTGATTGGTTCCATCATGGACATCATAATGACGATGCGTTCGGCAATGTGATTTTGCATGTGGTGTATTGTAATGACACTGAACGGCTTGCGATGCCGACCTTGGAGGTCAAAGGTAAGTTCGACGAGACGATTTACGAGAGGTATGACGCTTTCTTGAAGTCAAGGCTGTGGATTCCGTGCGAAAGGATTATTGTCGGGATACAGCAGTTCACATGGCTTTCGTGGTTGGAACGCATCGTGATTGAACGGTTGGAGGCGGAGGTCAGGGACGTTTTCTCGAAACTTGCGATGAATTGTTATGACTGGGAAGAGACTCTGTACCAGCGTGTTATGCGTTATTGCGGTCTGAAGGTGAACAACGACGCTTTCGAGAGGCTGTCGAGGCTGCTGCCGTTGCGGATTTTGCGCAAACATATCGACAATCCGTCGCTGGTCGAGGCGATGCTCTTCGGATGCGCAGGCTTCCTGGAAGGAGAGTTCACCGAAAACTATCCTGTTCTTCTCCAGAGAGAGTTTAAGATATTGAAATCCAAGTTCAACTTGTCAGTGATGCCCATGGCCTATTGGAAGTTTTTGAGATTGCGACCCCCTAATTTCCCGACAATCCGCCTCGCCCAGATGGCATCGATGGTATGCAGGCACGACAACTTGTTTTCCGCTTTGCGAACTGTCGGCGACTTGAATTCCGCGCGAAATATGTTCAACGTTGAAGTCAATGAGTATTGGGACACACATTACCAATTTGGGAAACCTTCTGTTGATGTTAAAAAGAACCTGGGCGCAACGGCGATAGATGTGCTGATTATCAATGCTATAGTGCCGATGATGTTCAGCTACGGAATCTATCACGACAATCAGGATTTGAAAAATAAAAGTTTGGAACTGCTGAATGTCATGGAGCCTGAAGACAATGCCATAACCAGGAGGTTCGGAAATCTGGGCGTGAATATTAGAAACGCTCAACAATCACAGGCGTTGCTGCATCTGTATAATTGCTATTGCCGAAAACGTAACTGTCTGAAATGCAGGGTGTTCGGCGCATCGAAAACCGATGGCTGAACCGCTTTTTGAAAAAAAAACCAAAAAAAGTTTGCGTGTTACAATAATTATGTTTAATTTTGTGGCAAAATTCTAAAGCAAACTGTGAAGGGAAATGGCTGATTTAAGTGTAAGACTTTCGGAAATTGAATTGAAGTTGAGAAAGCTCGTCGCGCTTAAAAATCAACTGGTTGAGAAGAACAGTGAGCTGGTTCGAGAGAATGGGGAGCTTCAACTGAAAGTTGAGATTCTCCAGACCGAGAACGAGGATTTGAGAGATAAAATAAATAAAACAACTATTGTTAACGCACTCGGAAACGAGAAAGAAATTGAAGAAAGTAGGCAGTTAATCAAGACATTGGTGAAGGAAATAGATCAATGTGTCGCGATATTGAACGCTGAACAGTGATAAATAATTGACGGTCATGGGCGAAAGTGAAGAAATAAAGATAGGAATTACCGTTGCTGAACGCAATTACCGTCTGACTATTGACAAGACTGATGAAGAGAAGGTGCGGAGAGCCGCCGACATGATTAACGAACGTGTGAAGGAGTTTAAGAGAACATACACAGATAAAGACTATCTGTCACTGGTCTCGATGGCTTGCATACAGTTCGCGACAAGCGTGGTGAAATATGAAAATGATTCCGCATTCAAAGATCAATATCTTGACAAACAACTTGATGTCATCGATGATTTGTTGACTGAAAACTTATAAGATTTGTCTGTCTGTCCACCGCATGATGTAACCTTAACAACTTAACAATTAAAATCGGTTGACTCATGGGTACAAAAACAGGCCTCGTCCTCGCAAGAGGAGCTTTAACGCCAGTGGACGTTTGCGTATCGTGGCAGCCATAAGCGTGATATACAAGGGTTTACGATCCCTTTGGGCAGACAGATTTTTTTCTTTTTCGCGGAAGAGTAAAATCTTAAATTAAAAAAATGATTTTACTACAAGTAAGCACAAGCATTATTATTTATGCGGCAATCGGCATCGCGGCTGGCATCGGAGTTGGCGTGTTATTGGCAACTACAGTGATGCGCAAGGCTTTGACAAGAAAAAGCAATCAATTGCTTGAAGAAGCGAAGGAAAAAGGCGAAGTGATTAAAAAAGACAAGATTCTTCAGGCAAAAGAGAAGTTCTTTCAGATGAAATCTGATTATGAAAAGGAAACCAACGAGAAGAAACGCGAGCTGCAGAAAGTGGAGAGCCGTGTGCAGCAGCAGCAACAGCAGGTGAATCAGCGTAGCGAGGAACTGAACCGTAAGACCAATGAGCTGAAGAATCAGCAGCAGGCACTCGAGGCACAGCAGGAAAGTCTGAAGAAACGTCAGGCGGAACTCGACAAAATTCAGGAAGAACAGAGGAGGACGCTCGAATCTATTTCGGGTCTCACAGTAAACGAAGCCAAGGAACAGCTTAAAGAGGCTGTGAAGGACGAGGCGCGTGCGGAGGCGATGGTTCTCGCAAAAGAAATAGTCGAGGAGGCCAAGATGTCGGCAAACCAGGACGCCAAGAAAATCGTTCTGGAGACTATCCAGAGGACAGCGTCTGAACATGCGATAGAAAACACAGTGTCGGTGTTCAACATCGAGAACGACGAAATCAAGGGGCGCATCATCGGTCGCGAAGGCCGCAACATTCATGCCCTTGAATCCCTTACAGGTGTGGAAATCATCATCGACGACAGTCCGGACGCGATTCTTCTCTCCGGTTTCGACCCGATACGCCGCGAAATAGCGCGTCTGTCGCTGCAAAAACTCGTCACCGACGGCCGCATACATCCGGCACGTATCGAGGAAGTGGTGAGAAAGGTCGAAAAACAGGTGGAACAAGAGATTGTAGAGACAGGTAAACGCACCGTCATCGACCTCGGCATACATAACCTCGCACCTGAACTTATCAAGATGATTGGCAGAATGAAATACCGTTCGTCATACGGACAGAACCTGCTACAGCACTCTGTGGAGACGGCGCGTCTGTGTGCCACAATGGCGGCGGAGCTCGGTCTCAACCCTAAAGTGGCGAAGCGCGCGGGCCTTTTGCACGATATCGGAAAGGTGGCCGACAATGAAGATGAGCTTCCGCACGCAATACTCGGTATGAAGACCGCCGAGAAATTCAAGGAAAAACCCGATGTCTGCAACGCCATCGGCGCACACCATGATGAAATCGAGATGGAATCTCTCATCGCGCCTGTCGTGCAGGTGTGCGACGCCATCTCGGGCGCTCGCCCGGGAGCGCGGCGCGAAGTAATCGAGGCTTACATCCAGCGTTTGAATAAACTTGAAAAAATGGCCTTGTCTTATCCCGGCGTGGTGAAGACCTACGCTATCCAGGCGGGCCGTGAACTCCGTGTCATAGTGGGCGCCGACAAGGTGAGCGACCAGGAAGCCGACAGCATCGCATACGACCTCTCGCGACAAATCCAAACCGAGATGACGTATCCGGGACAAATAAAAATCACTGTCATCAGGGAGACGCGGGCTGTGCAGTTTGCGAAATAAAAGTAAAGACGGATGAAATCCGTCTTTACGGCATCCGTCTATCTGCTTGCAAACAATGTTGATGGCGTGACATCGGAAAACCACAAGACTCTTTGATGAAGATTTTTGAATGGCGTAATGATGAGGTCGGGAGAAGGAATATTTCCATGTATCATGTACCCAATATTTTTTCAAGTGTTGTATCCGTAAAAGTTTCCCAAATTGCCAAACGTATCTGTTTGTAATCGGCAAAAAGTTGCTTGACAAATTCAATTTCAAAAATCAAACGAATGTCGTTTGGATTGGCATCGGGATGGACTTCGTGTTTTGAACCAATGCGTGCAACCTTTATGTAATACAAATCCCTGATTCCCTTGCCTTTGCGATATGGCATAAAGTAATACAGATGATTTAATTCGATGGTGGAGGGGAATTTTTTTCCAGTGTAATAAATGTTGATTGAGCCGTCAAGCAACATTTGAATCGTATCGTTTTTTACTAATGATACAAGGAGGTTTTTGGATTTGTCTAAACCATCTGCCACGTCTGGCGATGAATTATGTACGATTTCTTCTGGTAATTCTTTTGCAACTTTTAAAAAATCAACTGGTTCAATATCACATTGCGATGAGTATTTTTTTAATGTGGTTTTGTCGCCAAACAAATATTTGGCAAAGATTTTCACCGTCTCGACATTCACTGCATTGCCGAATTGTTTGTACGCTTGAGCCTCTATTACATCGGGATTGAATGTGTCGGGAAAACTTTGTAAACGCGCGCACTCCCTTAACGTGAGAAACCGTTTCCTGGAGCCGACTATCGAAGTTTGTGTAATTGCCACCAATGCCGGGAAATATGTTTGTGGCTTGACTCTGATTCCGGAAGGGCGGAATTGTAGAATATTATCCCATAAATCAGGATTTTTATATTGGCCGGCCTGCCACTCTAATTTCGCTTTTGCCCCGAAAAAAAGAGGATTTTTTCTTGCTTTTGATAGCCATTGTTCAATGAATTCCCTGTTTGAAGCATAAAGTTGATTGTTTTTGTTTATAAAATTAATTTTCCATTTGGGATATTCAGAGATGTCCTCGTTTTGTTCAGGCAAATGTAAATAATCCGACCAAATAGGAAATCCAGGCAATTTTTCAACTTTTATTCCTTGAATAAATTCGTTCCACAAATCTATCAAAGATATTTGCTCTTCCGACAATTTGTATTTTTGTATGTTTTCTATTTCGCCATCATTCAACAAAATGTCTTCTATCTTGCATTTGGGAAGTTTATCAAAGGAAAATGAAAATTCGGGTATTTCGCCAATATCTTTTCTAACACACATAATGTACACCCGTTCTCGATGTTGTGGTATTCCCAAATAGTGAGGACTGAATATGACAGGTTCGTTCAATACGTTATAACCTGCGTCTTTTAAGTGTTTGTGGATTATTTTCCATGTATTTCCGTTGTCGTGCGAGGCAAGATTCCTTACATTCTCCAATAAGGCATATTTGGGTCTTGTTTCTCTCATTATACGTTCAATATCAAAAAACAAAGTGCCCTTGGTCTCGTCTTGAAACCCCAAACGCTTGCCTGCTTTGGAAAAAGTTTGACATGGAAACCCGGCGCATAGAACATCGTATGCCGGCAGTTTCTTTTCATCGATTTTAGTAATATCTCGGTCGGGACGAATGCCGTAATTCGCCTCGTAAGTCTTGCGACAGTCCTCATCGATGTCGCACGCGAAGACGCATGTTCCGCCAAGTTGTGAGAATGCTTGATGAAAACCGCCGATGCCACAAAACAGGTCTATGAATTTGAATTTTTTCATTATCGATAATTATATCTGAAGATGACGAAACGGTCTATATCTTTCTTTTTTATCATGAACTTCGGATTGCGTTTTGCCCCGTCAGGTTGGTGTCCTTGATTAAACTCCGCTAATGCCTCCCTATAGTTGATACGATTAAGTTCAAGAATAGTCATTCTCACAAATTTAACTCCGGTTTTCAGCCTGTTGGCGTAAGACAATTCATCTTTCTTTTTCATATAACGGTTATAAGCACGAACGTTTTTATAGTCATTCTCTGATGAATCTTTGGTTGTCTCATGCTCATAAACGATGTACCAAAACTTTCCAAACATATTGATGCATTCGATAAAAGCCGTTTGGTCGTTGCCGGGGGCTGCCTTGGAGGTGATAGTGCTGGATTTCAAGTCTCCATAAAATTGACA
>UQNO01000057.1 GCA_900542475.1 uncultured Bacteroidota bacterium
AAGAAATGGGACTTTTTGGCAGCGAGGCTTACGCATCTCGTTGCCAACAACAAGGTATGGAGATTTTAGGTTATTTCAACAACGATATGAACGGCTATCTTTGGGGCGACCAGATTCATATCCATTGCATCTATCCTAATTCGGTGGCTCCAATAGGAAATTATTACATGAATATCGGAAACGTTTACTTCCCTGATATGCCTATCGAACATAAGAATTTGGTTGGAGGCGACAGCGACCACACATCGTTTAATAATCATGGTTATATGGGAATTTATCCTTTTGAAGATGTCGATCACTATAGTTCTTTCATTCATACTCCTAACGACTTGATTGGAAATAGTGTGAATAGTTTTGAAATGTCGCAACGTTACTGCCAGATGAACATCGGATGTTTGGCTGAAATAGCCAACCTCGTCGGTCCAGGGCCACAAATTCAATGCAATCCGGTTCAGAATTTTGCAATAGACGACCATAGCAGAGAAATGTCAACAGTGATTTTGACATGGAACCAGCCTCTGCCAGGTTCGACGGGAATTTGTGACCGCTTTGACGTTTATCGTGATGATAATAAAATTGCCGCAATATCCGATATGACATATTCGGTTTATGAATATACCGACACTATTTCCGTTGGTGTTCATGCAAATTATTATATAACAGCAGTTTATAACGACGGATGCGAGGCTGCTTCTGAAACCGTTGAAGTCGTTGGTCATGTTGACGGTGTTGCTGAAATTGAATCAAACAATATTACATTCTATCCAAATCCGGCCGAAGATTTAATCTACATAAAAGGTGACGTTGCGAAATGTGAAATCTACGACATCGTTGGAAAATGCGTAAAAACTATATCGGCAAATGTGGAAGAAATCAGTATAAATGATTTACAATCAGGGATTTACATGATGCGAATTTATGGTAATGACGGTAATATTCTAACGAAACGACTGACGAAGAAATAATAGTCGGCGATTAGTTTGTCTTCATCATTTCGCTCCACTTAATGTAGCCGAAAATGGCAATTATCACGTAAAGTGCGTAAAGACTGGCTTTGAACGGTATGTCTTTGTAGAAATAAAGCGCGCAGGTCACCAAGTCAACAGCTATCCAGATGAACCACTGTTCGAGGTATTTGTGTGCTAAAGCCCATATTCCGATGATGCTCAAAGCTGTCGTGAAGCTGTCGGCTAACGGCACGTTGCTGTCGGTGAATGTGATTAAAATCCAATAAATAAGTCCCCAAACTGCGATGATTATCATTGTCCAAGGCAATATCAGTTTTTTGGGAAAATGTCTGATTGATAAGGGTGGTTTATTATCATTTGTGTCCACAGAATTGTGAACCCAGCGCCAATAGCCGTAAACGGTCATCGCCAGGTAATAAAACTCCATGCCGCAATCTGCATAGAGTCCTTTTTGGTAATAAAGCACGGCACCGAGTGCCTGCATTACGAAGCCGACAAGCCACATCCAAACACTGGCTCGATATTCAAAAATGATATAAGCAAGTCCAAGGACCGTTGTAACGATGTCGAGCCAGTGTTTAGCGAGAAATTCCATGATTTAGAATTTGAGTGTTAAGTTAGCCATGACATTAAAGCCTGCCATGGGTATGAAACCGATTTGATAATAACGGTTGTCGTTGGTGTGACCGCTGCTTTCGGCTATTGCTGAATAAACCCATCCGCTGGCGGCGTAACGTTTGTTGAAGATATTGTTGAAATTGACCTTGAAAACAGTTTCTTTCACAAATTTTTCAGGTTTGTAAGTGTAGCCGAGACTTATGTTTGCAACAGAATGTCCGGGCAGCGAGCGTTCGATGTTTTCGGTGTTGTCGAGGTACATTCTTGAGACATAGTTGGTGTGCCATGTGGCTGTAAATCCTTTATGATGAACGGTGATGAAACCGTTAAGTATTGTTGAAGGCGAGAAGGCGAGTGTAGAGTTGTCGTAATGAATAGTTGTAGTTCCATTGTCCCAGTCTTCGACAACCTCGTTGAAGTCTTTGATTTTGTTTTTGCTGAAAGCGGCGTTGCCTTCCAATGTAAGCCAAGGGGTCACATTAAATCCAGCCTGTAACTCTATACCTGTTCTATACGAGTCTTTGATGTTGGTTGTCAACGCCTCACCTATGTCGCTGACCGCGCCTGTCTGGACAAACTGGTCGGTGTAATCCATATAATAAAGATTTACACCTAAAAGGATATTATTGCTATTATAGTTGTAACCTAATTCATAGTCAATGAGTTCTTCCGGTTTAGGGAAAGGATACGAGCCGTTGTCGGTGAAGTTGTTGCGTTCAGGCTCGCGATGGCTGTTTGCGACAGAGGCGTAGGCGTGGTGGTTGTTTTTATTCCAGCTGATACCCATTTTAGGATTAAAGAAGTCGTATTCTTCGTCAATATCGAGAAGTTGGTTGTAATAACCACTCTCATCATCATAAAACTTATCGTTCTTGCCGGTGGTTTTGTAATAAACTGTACGCATTTGGATATCACCGAACACATCCCAATTATTGTTGATATGATAAGTCGTTTTGATGTAATAGCTGTAGTCTATTTTTGAGGCGTCGCTATCATAATATTTGTAATCACCATTGGAAAGATATTTGTCGGCGACATTGTTGTTTGCTATATAAGTCACGTAGCCGAAGTGGTTTCCGTCAAATCTTTGGAATGAAAAGCCGCCTATTACATCAAACTTTGTGTCGGTGTATTTTGCCGACCATATTGCGCCGTATGTATTTTGTGCAAGACCTTTTTTACGTATGAAATCGGTCTTTTTCACTTTATTTCCTTCAGAATCGGTGTATGTCATTCCGAACTTGGAGAGTTTGTTGTTGGGGCGGAACTCCTCGTAAAAGCCATAGCCATAGGTATAATGCAATGTGGCCGAGGTTTTCCAATGTTCGTTGATGTCCCATGCGGCAGAGAGGATATTGTGGTCCTGCCAGAAGTTGTCGGTGGTTTTGTCCCAGAAGCTTCCGTCGTTGAGTTTGTAGCGTTCAGTGACGTAGTTGCCGTTTTCGTCCTTGACGAAACTACCGTTTTCATCGGTGACGAGGTATTCGTAAAGCGAGTTAAACTGTCCGAGTCCGACCTTATACATATCACGATATGTTTTTATGCCTGTTTTTATGCCGAAGGAGCCGTCCATCAGGCTGAGGTCGTTGTTTCCTGCTGTGACTCCGTTCCAGGCTTGTCCGGTATTCTCGAAGTTTCCGATGTTTTTGTAGCGTATCACGAAGTTTTTCCCCATCCAGGTGGCGCCGCCGTAGTAGCTTCCGCTTCGCCCTGGTGTTCCATGTATAAAGCCATCGGTATTAGTTTCGTGGTAGGCGCCGTCGATGATAAGATGGTTCCAGAGTAGTCCTGTCGAGGCTTTTGCACCGAAGTTAATGGTGTTGAAAGAGCCGTAGGAGCCGGTGATTTCCGCGCTTGGACGTAAAGTAGGCGTTGCAGAAGACAAGGCGATGGTGCCGCCGAATGCGCCGTCGCCGTTGGTTGATGTACCCACGCCGCGCTGAATCTGCACGCTGCCGAGCAACGAGCTGTAGCTGTTCATGTTAGCCCAGAACACGCACTGGTCTTCCGGCGAGTTGAGCGGCACACCGTCGAGAGTGACGTTGATACGCGAGTCGCCGGCACCACGGATACGCATATAGCTGGTACCGGTGCCGACACCGTTTTCGCTCCAGGCGATAATGCCCGGAGTCTTTGAGAACAAGAAAGGCAGCTCCTTACCTGTCTTGGAAAAATCGTCGAGCTCGGTCGTCTTGATGTTCGACACCGCAAAAGGAGCGTTTTTCTGCACTCTCACACCACTGACAACCACCTCCTGTAACATCTCGAAGTTAGTGGTGTCGTACACGATGTTTTCATTTTGCGCATTCACATTTGCCGCAAAAAATAGCGCAGCGATACAAATAAAAATTCTTTTCATTTTTTTGAACTTTTAGTTAATAATAAATGTGAAGGGGAAAATTGGCAATATCCATACCTACGCCGGCATTATCCGGATCAGGTTATAGGGTATCATCTCAGCCCGCAAGGAGCACCCCTTGAATTTCGGCTGCAAAGATACACTTTTTTTCAAAATAAATTGACAAAATAAAAATTATCGGTGTTTTTGAGAAATATATATATGTGAAATTCTTTTATTTTTTTTATCCCTTGTCTTTTATCTAAAATTCGTATCTTTGCAGCCGCTTTGGTTAAGGGAATGCCGTGTAATTCGGCGACAGTACCCGCTGCTGTAAGCCCGCGTAAGGCCTGTCAATAATGTCACTGTCTGAAAAGACGGGAAGACGACAGGCTCGGGTGAGTCAGAAGACCTGCCAGGCGACATAGTTAAATTTATTTCGGGATTAAAATTAAATTATCATGAAAAAGTGTTTCTTATTAACACTGTCGCTTTTGTTTGCGACAATTGTAAGTGCGCAAATGTCAGGCACTTACACCATCAACAGTAATTCTTCTCAAAATCCGGACTTTACCTCGTTCAGCGCAGCGGCATCGGCATTGTCGGCAGGTGTCTCTGGACAAGTGATTTTTGAGATTGCTCCTGGAACTTATGAGGAGTATGTTACAATCAACCAAATTAATGGAGCATCGGCAACCAACAGAGTGATTTTCAGAGGTATGGGTGCTGATAACCAGCAAGTGGTGGTCACCAGCAACGCCGGCTACACCGACAACAGCACCGTAAAACTCGACGGCGCAGACTACGTCACTTTCGAGAATATGACGGTGACAACCACCTCCACAGCCAAATCGCAATTGTTGAAGCTCAAAAACCAATGCGATTATAACCGCTTTGAAAACGTACGGTTTTTAGGTGTTGAGGTGCCTTCAAACTCATCTGACAACGACAAAAACCTCGTCCACATGTATAATGGCGACGGCATTGTTGACCATGATACGCAATTTGTCGGATGCCAGTTCATCAACGGATGTATAGCACTTTATCTTCAAGGGAAGAATATGACACTCTTCAACGAAGGCTTGCTTATTGAGAATTGCACATTTGAAAATCAACAGTTTAAGTCGATATATATTACATTTTATCACAATATCGTGGTTCGAGGAAACACCATCGTCAATGCCAACAATTTCAAAACCGATTATAACGCCATCGATATTTTCCAATGCTATAACGGCGCTATTATTGAGAAAAATGTGATGAATGTCACCCGTACGACGAGCTACACCACAGTGTTCAGGATTCGTCCGTTAGTGGGAACAGCTGATAATCATGTTATTATCAGAAACAACATCGTCAATCTTCAGGCAAATTCAAACAGTTACGCCTTTGCCATTGATTATAACGACTGTGCTTACATCGATTTTGCGCATAATACCATAAAATGCACAGGAACAGGAGAGAATATCAATATTTTTGTGCAGAAAAACGGCACAAACTTCAATTTTTACAACAATTTGCTTGTCAACACGACAAATGGCTATGTTTTCCGTTTCAACAGCGAGATAAGCAGCCGTGTTTGCGACTATAACCGCATTCAATATTCCGGGCCAAAGATTGGAAGAATATCCACTACTGACTGTGCCACGTTGACTGACTGGGCAGCTGCTTCCGGTTTTGACGCCCATTCAGCGCTTTGCACTCCTAACTTCGTTGGAGACAATGACTTGCATATCACCGACGCCACAGGTTTGACGGTTGCAAATCCGCTTTCCTATGTGCCGACCGATATTGACAATCAAAATCGTTCCACCACAGCGCCGTGTGCCGGAGCCGACGAGCTCGCAAGCGGTGCAAATCTGCCTCCAGTAGTGCAAAACCCTGTCTCAAATATCACTTTTAACACCTATCCGGCAAGTCAGACCGTCGATTTAACAAATACTTTTAACGATCCTGACGACCCGAATGAAAATATTGTCATTACTGTTGCATCAAACAGCAACCCGACACTCGTCTCAACGACTTTGAACAACAGAACTTTGACGGTGACACGCCTCGCAAGCACTGGCGGAACAGCCACAATCACGCTCAACGCTGAAAGTGCGGGACAATCGGTGCAGACCTCGTTCGTCGTTGAATGTGTCACAGAAGACCTACCTCCTGTTGTGGCCAATCAACTCGCTCCAATCAACTTCACAGAATATCCCCAAACACTGACTTTCGACCTCAATAATACATTCGATGACCCTGATAATAACAACGATTTCATCGAAATAACAGTGCAAAGTTGTCCTTCGGAAATCACAGCCGCTATTGATGACGAGAAGATGCTGTCGGTGACAAGAACCACTGCAAGTGCGTTCACTGACAAGATTTTGGTGATTCGTGCCACAAGCAACGGCAAATACGTTGACATGAACGTAAGTGTATCGGGTGTCGAGGTCGCAACTACTGTCGGAACAGCCACCTTTGAAGACGTTACTCTGGGCTCAAACGGTTATTGGCAAGGCGTGTCTGGTGAAAACGAGATGTTCAGCGGCGGCTGGATTTTCACAAATTATTATATGCCTGAGTATTCGTTCTGGGGCGGTTTTACTGCGTCTAACCACACAGATATGTCGCAGAGTGGCTTGAATGCGCAATATACAGCCGCCACAGCAGGCGGTTACGACGGCTCGGCACAATATGGAGTTGCTTACACCATGGGCTCTCAAACCGATGTTTACGCCTCTGACGGTGCAGCACATACCGTTACAGGCTGCTATGTCACCAATAACCTTTGGGCATATCAGAATATGCTCGACGGCGATGCCACCGCAACACCTTTTGGCGGCGCATCAGGCAACGACCCAGACTGGTTCAAACTCACCGCGACAGGTAAAAACGCTAATGGCCAGACAGTTGGAACGGCCGAGTTCTACCTTGCCGACTATCGTTTCGATAACAATGACGAAGACTATATACTCAACACATGGGAATGGTTCGACTTAAGCTCTCTCGGTGCCGTGCATACCATTTCATTCAGCCTCTCATCATCGAAAAACAACACCTACGGAATGATAACACCGGCTTACTTCTGCATCGAAAACTTCAACGGAGAGGCACCATTGCCACCGACACCTCCACAAGATGAGCCGCCGTTTATAGCTAATCCTGTCGGCGACATAGTGTTCAATGAGTTTCCGCAGACAATGGAAATAAATCTCGACGGAGTGGCTTCCGACCCTGATAACGATGACGAACTTATTGATTATATGCTTATTTCAAATTCAAATGAAGAAATATTAACGGCGGAAATCAATAATAAAACACTGGTGTTGACACGTGTTTCCAATGAGCAATCCTCTGCAAAATTAATCCTGCGCGCCACAAGCAACGGTCTTTACGTCGATTTTGAGGTAAATGTCATCATCAATTTTGTTCCTGACGGCATTGGGGAAAATGACAATTCTGTGATTTCAATATATCCGAATCCTGCCACAGACATCATCAAGGTTTCCGTAGATACGCAATCAATAGCGTCTGTGCAAGGTATTTACATATATACAATCAATGGTCAGTTGATGAAAGCCTCGACAGAAACAGAAATTAATGTCGGCGAGTTGCCAAAAGGCGTTTATTTCGTTTCGGTTTTAATCGAAAATCAAAAGGTTGTTGAAAGGATAATCATAGAATAACGTTATCACGAAATAGCAATATCAAGCGGTTTCAGGCGCCAACCCCGTAAGCCATGAAAAATCATACGAATAAAACTTTGTTAAAAATATAAGTTTTAAGGAATACGAACAAGTTATTTTATTATCTTTGCAACGTAATAATTCGAATCATGAAAAAATTTGGTCGTACAATTTGGATTGGGGTCCTTGCGGGATTGGCGTTTTTAGGCGCTTGTGCCACACATAAAGGTTTGACGAAATCGGAAAGAGCACAGCTTGTGAGGGAACGCGACTCCATTCAAGAAATCTTGAACAAACGCGAAGGCGCCGCTGTTTACGGCTCACCAGAGATTATCAAGGCTTTTGGTGCCGAGACACAACGACTTCGTCATCAACTCGATTCCATAAACAAGCGTTTAGGCGAAAATGAGCCTAAGTAAATTCTTGATGCTCGAACTTAACCGCGCCGTGTTGAAACAGCGTGTTGAGGAGCACGAGTTGCATCAACTTTTCTGGGAATGTACTTTGAGATGTAATCTCAACTGCCGTCATTGCGGTAGCGATTGTCGTATGCTCTCCGAACAGAACGATATGCCCCTTGAAGATTTTCTTAAAGTCCTTGACGAGATAAAAATTCATCAAGAGCCGTCTAAAGTAATGGTCATCACGACAGGTGGCGAGCCGATGATGCGTCGCGACCTCGCTCTGTGCGGAGGGGAAATATCAAAACGAGGCTTTGTGTGGGGAATGGTGACAAACGGAATGCTTCTGACACCTGAAAAACTCGACGAGTTTGTCGGAAACGGACTGAAATCCATAGCTG
>UQNO01000058.1 GCA_900542475.1 uncultured Bacteroidota bacterium
GCTATTTGCATTTGAAGCGAAGAGTCGGCAAGATATTCGGGAATTGAGTCGTTACGCAAGTTCATCTTAACCAATTTTTCCGGCATATACAAAGCCACCACGGTATTACGATTATTCTTCACAAAACGACGTGCTATGCCGTGCTGCTCGGAACAGGCCGCAAGAAGCAGTGTCAGAGCTGAAATCAATATTATAATTTTATTTTTCATATCTTTCTGTTTTTTGTCTTTAGCAGAGATAGCAGATTTTGTTTTTTCACGTTTTATTTTTCAGACGCTCGCCAAAGCGAGTCGCCGGTTATTTCAGATTTATTAGAATAACGTTAGTTGTCCCTCTTTATTATCCTCCTCGTTTTCCGCCTGTTCCGATATATCTGCGTGAGAATTTTCTTCTTTTGTATCTGTGAGATGATTTTCCGCATCCATTTCCATGGATTCCGGGAGAGAATTATTTTCTTCCGCAGCAGGTTCAGGCTTTTCAAACGGTTCAAGGAACTCATAGTAGTTCACGTCGTGCGTCGAGAGACGTTTGCCTTTCGCCTTATAGCTCTTCACGCCGATATATTCGTCAACGTTAAGTTCTTCATCATCAAAATGTTTCCCGCTGACACCGTTGTTGAATTTCAGCAGCAGACGTGGCAAGACATCCATGTTGACAGCGATAAACCTCGCATCTTCGCCTTCGCCTATAAACGAGATTCGTTTGTTCAGAGGAGTGTCTTCTTCGATAGTAAACCTTTTGATATACATCAACTTGGTCTCGGCCTCAACATACAACACAGTGAAAATCATCTCGGGGTCGAACTTAAAAATCATCGTCATGTCGTCATCGAAATGCGTTGACAAGTCGAAGTTTGTGAGGCGCAACTCGCCGTTTGCGTGTATCTGCATTATCTTGTCGGCGCCCGAGTATTTGCCGATAGAAACTCCGCGTCCGTCGGCGTTGAGACGTTTCACGGTGTCGTCGTACCAGATTTCGCGTGCGGAAAGCGTGGAGACACCTTCCTCATGTTTAAAGATACGGTTCACCGAATGATTTGTGAGTTTGTTGCCTCGGCTACCACGTCCTTTTATGTCCAAAGTTGCGAAGTCGTAATCGAACGACAGTTTTTTCAGCTTCGGAGCCGGGCGCAGCAGCACTTTCACCACTTCAGCCTCTCCGTTAGGATTTGCCGAGAAATACACCACTTTTGAGCCTGCCGCACCCGTTGTGAGGTCGTAAATCTTGTCGTGAGTGATTCCATCGACGTAGAAACGTTTGACATAGTATGGACTGCCTGGCTTCCCGTTGCGATATGCCATATTGTAAATAGTACGTTTGTCGCCCTTATGATAGATGTTGGCGTATATAATCTTCTCCGGCCCGACGAACAGCTTTTGTTGCAGCTTGACCACCGAGAAGGTGCCGTTTTCGCGGAAAACGATGACATCGTCGATGTCGGAACAATCGCAGACATAGCCGTAAGCGTCTTTGTTTTGCTCTTTTTTCAGACCGGTTCCGGTGCAAATGAAGCCTTCCTCCTTGTTGACGTAAAGTTTCTCGTTGTTAGCCGCCACAGCCACTGCCGAGATGTTGTCAAAGTTGCGGATTTCGGTCTTACGCTCGCGTCCTTTGCCGTATTTTCTCTTTATTTCCTCGAAATAATGAATGGTATAATCCACGATATGGTCAAGGTCGTATTTAACCTGTTCAATATGTCTCTCGATGTCAAGTAATTGATCTTCAGCCTTCTTAATATCGAATTTGGAGATTTTACGGACCGGTTTCTCGCAAAGTTTGATGACATCTTCGTGTGTGATGTCGCGTTTCAGCCGAGGGCGATAAGGGTCGAAAGCCTTTTCAATCGCATCAACCTGAGCGTCAAAGCTCGGCGCGTCTTTTTCCAAAATCTTATAAAGCCGTTTCTCGAAGAAAATCTTCTCCAAAGAAATCCAATGCCACTGACTTTCAAGTTCTTCGAGGGTGTTTTGCAGTTCCCAGCTCAACAAATCGAGAGTATGGTCGCTACTATGCTTCAAGATAGCCGAGACAGTAGTAAATTCAGGCTTATCGTTATGAATGACGCATGTGCAGAGACTGTTCAGTTTGACCTGACATTTTGTGAAAGCATACAGAGCGTCGATGGTTTGGTCAGGTGATACGCCAGGAGCAAGATGTATGACGATTTCCACTGTTTTTGAGGTATTGTCATCGACACGACGAATCTTAATCTTGCCTTTCTCGCTGGCCTGTGTTATTGACTGTATGAGGGTTTCCGTCGTTGTCCCATAAGGTATCTCGGTGATTATCAATGTCTTCTTGTCGAGCTGAGATATTTTGGCTCTCACCTGCACACGACTGCCTCTGCCACCGTCGTTGTAGCCGCGCACATCGACGAGGCCACCTGTTTGGAAGTCAGGATAAAGTTCAAAAGGCTCGTCTTTAAGATATGCGACAGACGCGTCTATAAGTTCGTTGAAGTTATGCGGCAGTATTTCAGATTTAAGACCCACCGCGATGCCCATTGCGCCTTGGAACAGCAACAGGGGGAATTTCACGGGAAGCGACACAGGCTCTTTGTTACGTCCGTCATAAGAGAATGTCCAGTCGGTGGTTTTAGGATTGAAAACGACATCAAGAGCGAATTTTGAGAGACGAGCCTCTATGTAACGCGGGGCTGCCGCGCCGTCGCCGGTGAGGATATTACCCCAGTTACCTTGACAATCGACGAGAAGATCTTTCTGACCGATATTAACGAGCGCGTCGCCGATGGAAGCATCTCCGTGCGGGTGGTATTTCATGGTGTTTCCCACTATATTCGCCACCTTGTTGTAACGTCCGTCGTCTATCTCTTTCATGGAATGCAGGATGCGGCGTTGCACAGGCTTCAAGCCGTCGTCGATTTCAGGCACCGCGCGGTCGAGGATAACGTATGATGAATAGTCGAGAAACCAGTTCTCGAACATGCCTTTCAGCGGCACGATTCGGTAGCCGTCGCCCGACTGCACGAGCATTCCCGATTCTTCTTCCGCTGTGGGATCGAAGCCGTCGAGTACTTGAGTCACCTCGTCACTAATTTCGTTTACCTCTTCAAATTCTTGATTATCAATATTTTCGTTGTCAAAATCTGCCATCGTTTCTTCAAATTTTTACGAGACGGTTTGCGAATCGTCTCTACAGTCGTTCTCAATAAAATTTCAATTTACAAAATTATAAAAAAAATTATTTCCAGAACCTCAAAACCAAAATTTCCATCAACAAAGACATCAACGCTATGATTATGAACGACTTCCACAACATGGAGCGACGAATCATTGTCGCCATAATGTCAGCGGAACGCATCTCATCGGATTTCATCACTGCAATGAGGTTCAATCCTTTGTCTTTCAATATCTTATCGACTGTCGTTCCACTCAAGAACTGCATTCTTGATTCTTTACGGTCATCGTTCCAGGCAGTCGTCTCCAGCACCTCGTCACCTTTGTCGATTGTATAGAAACCACTGCCGGGAAGTTCATCATAAAGCCTTATCAGCGCACGGTTGTTACGCATTTCAACCACAGGAAGCATCTCAAAAGAGCCTTGTTCATCATGAATTTTCACATCGCCCTCCGAAAAAGCCGCCAAGTCGTTTATTAGAATATCCTTATCGATGCCCAAGGTGTACGACAAGCGACTCATCTGACCACCGAGCAGTGCCATCTTATACATGATTGGAACGAACAGTGCATTGTCAGTGAGATTGGTCCAATCTTTTCCCAATTGCGCTCTGATATTGAAGACATATCCTGCACCAATTTGATTCAAGGTAAAGAATGAAGTGCCATTTTGCAACGATATAAGCGTCAGTGTGTTAGGGAATCTGTTATTATCTATTTTAGCGTGCTTGTAAACTTTTGGCAAATCAGCGTTATTGGGGATATTGACAAAGATGTCGTCGAAGAATTTATGTTGAGACGCTATCGTGCCGACACTCAATGTGTCGTCGGAGACATTTGAGTTATCCGCCGGGAATATCAGCACACTGCCGCCGTCATTTGCGAAATCATAGACAGACTGCCACATTGTTTCATTAAGATTCGCATTGCCGTCCACGATTATCATTTGACAATCCGTAAAATACTGTTGATCGACTCGACGCGGGTCAACAGCGTGATATTCGAACAATGAATCATTAGAGAAGAGCGTTGCGACAGGCGACATCGACGACGGAGATGCGTTCTTTTCAGAAGCCGCGGACAATTCCGCTATTTTCACTACAGGTCTCACATTCAACACAAAATTATATCTATCATCGAATGTTATCGGGAAATCATTGATGGAAACAGTGCATTTTGAGACACGTTTTCGTGTGTTATCACACATATCTTCTTCTATCACGAATTGCATCGCGACATCGTTTTCACTGTTTGCCGGGACATCGACAGTGGTGAACGCCACGGGTTTTCCGTCGATTTCAAGATTCACCGGCAGACTTCTCGCCTCGTTGGCACTCTCGTTGACCACTCTTACGTTTAATTCATTCACGAGACCTGTTTGGAGTATAGGCGACGAGAGCCACACCGTGTCGATATACATATTCTGTTGATAATCAGAGGACAGAGGCATCACCACAAGTTGAACGGCGGAGTCTGCGGCTATGCCATCGACATTCATCATGTTATCTTGAAAATCAGAATACACAAACAGCGATGCCGATTTGTATCCGTTATGGCGCATGATTATCTGTAGATTTTCATATAAATCATTGAATGACAATGGCGGGGCCTCTGTTTGCATTCCGTCGATACTCATCAGCATCTCATCTTGGTTCATCGGATATTCGTTATCCGGCTGGCGGCTGTTTGTCAGCAGTACAAAACGTTGCGAGGGATTTAAATTCCGCACCAATATGCGCGCCGAAGACCTTGCGTCTTCTATTAAAGAAATCTCCGATGAATGGCTGTGCATCGACATTGAATTATCAATATATATCGCAATAAGATTGTCGGAGTCGTCAGTCTTCAGTTTTTGTTCCGGATTGTAAGGATACGCAAAAGCCAAGACAAGGGCCGCTACAAACGACAGTCTCGTTATCAACGTGACAATATGTTTCAGTTTTTTTGTTTTGACGTTCTCTTGCTCTATTGTCTTCAGCACGGCGGTGTTGCTGAAATACACGATTTTATGCTTTCTGAAGTTAAACAGATGGATAATAATCGGTATCGCCAGTGCGAAGAGTCCAAAGAGCATATTGGGATAGAGGAAAGCCATGTCTCTACAGCGGTTCTGCTATTTTCGCAGCTAAAAACTGCCGGTTCATGCGCGCTATGTTTGTCACGGATATTCCTTTCGGGCATTCGGCTTGGCAGGCGTAGGTGTTTGAGCAGCCGCCGAATCCGAGTTCATCCATACGTGCCACCATTTTTTGCACTCTATCAGCCGATTCCACCTGACCTTGTGGAAGCAAGGCGAATTGCGACACCTTGGCGCCCACGAATAGCATTGCGCTGCTGTTTTTACATGCCGCCACACAGGCTCCGCAACCGATGCAAGACGCTGCGTCCATCGCGAGATCCGCATTATGTTTGCTGATTGGAATGGTGTTGGCGTCAGGCACGCCGCCGGTGTGGACGGAGATGTAGCCACCAGCCTGGATAATCTTATCCAAGGCCGAGCGGTCAACCATCAAATCCTTGATTATCGGAAATGCCCCTGAACGCCACGGCTCCACTGTGATAGCATCGCCGTCCTTGAACTTACGCATGTGCAGTTGACACGTAGTGGTGTTCTTGAACCTTCCATGAGGATGTCCGTTGATATAAAGCCCACATGCGCCGCAGATGCCCTCGCGGCAATCGTGGTCGAAGGCGACAGGGTCCTCGCCTTTCAAGACAAGCTGCTCGTTGAGAATGTCGAGCATCTCAAGGAAAGACGCTTCAGCGGGGACATCGTTTAATTTGTATTCAACAAGTTCACCTTGTGATTGGGCATTACGCTGACGCCAGATTTTTAGTTTTATATTCATGATTTGTTATTTTTCATTTGTTTGAGATTTGTTCACCAAAGGTGAATGCTTTCGCTTCGCCCAAGTCTCCACCACGCTTCGCTTCGGTCGAAACGACGGGAATTACTTATAATTTCTTTGTTTAAGTTCAACATTTTCGAATTTGAGTTGTTCCTTATACATAACAGGCTCGTTATCAACACCTTGAAATTCGTATGCAGCCACAAACGCATAGTGTTCGTCATCGCGCATAGCCTCACCGTCGGCTGTTTGATATTCGGCGCGGAAATGTCCGCCGCACGATTCGTTGCGCATGAGAGCGTCGCGTGCGATGAGCTCGCCCATCTCAAGGAAATCGGCGACGCGCAAGGCTTTTTCAAGTTCCGTATTCATGCCCTCGACATTAGGCACCTTGATTTTCTGCCAAAACTCCGCCCTAAGTCCCTTGATCTCTTCGACAGCCTCTTTCAAACTCTGTTCAGTGCGTGACATTCCGACTTTTTCCCACATAATACGTCCTAACTGACGATGAATCATGTCGGCAGTCATATTGCCATTTACAGACAAAATCTTTGCAATACGTTGGCGCACAGCGTTTTCCGCTTCTTCAAACTGTGGCAAGTTTGTAGAGATATGCGGCTCGTTGATTTGGTCGGCGAGATAGTTTTGTATGGTGTATGGAAGCACGAAATAACCATCTGACAGACCCTGCATCAATGCGGAAGCGCCAAGACGATTGGCTCCATGGTCCGAGAAATTGGCTTCGCCGGCGGCAAACAAACCTTTCACGGTAGTCTGAAGCTCATAATCAACCCAGAGACCGCCCATGGTATAGTGCACTGCGGGATAAATCATCATCGGGGTGACATAAGGGTTCTCATCGACGATGCGCTCGTACATCTCGAAGAGGTTGCCATATTTTTCTTCAACGGCTTGTTTTCCAAGACGTTGTATGGCTTCTTTAAAATCAAGGTACACGGCGCGTCCGGTGTTGTTCACGCCGAATCCGGCATCGCAGCGTTCTTTGGCGGCGCGTGACGCCACGTCACGTGGGACGAGATTTCCGAAAGCCGGATAACGACGTTCAAGATAATAATCGCGTTCCTCCTCGGGAATATCGGTGGCTTTTATCTTACCTTCACGGAGAAGACGGGCTTTCTCGTCATCTTCAGGCACCCAGATACGGCCGTCGTTACGCAGCGACTCGCTCATCAACGTCAATTTCGACTGATAGTCGCCGTGTACCGGGATACATGTCGGGTGAATCTGTGTAAAACATGGATTTGCCATGCAGGCGCCTTTTTTATAACATTGCCATATTGCGGAGCCGTTTGACGACATTGCGTTGGTAGAGAGGAAGAACACACGTCCGTAGCCTCCGGAAGCTATTACGACGGCATGGGCAGAATAACGTTCTATCTCGCCTGTGACGAGGTTGCGCACGATAACGCCGCGCGCGCGGCCATCGACGATTACCACGTCCATCATCTCACGACGCACATACATTTTCACGGAACCTTTCTCTATCTCTTTGCTAAGGGCTCCGTAAGCCCCAAGGAGCAGCTGTTGACCTGTCTGGCCTTTGGCATAAAACGTTCTCGACACTTGTGCGCCGCCGAAAGAACGGTTTGCGAGCAGTCCGCTATAGTCGCGGGCGAAAGGGACACCTTGCGCCACACATTGGTCAATAATGCTATTGCTGACTTCAGCCAGACGGTAAACGTTAGCCTCACGGGCACGGTAGTCGCCGCCTTTGATGGTGTCGTTGAACAGACGCCTGACGCTATCGCCGTCGTTAGGGTAGTTTTTTGCCGCATTGATACCGCCTTGTGCGGCGATACTGTGAGCGCGACGCGGGCTGTCTTGAATACAAAACACCGAAACATTGAAGCCCATCTCGCCAAATGACGCAGCAGCCGACGCACCAGCCAGGCCAGTGCCGATGACAATGATGTCGAGCTTGCGCTTGTTGGCGGGGTTCACCAGATTCTGCTCGGCTTTATATTTCGTCCATTTTTCCGATAAAGGACCATTAGGTATCTTTGAATTCAGTTCCATTTTGATTATAAAGTGTTATTTTTTGAAATATATCTAATCTATTAACCAATAATAAATAACAACAGATGCGAACATCATTGCAATGATGGCGGCGAAAAACTTGCCGAGAAATTCTATGCGACGTTGCCACACGAGATTATTCCACCCTATTGACTGCATCACGCTGGCGACGCCATGCGAAAGGTGAAGCCATATCGCAAAAATCCAAAGCAGGTACATGATGCTGAAATAACTGTGA
Source organism: uncultured Bacteroidota bacterium (assembly GCA_900542475.1). Lineage (GTDB taxonomy): Bacteria > Bacteroidota > Bacteroidia > Bacteroidales > F082 > Limimorpha. Next base: position 8,262 of record UQNO01000058.1, read on the forward strand.
GAGAATATGTATCGTATCTGCTCTATGCCGTCAACCGGAGCATTGCCTTTTATCTCGGCAAGTTGCATCTTCGCCCAGAAGTCGTAAAGATGCAATGCAAGTCCAA
>UQNO01000059.1 GCA_900542475.1 uncultured Bacteroidota bacterium
CAAGCTCGAAATGACAGCATTCAACCCGTCATTTCGACCGAAGCGAAGCGGAGTGGAGAAATCTACGACTAACGAAAGTCCAGGAGCACCCGATTGCAGGAGATTTCTCGACAAGCTCGAAATGACGGAGTGACAAGCTCGAAATGACGGAATCATAAGCGCGAAATGACAGAATGAGGAAACAAGTTTCTATCGAAATGACAATATAAATAATGAATTATGAGTAATATAGTAGCAATAGTAGGAAGACCTAATGTAGGCAAATCGACATTATTCAATCGTTTAGTGCAGAGACGTCAGGCTATTGTGGAGGAAAGCAGCGGCGTGACGCGCGACCGTCACTACGGGCACAGCGACTGGAACGGCAAGTCGTTCACTGTTATTGACACCGGCGGCTATGTGGTCGGGTCGGACGACATCTTTGAAGAAGAGATCAGAAAACAAGTGGATTTAGCCATAGACGAGGCCGATGTCATCATTTTTGTTGTTGACGGCCAAGTCGGGGTACATGTCCTTGACGAAGACGTGGCGTTGATTTTACGCAAATGCAAGAAGAAAGTGATTCTTGGCGTGAACAAGACCGACATACCGTGCAAATACAACGAGGCCGCGGAGTTCTACGCCCTCGGACTTGGCGAGATTTTCCCGTTTTCGGCCATGACCGGCACCGGCACCGGCGAAATCCTCGACGAAGTGATAAAACATCTGCCAAATGACAACACCGAAGACTATTCCGAATTACCGAGGTTCGCCGTCGTGGGACGCCCTAACGTCGGAAAATCATCGATGATAAACACTTTCTTGGGTCAAGAGAGAAACATTGTGACGAACATCGCCGGCACGACGAGAGACAGCAACAACACACGTTTCAACGCTTTCGGCATGGATTTCATGCTCGTGGATACTGCAGGATTGCGCAAGAAAAGCAAGGTTTACGAAAACATCGAGTTTTACTCGGTGATGCGCTCTGTCAGAGCCATCGAGGAATGCGACGTGGCAATCCTCATCATCGACGCCACACAAGGATTCGAGGCGCAGGACATGAATATCTTGAGACTCATCGAGAGAAACAAGAAAGGTCTTGTATTGGTCGTGAACAAATGGGATTTGGTGGAGAAAGACAGCAACACCCACCTCGCTTTTGAGAATGTCATCCGTGACAAAACGGCGCCGTTCACCGATTATCCGATTATATTCACCTCGGCGATAAACCGCCAAAGGACGTTCAAGGTTCTTGAAATGGCGCAGAAAGTTTACGAAAACCGCGAACGCAAAATCCCCGTGCGAGAACTTAACGACACCATGCTGGAAATCATCAACAGCAAGCCTCCGCAAATAGCTTCGCGCGGCCGTTATCTCAAGATAAAATACATCACACAGCTGAAAAGTCCCACCCCACAGTTCATTTTCTTCTGCAACTTGCCGAAAGACGTGAAAGAGAATTACATGAGATTCCTTGAAAACAAAATCAGGAGTATCTGGGACTTCCACGGGGTGCCGATTCAGTTGTTTTTCAGGGAGAAATAACATTCAACCCGTCATTTCGACCGGAGTGGAACGAAGTGAAGCGAAGTGGAGAAATCTACGACTGACAGTTGTCCATGGACACCCGATTGCAGGAGATTTCTCGACAAGCTCGAAATGACGAAGTAAATGGCAACCGTCATTTCGACCGAAGCGAAGCGGAGTGGAGAAATCTACGACTAACGAAAACACGTCATTTCGACCGGAGCGGAACGAAGTGGAGCGAAGTGGAGACCTGAGCGAAGCGAAAGCATTCACCTCTGGTGAATAAATCTACGACTGACAGTTGTCCATGGACACCCGATTGCAGGAGATTTCTCGACAAGCTCGAAATGACAGCATCATGAGCTCGAAATGACGGAGTTACATGCTCGAAATGACGAAGTGACAAGCTCGAAATGACAGCAAACAGAATACCATGAACGAAGAATTAAGAATCGACAAATGGCTTTGGTGTGCGAGGCTTTTCAAAACCCGGACGATGGCTGCCGACGCATGCAAGGGCGGCAAGATAAAAGTCAACGAGGTCTCGATGAAGCCGTCGCATGACGTGAAAGTCGGCGAGGTGATTGCCGTGCAGCTTGGACCGCTGCACAAAGTGGTGGAGGTGCTGAGCATACCGAAAAGCCGCGTCTCGCCGAAAGACGTGCCGAACATCTATATCGACCGCACGCCTGCAGAAGAGTACGAGCGCATAGAGTTTATGCACGCCTACAAAGCCGAATACAGAGACCGCGGCGCCGGCAGACCGACAAAAAAAGACAGAAGAATCTTGGACAAACTGAAAGGCGCCGACTGATTACTCTTTAATCACGGTTTTATACACCTTGCCCATGTTTGTAGTAATTGCGAATAAATACAAACCGGCATCGTATTTATTCATGTCGATTATACACTGGTTGTCGTTGTCAAATTGCAACTCTTCCAATAAATTGCCAGAGACATTATAAATCCCGACATGAACAACCCCCGCCGAATTGATTGACAAACAATGTTTCACAGGATTAGGGAATATCAAAACCAGGAGCTGCTCGTTTTCCTCAACATCGAAAAACGATGACTCGATTGCGAGTTCGGTACCAAAATCACATTCTTCCCCTTCTGTCCATGCTCTCAAAACTCCGCTGCCCGTCGATAGGCATATCAACTTACATCTGGCACCTTGAGGTTCCAGCAGCCAATTGTCGTTGTCAATTCCCCATTGCACATCAGGTGCATTGACGAGGTTCGTAGTGTCGATATAATAGTCGTAAACACCGGAGACGATACTCGTGACAGGATAGATGGATGTGGGACCATGAATTGAGACTTCCGGTGTCGGATTGACAGTTAAATTCAATGTGACAATGCTGTCGCAGCCATGCATGGTAGAATATGATTTCGTGTGTTCGCCTGTTGAGTCATAAACAACACCGTCCCACTCAAACAAATCGCACACGGTTGTGTCAATCAATCTTTCAACAGATTTGTAAACAGTTAAATTCAATGTGACAATGCTGTCGCAGCCATGCATGGTAAAACATGTTTTCGTGTATTCGCCTGTTGAGTCATAAACAACACCGTCCCACTCAAGCGAATCGCACACGGTTTGGTCAATCGATATTGTAACAGGTTTGTAAACAGTCAGATGCAACTTGAAAACGCTGTCGCAGCCATCTTCGTTGCTCTTGCGCCACGTAGTGTCAACAGAATGGTCAAAAAACTGTCCATGCCATGTAAACGAGTCACATTGCTCTTTCGTCAGTTCTTCGACAAGGTCTGCTCCAACATCAACAAACACCCACGCTTCATCGCTTTGCACACCGCATTTTATTTTATAACGGAATTGGTCTGCACCATCAAAACCATCATACGGAGTGTAAATCATCTCATTGTTATTATTTATTGTGACATTTCCATGAGCGGGTTGCTCCACTATCTCACAATATAAATCATTACAATTGTTCAGCAAAGTGTCGTTGTCCAGGAAAGGTATCGTCACTCCCGAGCCTGTACAAGTCTGAACCATGTCATTTTCGGCAGAGACATGTCCCACGATGACATGAGCTTGTGCTTCGCCGGAATACTCCAGCTGGCAGAACGAGATGTCGTCAAGCCCGAAATCGTTGCCGTTAACATCATTGTTCTGATTTAATATGATGATTGTAGCTGAAGTTGAATTGCCGCTATACCATATCTCATAGAATTTATTCCATACAGAACACTGTTTCGGAGCCTCAAAGACATCTCCTATCTGCTTGTCATTTATGCTGAACTGCAATTTAGCGACAGCACCTTGCGGGCATACAGTACACACCCAAGTAGAGAAAGCGTAATACCTATGTGGTTCAATATCAATTGTTTCTTTCCAAACAATAGTACCTGGTGTCGTGGCACCGTTCACAATCATAAAATTGCCGATGCCGCCATGTGCAGTACCCTGGAAATTTGGGTGATAATCATGAGCATTTTCACCAACATAATAAGTACCTTCGTCATACAGATTATTACTATAACTATAACCAGACTCAAATCCATAGTTACCTTGGCTGAAGTCGCCATTCACAGCTTTCTCCGCCCCTGATTCATGTCCTTTCACCGTGTAAGTTATTGTCGCTTGAGGAGATGCTGTGGTTTCCGGCCCCACAGTGTCAGAAAGCCATGTCGGTGGCGACCACAGATAAAATTCCGCACCATTAGCGGTAAGTGTGACCGATCCGCCGGGTTCCAAATACCACTCGGCAGGAGCAACCGTGACATTCTGACCGAAAGCCAGAGTCGTCAAGAATATCCATGCTATGATAAAAAGACTTTTTTTCATACTATATTATTTAAATCCCATACAGGCACCTTTCGGTGCTTTTTTAAGAGATAAAGCGATGTTCAGACTAATCTCCAAACCATTATTGAAGCGTTTTCCATAAAAATTATAAGCATTCACATTTACCGCCTGTGAATTTTCCTTTTTTTCTTTGGCAGAATAAGAATCTATCAGTCCGACATTATATATCGCCTCGATTTTAAATTGTATCTTACGACCATTCACTGACAAATAGAAGCCGCATCCGACGCCGGCGAACACTCCCAAATCGACGGCGTTCATGTTGGCTGCGCCGATGTCAACAACATCATCATTAAGACTGATGTCGCCTCCAAGCAGACAGTCAATCTCGGCGCCAGCCACAAGATATGGACACACCAACGATTTCACATTCATTTTATAAAGAACCGGCAAACGGAAGTCGAGGTATTTCGAATTAATCTCATAATGCATTTCATTACCGGAATAATGCGTATAGTTTATTTTGACTCCTCTTTCGATATACGAAATACCAGGTGCGACCACGAATCTGTCGTTTAGAGGCATCTCCACAAAAGCGCCAATCAAAGGCTTGACGGCATTCGTCTTGTCCAGTGACGATTGGTGTTTATTGGTGAAACGCATACTCGCGACATTGACACCGCCTCTCACTCCGACGAACACCTCGTTCACCGACGGATTTTTCTTGTTTTGCGCCGAAGCGTTTAAAACCAGGAATGCCAACAACATGACGACAATTGCTTTCTTCATCGGTAAATTCTTTCCGCTAAACCATCGCTGTCTTCATAAATAAAAAAATCTCCTTCATTTTGGAAAAATCCTTCGGGAGCAACACGTACTATCTCGGCCAAAAGAAAATTCTTGATTCCTTCGTCGCACATCTCACCTGTCATCACCACACCGCGTGTCATGGATTTTATGCTGTCGTTTATCGTCAAAGTCTTGTTTTCTTGAAAATACACGGTAAAACGATTGTCCCCACCAACAACAAAAACAGTATCGGTTAATGTTGCAGTGGCTTCATAAAACTCAAGTTCCACCACGCTGTTATGCTGATTTCTGAAATGCACCAAAACATCTGGCTCCACAACAGCATGAGCCTGATTCCAATACGGATTACTGGAGTGAACACGTTCGGGCGAAATTCTGAAAGAGCCTTCGATTTTCGGAGGTTTGCAACCTTGCGGCAACTCCCCTAATTCATTTAGAAGTTTAGGAGGGATTACCTTTTCGATGTCGGAAACATACGATTCCGTGCCGAGTAGAATCAATGTAGTGTCATCGTTTTTAGTACAGCCGACGAGAAGAGCAACAATCAGCAAGCCGATGACGTACAACACCTTATGTTTAAAAGCCACTTTCATAACAAATGATAACACAGTTGCAAAGGTACAAAAAAAAATTGTAAAGTGCGAAAAAAAATCAATCAAATTATCCACAAAAGCCGATGTGCGACAGATTGTTGGCGGTGGTTGTTTTTTTTGTATTTTTGCGCCATGATTTCCAACGTTCAAAACATCAGCATCGAGGAGTACGGTTATCCGTTGCCAGAGGATAGGATTGCCATGTATCCTTTGGCAGAGCGGGACGCGTCGAAGCTTTTGGTGATGAGGGGCGGCGCTATCGGCGAGGACTGTTTTCGCAATATCGGCGATTACCTTCCCGAAAACTCCGTTTTGATTTTCAACGAGACGAAAGTGGTGCGTGCAAGATTGCGGTTTGTGAAGGATTCCGGCGCCGCCATAGAGATTTTCTGTCTTGAGCCTGTGACGGGCAATGGCGACTACCAGGTGGCGTTTTCCGCGGGTTCGCCGGTGGAGTGGCGTTGTCTCGTTGGCAACTCCCGTCGCTGGAAGGGTGGAGCATTGGCGATGCCGTTGACAGTCAACAGGAGCGGAGGGACGCGCGGCTGCACGTCCGTACTATTGACAGCCGAGCGTCTCGAAAAGAGTGACGCGTATTCATTAATAAGGTTTTCCTGGGAGCCTGCGGACATCAGTTTCGCGGAGGTGCTCGAAGCGGCGGGAGAGATTCCATTGCCACCGTATCTGCATCGCGAGGCGGAGCCGAGCGACAGGGAACGCTATCAGACGGTATTCGCAAAACATGAAGGCTCGGTGGCGGCGCCGACAGCATCGCTGCATCTTACCAAGCCGTTGATAGCCAAGCTGAAAGAGCAAGGACACTGCATAGAAGAGGTGACACTGCATGTCGGCGCCGGCACATTTCGACCTGTGGCGACAGACACCATAGGCGAGCATGAGATGCACTCCGAGACAATCATAGTGAAACGCCAAACGATTGAACATCTACGGGACAACATCAACAGGACAATAATTCCAGTCGGCACCACAAGTATGCGCACCATCGAGTCGGTGTATTGGATTGGCGCGATGCTGCTCGAACAAGGCTTCGACGAACGTGACATCCATGTAAATCAATGGCTTCCATACCAAGACAGAGCATCATTGCCATCTGCGAAGGAAAGTTTGGAAGCCATAGTGAAATATTTGGAGACGCATCATCTCGACACCTTGCATGCCACCACGGCATTGATGATTGCGCCCTCCTGCCCTATCAAGATGACCAAGGCGCTCATCACCAATTTCCATCAGCCGAAGAGCACCTTGTTGTTATTAGTATCCGCGCTTATCGGCGACAAATGGAAAGAGGCGTACCAATATGCGCTGGAACATGATTTCAGGTTTTTAAGCTACGGAGATTCCTGCTTATTCATTCCGTAGAGGCAAAATCAGCGAACCAGGCGCACACTACGACCGCTTCTGCGGGTGCTCGAATGCTCCGCTTTCAAGTACGAATCGAAGAAGTACACGTCGTACGCGGAGACACTACTGTAGTACGTAGCCGACCAGTAGTTGCCGTCGGAATTGGCGTAGCTGACTTTCGTCCCGGTACGCCAGCCCGCGGCAGGCAGGAAGATGGCGCCTGCTTTCTCCATCTTCATCCATCTGTCAATGTCGTAAACGTTTGCCACGTTTGCCCATTCGCTCTCGCCTGGAGTGAACTCCAAACCATCAGGAAGAGTCCATTCATCCGGCAATATTATCACACCGTTCTTGCCGTCAACGCTTCCGTATCCATATTTTTCAGCCGCAGCAGGCCTACTCACAAATAGATAATTCCATTCGTCTTTTGTCAGAGTGCGCCAGTCGTTGCGACCGCCGAGATTTGCGGCGTTGGCAACCTCGCCCCAGTCCCTAAAAGCACCGT
>UQNO01000060.1 GCA_900542475.1 uncultured Bacteroidota bacterium
GTTTTAAATGAAACACAAACAGGTATTACAGTTGATTTCAATGATAAAGAAAGAATGAAAGCCGTAATCTTGGATTTTTTTGCAAAACATCAAGAAAATCAATTGATTATCAATAATAGAGAATTGGTGGAAAAGTATTCGAGAAGAAATCTGACTAAAGATTTTGTTAAGATATTGAACGGGATAATATGAAAGTGTTCGTGGTTTCAAAGGGAATGCCAACGGAAAAATATCCGCTTAACGGCATTTTTGAGTTCGATCAAGCGAAAGCTCTCGCAAGGGTCGGAGCGGAAGTCACAATGCTTGTAATCGATTTCAGGTCAAGGAGTTATAAAAGAAAGTACGGATATTTTATTTATGATAAGGAAGGAATCCATGTGGTTGAGCTGTCGTTGCCCATTGGAATCTATCGCAGGGCATTGCCGGCTTTGCAGCGTCTTTTGGTGAAAACATACAAAAAAGCCGTGAAATTGTATGGGAAACCAGATGTGATACACGCACATTTTTATTCTATTGCCGCTATCGCGTCGGTGTTGAGAAAGAAGTATGACCTGCCGTTCGTTATCACGGAACATAGTAGCAAACTTAATAAAAATATATTGGAAATCAGTGGCTTGGATGTGAAATTGGCAAAAAAAGCCTATCAAAACGCTGATAAAATAATCGCTGTTTCAAGCGCGCTCGCCAAGAATCTTAAAGATAACTTTGATGTTGCCGCCGATGTGATTCACAATATTGTAGATGTATCAAAATTTCAATATACTAAACGTGGACAAAAGCAGGATTTCACCTTCATATCAGTGGGTAATCTCATTAAACTTAAGAGGTTCGACTTGTTGATTGCTGCTTTTGCGGAAGCTTTTAAGGAAGATAATTCGGTTAAATTAAAGATTGTTGGTGCCGGACCTGAAAAAGATGATTTACAAAATCTTGTAAATCAATGCAATATGACTGACAGGATAATGTTTCTAAATGAGGTTGGAAGAGACGGCTTGATGCATATATATCCAGAAAGCGACGCCTTCGTGCTTGCATCGCAAAGTGAAACATTCGGCGTTGTTTACATTGAGGCGATGGCGACGGGATTGCCTGTTATTGCCACTGATTGCGGCGGTCCATCGGATTTTGTCAATGAGCGAAACGGCTATTTGATACCAATCAATGACAAAAAAGCGTTAGTCGAAGCGTTAAAGAAAATGCGCGACAATGCTTTTAACTTTAATGCGTTGGAAATCAGCGAGACGAGCGTGCGGAAGTTTTCTCCAGAGAATATTGGAAATGCATTGTCAAGTCTTTACAAGACTATTCTTTGAAGTAAATGAACTGCGAGTGAATCCAGCGGTCTTCTTCTTTCGGAAGTTTCATGTAATCTTTGTAATAACTCTTTAATACAGCATCGTAGTCGTTTGGCGCCGGGAGCATTATGCCCTCGAACTCTATCTCCGAGAGAGGGAAAATTTTGTCTTTTGAAATGAAAGAATTATATGGATTATGCTCCAGTCTGAAGCCTAAATTATTTGATTTTCTTATATGCAAAATACCCCATAAAACATTGATAAACAATTTGATAATGGGGAATGTCATGCCTGCTGCGATGTTTTTGAAATTAATATACTGTGGCACATTGAAAAACTGGTCTGTCTTTTTAGCCCATTTAGAAAGGAACCCGAGCATTTTTCGCGACACTTTCGGGTATTCAACGACCTCAAAAATGTCAATAAAGATACCTTTTTTATATGGTGACATGAAATCCTCGTGACGTTCGATGAACAAGGAATTCAAATCTCTCACCTTGCATATTGTGCGGCGATACGACGGGTCTGTTTTCTTATTTTGCAGGAAAAGCCAATCGGGGAGCTCGTTTCGGGCTGTCTCGATGAATTTTGTATAATCGGAACTTAACATGCAGATGTCGAGGTCGTCGTCCCAAGGTATGAAACCGCCATGACGTACCGCGCCTAACAAAGTGCCGAAGTCAATCCAGTATTTGATGTCGTGTTTTTTGCAAATCTTGTCAACTTCTTGTAAAATCGCGACTTCGCGCATCTGCGCTTTCCTCAGGACGGTGCCTTCGCCGTTAAACTTTGAGAAATCGTCCATTATCTTTTTGCAATTACCCTGATATATGTCTCGTTTTGTCCGTTAAAAGGAGCAAAATCTTTGTCTTCGGCGGCGAAATCAAGAGAAAAGCCTATCTTTTTCAATTCGTCGCAAAGGTTGTCGAAATTCAGAAACCGACGGTAATGATTATCATAGATATAAGCATCAGGCTCGTTTTCAACGGCTTCTCCCATTTTGTAAATCTCGTTTTGCTGGCCACGCACCTCTATGCAGAGCAAACCGTCTTTTTTCAGATTGCGGAACGCCCATTTCAAGGTGTGTGTCTCTTGCTCTTTGCTTACAGAGTGCAAGGTAAATCTCGAGTACACCACATCGTATGGCTCGTCATCGACCATATCTGTGAAGTCGTCGGTTCTAAAGTCGAGATTTTCAATATGCTTGCACTGGTTCATCAGGAAACAAATTTCATTGTAGCACTGGTCTATTGCGTCAACGATGTGTCCTTGCTTCGCGAAAAATATAGAATCACGGCCGTTGCCGCAACCAAGTTCCACTATTTCTGCCTGCTTGTCTTTCAGTAAATCAGCGACATAGTGGGCGAACAGCGACGGTGTCGGCTCGGCGTTGTGCTTCAGATAATATTGCTCCCAATAGTTGAAATCCATCTTATAATCTTATAATGCGTTTACGCCGCCTACAATCTCAATAATCTCGTTGGTAATTGCTCCCTGACGTGCTTTGTTGTACGATAAATTCAAATCTTTCAGCAATTCAGAGGCGTTGTCGGTGGCTTTTGTCATGGAAACCATTCTGGCACCATGTTCAGAAGTAAAGCTGTCAAGCAGAATTTTATAAACCTGTAGTTTTAATGAATACGGTATCAACGAGTTAAGGATTTCCTCCTTTGAAGGTTGGAATATATATTCAGTTTCTTCAGCGGGATTGATATTTTTATCGACTTGATTTTCGCTTACAATCGGCAAGAACTGCTCTTTGGTCAAAATCTGGGTTCCAGCGTTCTTAAACCGATTGTAAATAAATATGATACGGTCGTATTTCTCTTCAATGAAGTCGTTCATCAACCTTTCGGCAAACGGAAGTGTGTTTTCGTAAGAAAGCTTGTCAAGCAAGTCGTTTTCGTTTCCTGCGATACGATATTTTCTGAATTTCAACGTCTCTTCGATTTTTTTGCTGATGCATAAAATATCGACATTCCCTTTTTCGTGTTGAATTTTGTAATCATCGTTCAAAAGCCTCAAGGTCTCACGCAACACGTTGACGTTGAACACTCCGCACAGTCCTTTGTTGGAGGCGACGGGAATCAGCAGTATTCTCTCATCTTCCATGTTTTCTTTGTGAATTGTCGCATAGACACTTTCAGATGAGGTTTTTAATGAATTTGCAAGATTGTGCATTATCTCTTGAAGTTTGGAGGCATACGGGCGCAATGCCACGATAGTCGATTGCGACTTGCGCAGTTTCGATGCCGACACCATCTTCATCGCCGAGGTGATTTGCATCGTCGAGTTCACCGAGTTTATTCGTATCCTAACTTCTTTGAGATTTGCCATGGTTATCAGTCTTTCTTGGTCATCGCAATGATAATGTCTTCAGCGGTTTTATTCAAGATTGCTCTTTCGTCGTCGCCATAGTTGCCGTTGCGCAGAGCTTCCATAGTATCTTTATGATAGCTGTTGAGCGTTGACAGATAGCGTTTTTGGAACTCTGCCACAAGGTTTGGTTGCAGTTTTCTCAAGAGGTTGTTTACTCCGCAGTAGATGATTGCCACTTCTTCTTCGACTCGCAATGGTGACGACTGTGGCTGGATAAGGATTTGCACGTTACGGCGGCCTTTGTCGAGCACCGATTGTGTCGCTGCGTCGAGGTCGGAGCCGAATTTTGAGAAGGCTTCGAGTTCGCGGAACTGTGCCTGGTCGAGTTTCAGTGTTCCTGCCACCTTCTTCATGGATTTAATCTGTGCTTTTCCGCCGACACGCGACACCGAGATGCCCACGTTGATAGCCGGTCTGATACCTGCGTTGAACAGGTTCGTCTCAAGGAATATTTGTCCGTCGGTGATGGAGATGACGTTTGTCGGGATATACGCCGACACGTCGCCTGCCTGTGTCTCGATGATTGGCAGCGCTGTCAACGAGCCGCCGCCTTTCACCTTATCTTTGAGGCTTGCCGGCAGGTCGTTCATCTTTGCCGCAATCTCGTCGTTGTTGATGATTTTTGCCGCTCTTTCGAGGAGACGTGAGTGCAGGTAGAACACGTCGCCCGGGTATGCCTCGCGTCCTGGCGGGCGGCGAAGCAGCAGCGAAACCTCGCGGTATGCCACGGCCTGTTTCGAGAGGTCGTCGTAGATGATGAGCGCAGCTCTGCCTGTGTCGCGGAAATACTCTCCGATGGCAGCGCCTGCAAACGGTGCGTAATACTGCATCGCAGCCGCGTCCGATGCTGTAGCGACTACCACTGTGGTGTATGGCATGGCCCCATGATCCTCAAGGCTTTGCACTATATTGGCGACAGTGGAGCCTTTCTGTCCTATTGCCACGTAGATACAATAAACAGGTTCTCCCTTGTCGTAAAATTCCTTCTGATTTATTATGGTGTCGATGGCTATTGCTGTCTTTCCCGTCTGACGGTCGCCGATGATAAGCTCGCGTTGTCCGCGTCCGATAGGAATCATGGCGTCTATAGCCTTGATGCCGGTCTGCAACGGCTCGTCAACAGGCTTGCGATAGATGACACCTGGAGCCTTGCGTTCAATAGGCATCTCCACCATCTCGCCTTTAATCTCACCTTTGCCGTCGATAGGTTGTCCGAGGGTGTTGATGACACGCCCGAGCAATCCTTCGCCCACCTGTATTGACGCGATGTGGCGAGTGCACACCACAGTGTCGCCCTCGCTGATGTCGCACGTGTCGCTCAAAAGCACTACGCCGACGTTGTCCTCCTCAAGGTTGAGCGCAATACCCATTGCACCGTTTTTTTCGAACTCGACAAGCTCGCCTGATTCGACGTCGCGCATGCCATAAACACGCGCCACGCCATCACCGACGTTGAGCACCGTGCCCTTCACATCGAGCGAAGCCTTGTTGTCGAAGTTTGTCAACTCGTCAAGCAATATTGCTGATACCTCAGCGGGTTTTATTGTTCCCATATCTTATTTTTTAATATCCTTTAACATATAAATTATCCGTAAACAAAGATTCCAGATTTCTCAACTTGGTGTAGATGCTCGCATCATATCGATAATCAAGGTAATTGATGACGAAACCGCCGATGATGTTTTTATCTATCTTCTTGACAATCTTGATGTCGCCTTTCACCTTGTGTCTAACGAAACGAAGCAGCTCTTGTTGTGTGTGCTCATCAATATCCATTGCCGTCGTTATAGTCACCACGGCGATATGTTTGTATTCGTAGTATAACTCACGATAGTTGTCAATAATCTCCGAAAGTATCTCCGGATGGTTGTTTTCAAGCATTAAGTCTATGAAATTCAATGTTTTATTGGAAATTTCATCTTGAAAAACTCTTTTTATGATAGTTTCTTTTTTTGTTAAGTTTATGAACGGTTGCGACAGTATGTTACGCAGCTCGCGGTTGCCTTTTATGGTATTGGAAATCAACTCGAGGTCGGCAAGTCCGCGCTCTTCCATCTTGTTGATGACGGCGAAGTCGAAGAATGCTTTCGCATAGCGGCGTATCAGCAGTGTGTTTCTCATGCTATCTTACTGTTTCTCGGTTTCCTTGATGATTGTGTTGATGTAGTCCATCTGTGCTTTGTCGGTCGAGAGTTCTTTTATCAAGATTTTCTCCGCGACTTTTATGGAAATATTGGCGATTTCGTTCTTGATATCGGTCACCGCCGCTTTACGTTCGTTCTCGATGGTTTCTTTCGCTGATTCCACCAAACGGTTGGCTTCTTCTTTTGCCTTTGTCTTGGCTTCTTCTATTATTTGCTCGCTTGAGATGCGTGCTTCGTTGAGCATTTCCTCGCGTTCTGCGCGCGCTTTCCTGAGCATCTCCTCGTTTTTGGCTTGTAGATACTTCATCTCTTCGTGTGTGCGCTCGGCTTGCTCAAGAGCCTCTGAAATCTTCTCCTCGCGTTTCTTCAAGGCTTTGCCGATGACAGGGAAGGCGAACTTGGCAATGAAGAAGAACACGATGGCAAACGCTATCGTTGTCCAAAAAACATACCCGAAATCAGGACTTATTAATTCCATTTTTTAGTGTTTTTACTGTTTTTAATACGAATACTTCATTTCGGCTGAAGAGAAGCGTAATGGAGAAATCTTATACACTTGAAAGTTCTTGAATCATTTGCTGGTCGAAGATTTATTCACCGAGGGTGAATGTTTTCGCTTCGCTCTGGTCTCCACTTCTTCCGGTCGGTCGAAATGACAGGGTGGGGGTTGCAACCAACCGTTACAACCCGAACCTTTTGATTTTCAGCCGACTGCGACGAGCAAGCATACGACCACCGCGAACAGTGAAACACCTTCCACAAAAGCGGCTGCCAAAATCATGCTTGTCTGAATGCTGCCAGCAGCTTCCGGCTGACGTGCCATTGACTCCAAGGCACTGCTGCCGATTTTGCTGATACCCATTGCTGCGCCGATGACGGCAATACTCGCCGCGAGAGCCGCACCCAACTTGGCCAATGGAGCCAAGTCCGCCGCTGCTCTTGCCACTTCCTGTAACATAACTAATAATGACATAATTTTAAATATTTAAAATCGTTTATTCTTCTTTACTCGCCATTCCAAAATACAAAGCCGACAACAAGGTGAACACATACGCCTGTATGTATGCCACCAAAAGCTCAATACAATCGACAAAAATAACCAGCAGCAATGAGAAAATCGACATTCCCACTCCGCCAGCCGC
>UQNO01000061.1 GCA_900542475.1 uncultured Bacteroidota bacterium
CGCGAATTATCTCAGCGACGACTTTATAGATACACATTTTGATTTCTACGGCAGACTTTTAAGCGGTCGCGAGGAGAACCGTCCGCGTTGGAAACGTGTCACCGCGACGGTAGATGGCGCCATGGGCGAGGCTCTCGGACAGCTTTATGTGGAGAAACACTTCCCGGCAGAAGCGAAGGCACGTATGGAAACACTGGTACAGAACCTCGTCACAGCCCTCGGACAGCGCATCGACATGGCTGAATGGATGACCGATGTCACCAAGGCAAACGCACACGAAAAGCTCTCGACACTTTTGGTGAAGATTGGCTATCCGGAAAGATGGCGCGACTACAGCGGTCTGGAAATAAAAAACGACAGCTACTTCGACAATGTGATGCGCAGCAACGAGTTTGACGTGGCTTATATGTTCAACAAAATAAACAAGCCTGTTGACCGCGACGAATGGGGCATGACACCTCAAACAGTCAACGCATACTACAACCCCACCACCAACGAGATTTGTTTTCCGGCGGCCATATTGCAGCCTCCGTTCTTCAACATGAACGCCGACGAGGCCGCCAACTACGGCGCCATTGGCGTGGTCATAGGTCATGAGTTGACACACGGATACGACGACCAGGGCCGTCAGTATGACAAACACGGCAACCTCAACGACTGGTGGACAGAAGAAGACGCCGCAAATTTCGACAACAACAAACAAGTTCTCGTAGATGCGTTCAACAGCCGCGTCGCCGTTGACGACCCCGAACTCGGTCTCATTTACTGCAACGGAGAGTTGACATTAGGGGAAAACATCGCTGACAACGGAGGCTTGCATGTGAGTTATCTCGCCATGCACAACGCCATGGCCAAAGGTCAGGTCAACGAAAACATGATGGACGGTTTCACTCCAGAGCAACGTTTTTTCCTTGCATACGCAGCAGTATGGGCACAGAATATCCGTCCGAAAGCGGCATTGCAACTCACACAGATAGATGTACACTCACTCGGACGCAACCGCGTCAACGTGGCATTGCCACAGGTGACAGAGTTCATAGAAGCCTTCGACATCCAAGAAGGCGACGGCATGTGGCTCGCTCCAGAGAAACGTGTCGTTCTGTGGTGAGACATTCGTCAATAATCATAACAGCCGATAGCCGCCGAAATCGGCGGCTATCGGCTGTTAATATCCGAATTATTAGTATCCGAAAATCTCTTCAGTGTCAAGTTTCTTGATTTTACCCATCTTCTGAAGCGACTTCATGTCAAGTTCCTTCTCGTCGCCAAGAATAACGTAACGATACGGCTTGTTGGCGATGTTTTCCTTCTCGAACTTCACAATATCTTGCAAAGTGATGTCAGGAATAGCGTTGTAAATCACCTCGTTGATGTCGTAGTCGATGCCGCGGTTTTGGGCGCCGAGCCATGCGTTGATGAGAGCGAACTTGGTGGTGCGCTGGCTTGCGAGACGCTTGGCGAGAGCCTCTTTAGCGATACCGAAAGCCTGCTCGCTCTCCGGCATCTCGTCTAAAATCTTGTTGAAATGATTGACAGCGTCCATCATCTTGTCGTTTTGCGTGATGATGTGTGTGAAGAAATATTCAGGTTGGTCTCTGAAAGAAGGCTCGACGTATGCGGCGTATGCGTTGTAAGCCAGACCACGCGCCTCGCGCATCTCCTGGAACACGATGGTGTTCATGCCGCCTCCGTAGTACTCGTTAAACAAAGCTATCACAGCGGCATCGTCGGGGTTCCAACAACGCATCTCGTTGTGAATCATACGCATATATATATTCTTTGCATTGTATGGAGCGATAAAAACCTCGTTTTCCGGTGTAGCCTGCATTTCATAATGCCTGCCTTCAGGAACATCAAGCAAATCTTTATTTGTAATATGGTTCTCGGTGACAATATTCGCCATCTCCTCCTCGCTCATCGGGCCGTAGTAAAGGACCGTGTGCTTGTAGTTCTTCAGGTTTTTAAGCAAATCCAAAAAATCCATCGGACACATGTCCCTCAAATCTTTGGCGGAAATCATATTGCGCAAAGGGTTGTATTCGCCATAAATACCATATTGGACGAGGGTGCTGAAGTTTCTGCTCTGGTTGAGTTTTGCATTTAAACGGGATTTCTCAAGCATCTGTATTGCCATCTCTGTAACATCGGCATCAGGCTCGGCGTTCTGCATCACATGTTCAAGAAGAGCCAACGCCTCGCCCATGTTCTCACTCAAACCGTTGAGTGTCACCGTAGTAAAACGAGCACCCACAGATATACTGTAATCGCAGGCGAGTTTATAGAACTGCTGTTTTATTTCCTCGTTAGTCATCTTGTCGGTGCCGAGATAATCGAGTATCATGGCTGCATATCCGTATCTCAAATCGGCTTCTTCGCCGAAGTCATAGCGGAAATTAAGTATGAAGCGGCCGTTTTCTTTGTTTTGGACGTATATATAAGGGAGGTTGGCGTCGGTTTCGCCGAATGTCAAGTCTTTTTTGAAATCGATGAAACGCGGCTGTATCGGAGGCACTGCGCTGTTCTGGATTTCGGTCACAAAATCGCTCACATTGTCACGGTTTGCCGGAATTGGCGTAATCTGCGGCTTGTCGATTTTCTTCAAGTTGGCGTCTTCTCCCTGACGTTTGTAAACCACCGCATAGTTGTCTTTGAAATGTCTGTTGGCAAAGTCCACAATATGTTCTTTTGTGATGCCCGAGATGCGGTCGATATATCCAACTTGCTGGCTCCATGGTTTCTCGGTGATGAAAGCGTTGACATATTGGTTGGCGCGTGTGCTGTTGCGTTCCATCATGGTGTAATATCTCAACTTATAGTTGTTGATAACTGACGGAATGAGGTCGTCAGAAAAGTCGCCGCTTTTGAGTTTCTCAATCTCTGCAAGAAGCAGGTCTCTCACCTCTTCGAGGCTCTGTCCCTCTTTCGGCGTGCCGCCCATGATGAGGCTCGAATAGTCATATTGCAACTGTGAGCCAGCCCATGCGTACAACATCTTCATTTGATTGTTGATGTCGAGGTCGATGAGGCCCGCCGTGCCATTGTAGAGAATCTCGCCAACGATGGAGAGGGTGTCGGCCTGCAATGAGTTCGCTCTGTCGAAACGCCAGCCCATGATAATGTTTTCGGCTTCAAGACCATAGACCGTGGTGTCGCGGGGAGACGTGATGGGCTTCATTGCTGGAAACACCGGCTGCTTCACATCGTCACCGGGCTGCCATGTGCCGAAATACTTGTCGATGATGGCTATAGCCTCATCAGGGTTGAAGTCACCCGCCATACAGATGGCGACATTATTGGGACGATACCATTTGTTAAAATAGTTTTTGATATTGGTAATAGAAGGATTCTGCAAGTGTTGTTGCGTTCCTATTGTTGTCTGGGTACCGTAAGGGTGATTGGGATAGAGCATTGCGTCCAGAGCCGCCCACATCTTACGTGAGTCCTTGGCGATGCCTATGTTATATTCCTCGTAAACAGCCTCAAGTTCGGTGTGGAAACCACGCACGACCATGTGTTGGAAGCGGTCAGACTGAATCTTGGCCCAGTTTTCGATTTCATTTGAAGGTATATCCTCAATATAGCATGTCACGTCTGTCGAAGTGTAGGCGTTAGTGCCTTCTGCTCCTATTGTTGACATGAGTTTGTCGTATTCGTTAGGAATGAAGTACTGTGCCGCGAGCTGGCTCACCGAATCGATTTGGCGATATGCCGCGCGACGCTCCTCCGGGTCGGCGAGGGTGCGATAATTCTCGTAAAGGGCTTCGATTTCATCGAGATACGGCTTCTCCGCCTCATAGTCGGATGTCCCGAATTGTTCGGTGCCTTTGAACATGATATGCTCAAGGTAGTGTGCGAGGCCGGTGGTCTCGGCAGGGTCGTTTTTCGAGCCGGTTCGCACCGCGATGTAAGTCTGGACACGCGGCTCCTCCGTGTTGACACTCATATACACTTTCAGCCCGTTGTCTAAAGTGTAGATGCGGGTCTCCGTCGGGTCGCCCTTCACCGTTTCATATTTGTATTTGCTGCCACAAGAAGCAAATATCATTGCAATTACAGCGCAAATCACCAGCGCTGACAGTCTTTTGAGTTGTGTGTTTTTCATCTTTTATGATTTTTGAATGTTTTACTTTACAAATCTACCATGCTTCTTATGTCCTTTAACGTCTTTGGTTTCAACGAGATAGACACCCGACGGAAAGTCGGCGACATTTATTTGTACTTTTGAAGACGTTGACACCGATTTTTTCTTCACGAGACGGCCTTGTGCATCGAAAATCCTTATTTTCCTGATATTGTCGGCTTCAATCATGATAAATGACGATGCCAAGACCGGATAAATTTTCAGTGCGTTGTCGGGATTGTTTTCAGAAATCCCGTCAAATCCGTATGTGTCGTCACCATTGGTAAGCCATTCTATGCTGAAGTTATAGAAAACCGTTGAATATCCTGACACGCCGCTTGGGTCTTCTTCTACGTAAAGTCCTATTGTACCGTCGGGAAGGACGCATAACGAGGAATATGCCGAGTTGTAAGGCACTATGGTCTTGCTCACCGGCCATGTCAGACCTTCGTCGTAACTCACATATACAGTGACATCTTTGCGTTGCGTCCCTTTTGGAACGGAATGCAGCAGACGGTTCTTGTTATGTCCTTGACTTACTGAAGTATAGCGAATGACATCTCCATTGCATGCCGGTGCCGTGATGTCATTCCATGTCGATGTCGTTGGCTGCCATGTCTTGCCTCCGTCTTCGGAAATATTGTATCTTCGTTTACCTGAATGCCTGATACTCATCAAGATACGACCATCGACAAGTTCTGTCACTTTAGCCTCGTCACCGTTGGTTGAGGCGCGGCCTGACACCTGCCAGGTGAGCCCGTTGTCGTCGGAATAGACCGCATAGTTGTTAAGCGACTGCGCCGCTCCTTCGCGTATTGCCGCCACAAACATGATACGTCCCGAAGATGTGAGGAGTCCGTTGCCTGAACCGAAAAACGAGGCTTGCCATGTCTGATGTTCCGGAATGACACAATTGTCCCCGAAGATAAAATGCGTGATGTCTTCAGGCTCGGTCCAAGTCTGACCATTGTCATAACTATATGACTTATAAGACCTTATAGGGTTCGATGGGGTTGAAGACCACAAGCCAGGACCACCGACGAACACGGCGACGAGACCGTTCTCGTCGTTGCTCCATGCCAAGGCGCAGTCTCCGAAGCCGTGGTTTATGCCTGTGCCTTGCGCTATGGTGTATGGCTCGCTCCAGGTGCGCCCTCCGTCGGTGCTTCTGTTGCATACGATGTCAATATCTTGCGGAAGGTCGCCTTCGTTGTATTTACGTTTGTCGGTAACAGCGACCACAGAGCCGTCTTTTGCGGTGATGACAGCCGGAATACGGTAGTTGGCAGAGCCGTAGTCGCCGGGATGGTAAAGCTCGGTACGCGTGAACAAAGTGTCGTTTTGCGCATTGACCGCGAGCGTCGAAATCATCAAAATTGAAAATGCGAGAAACCTTTTCATTTTTCCAATATTTGAGCACTGTGGTTTTTAGTATCGACTTTGCCGATGGCATCAATGACGACGCCGTTTTCATCAATAACATAAGTTGTTCTTAAAGTTCCCTCTGTCACCTTGCCGTACATTTTCTTTTCGCCCCAAGCCTCGTATGCCTTGAGAATGGAGAGGTCTGTGTCGGCTATGAGATGAAACGGCAGATTATATTTTGCGATGAATTTCTGGTGCGAGGCAGCACTGTCGCGACTGACTCCTATCACATTGTAGCCCAATGCGATAAAGCGTTCGTAGTTATCTCTCAAGTCGCACGCCTCGGCCGTGCAGCCAGGAGTGCTGTCTTTAGGATAAAAATATAAAACAAGCTTCTTTCCCGCGAAATCACTCGACTTCACGACATTTCCGTTTTCATCTACACCCTCGAAATAAGGGGCTTTTTGACCTATTGCTAACATGATTTGGATATTTTAAAAAGTTTTTAACGCATTTGTTTCAGATGTATAAAAAAAATATTTTTTCTGTTTAAGGATTTCATATCTTTTAATTTTTATACAATCGCAAAGATACAAAAAAATCTGAAATCATGACACCGACTTATAAAAATTGTTGTTTCCACTTAATTGATTTTTGTGCGAAATCAGTTTGTTTAGAGTGATTATCATACTGTAAAAGAACAAAGGTCATGAATTTGCGGTTTGTC
>UQNO01000062.1 GCA_900542475.1 uncultured Bacteroidota bacterium
GACGATGTGCGCGCGGCACTGTCGTTGGTCAACACCATGGCGGATTGTGCCAAACGTTATAAACGCTATGATATTCAAAAGCATCTTGACGAAAAAGTCAACGAATATTTGGACTTTTTCCTGATATATCTGTAAAATTTTTCTTGCGTATCAAAAAAATATCCGTATATTTGCAACTTTGAAAACGATGGATTTTTTTGAAAAGTATTGAAAATGGAGAATATTAAGAGAGTTTTTGATCTCTTGCCACATTATAAGAAGAATTTTCCCGACCAGAAAGTGGCGTTTGCCGCGAAAGTCAATGGGAAGTGGCGTGAGTATGGCATTGACGAATACATAGAGCTGACAAATATCATCAGCGGCGCCTTGATTGAACTCGGCGTTCAGAAGCAGGATAAAATCGCCGTTATCAGCAACAACCGTCCGGAATGGAATGTCTTGGACATGGCCATCACGCAAATCGGAGCCGTCATGGTGCCGATTTATCCGACAATCAGCGAGGCGGATTACAAGATAATCCTCAACAACTGCGAGGCCCATATATGTGTTTTGGAGGGCATTGCCGTGATGAACAAAATCGAGACAATATGGCCCGAGACCCCGTCGCTGAAGCAGATATACACATTCGTGGACAGAGGGAAATACGACTATTTCGACGCCTTGCTCGAACTCGGTCGCCAGCACCCGCATACAGAGGAGATTGAGAAAAGAAAGTCGGAAGTCGATGAGAATGACTGCGCGACAATTATCTACACTTCCGGTACGACAGGTGTCCCGAAAGGTGTGATGCTGTCGCACAGCAATCTTCTGGGACAGTTCAAGGGAGTGCAACACTCTGTCGCCCCCTGGTCAAACAAATCTTTCAGTATCTTGCCGATATGCCACGCCTACGAGCGCGCCCTCAACTATGTTTACCAATACCGAGGAATGTCGGTCTATTACGCCGAAAGTATCGCCACATTGGCCGAAAACCTCGTGGAACTTCGTCCGACGATGATGTGCGCAGTGCCGCGAATACTCGAAAAGGTGTATTATAAAATCTATGACTCCGGAAGAAGCATGAAAGGCATCTCAAAGATGATATTTTATTGGGCGATGCGACTGTCGGAGCGTTATAAGGTTTATGACAGGAACTGGCTCTACGACCTCAAACTCAAAATCGCAGATAAATTGGTTTACGGAAAAATCCGCAAGAAAGTGGGTGTTGACAATATCGATGTCATAGTGTCGGGAGCGGCGGCAATCCCTAAAAAAGTATGCCGTTTCTTCAACGCTATCGGCATCACCATATTCGAGGGCTATGGTCTTACCGAGACATCTCCGGTCATCGCAGTGTCCACCAGAAACAAATACGGCAGGGAAGTCGGCTACGTCGGCGAGCCGTTGCTGGGCGTGGAAGTGAAACTCACCGCCGACAACGAAATCATCTGCCGCGGCCACAACGTGATGATGGGTTATTACAGACAACCCGAACTGACAGCGGAAGTCATCGACAAAGACGGCTGGTTCCATACCGGCGACCTCGGAAGATTCAACGAGCATGGACTGCTGAAAATCACCGGCAGAAAAAAGAATATATTCAAGACATCATTCGGAAAATATATCAATCCTGATTTCATCGAAAGCAAGTTTATATTGTCGGGATTCATCGAGCAGATTGTAGTTCTTGGCGAAAATCAGAAATACGCTGCTGCGCTTATTCACCCCGACTTCATTTTCTTGAAAGAATGGTGCAAACGTCATGAGATTCCTTACACTACCAACGAGGAAATGATTCATAATGAAGAGGTTTTCAAACGTTACGGTAAGGAAGTGAAAAAACTCAACCACGATTTAGGCGACGTGGAGAAAATCAAGAAATTCGAGCTTGTCGCTGATGAATGGACAGTGGCGACGGACATCTTGACACCTACATTAAAGGTCAAGAGAAACGTGGTGATGCGACGTTATGCTAATTTGATAGAGACTCTTTTTAAATAAGTAGATTATGGACGTTAGAAGGGTGTTTGATTTACTGGCGAATTACAAAGAGAAATATCCCGACCAGAAAATCGCCTTGGCAGGCAAAGTCAACGGCAAATGGCGCGAATACAGCATCGATGAGTATGTCGAACTGACGAACATCATCAGCGGCGCCTTGATAGAACTCGGAGTGCAGCCCCAAGACAAGGTGGCGGTCATAAGCAACAACTGTCCGGAATGGAATATCCTCGACATGGCCATTACCCAAATCGGCGCGGTGATGGTGCCGATATATCCGACAATAAGCGAAGACGACTATAAGGTCATCCTCAACAACTGCGAAGCGGAAATCTGCATTGTGGAAGGCATCGCCGTGATGAATAAAATCGAGAATATCTGGCCGGAGACGCCTGCCCTCAAACAACTGTTTACTTTCATCAACAGAGGGAAATATAAATATTTTGCCAACCTTGTCGAGCTCGGCAAAGAACACCCTCATACGGAAGAGATTGAAAAACGCAAGTCGGAAGTCGATGAGATGTCGTGTGCGACAATCATCTACACCTCTGGAACGACAGGCGTGCCCAAAGGTGTCATGCTCTCTCATCATAATCTGATGAATCAGTTTAAAAACTTCTGTCAGACACCGTCGCCGTGGTCAAAACGCGCCTTCAGTTTCCTGCCGGTGTGCCACGCCTACGAACGCGCCCTCATATATATGTATCATTATCTCGGAATGTCGATTTACTATGCGGAAAGCATAGCGACGATAGCAGAGAATATGAAAGAGGTGCATCCTACAATGATGTGCGCCGTGCCGCGTGTCCTGGAGAAATTCTACGATAAGATCTATAGTTCCGGAAAAAACATGAAAGGTCTGTCGAAAAGCATCTTCTATTGGGCGATGAGGATAACGGAAAATTATAAAATAGAAGGACGTTCATGGTTTTATAACTTGAAGCTGAAAATCGCCGACAAGTTGGTGTATAGTAAAATTCGCGAGAAACTTGGCGCCGAGCACTTTGACATAATAGTGTCGGGAGCGGCTTCTATCACAAAGAAAACCAGCGGCTTCTTCTCTGCTATCAAGATGCCGGTGTTCGAGGGCTATGGTCTTACGGAGACATCTCCTGTTATTACCGTGAGCAATAGAAACAAATATGGCCGTGAAGTCGGCGCCGTCGGCCAGCCGTTGCCGGGCGTGGAAGTGAAAATCGCCGACAATGGTGAAATCGTCTGCCGCGGCCACAACGTGATGATGGGCTATTACAGACAACCGGAACTGACAGAGGAAGTCATCGACAAAGACGGTTGGTTCCATACCGGCGACCTCGGAAAGTTCAACGAGCACGGACTGTTGCAAATCACCGGGCGCATGAAAAACCTGTTTAAGACCTCGTTGGGAAAATACGTCAACCCGGATGTTGTTGAAGGGAAGTTCGGCAACTCAGGCTTCGTCGAACAAATAGTGGTGCTTGGCGAAAACCAGAAATTCGCGGCGGCTATCATCCACCCCGACTTCGCATTCCTCAAAGATTGGTGCGCATTGCACAATATCGCATATACAACCGACGAGGAAATGATTCATAATGAAGAGGTTAGGAGACGTTACGATAAAGAGGTGAAAAAAATGAACGAAACTCTCGGCGAGGTTGAGAAAGTGAAAAAATACGAACTTCTCGCCGACGAGTGGTCTGTTGGAAACGGCATACTGACCCCCACTTTGAAGGTGAAGAGACAAGTGGTGTTGGAACGTTATAGCGACCTGATAGACAAGATGTTCGCATAGTCAATAAACAAAATACCCTAATAGACCCGATGCTAAAATCAACAGTATCGGGTTTATTTTTGCAAAGAAAACGCCAACAAAAGAAAGAGCGCAGATTATCACGCTGATGTTGTTGTCGTGAGGTCCGAAATCAACGAAGTTTTGAGGGTTTATCATCTGCAACGCCGCCACGAAGATAAGTCCTGCAATGACAGGTTTCATCGAGGAAAGAGTGGTTTTTACCATGTAACTCTCCTTGTTTTTGAACAAAAACTTGAGAACAACCATCAATAATAGCAATGATGGCAGGACTATCGAGAATGTGGCGAGCAGCGAGCCCCAGAAACCACCCACGTTGTAACCTATGAATGTGGCGATATTAATCGAGACGGGACCGGGTGTCATCTGCGAAAGCGCCACCATGTCGGCAAATTCCCGCATCGTCATCCAACCGTGATGGTCAACGATTTCAAACTGAATCATGGAGAGCATGGCGTAGCCGCCGCCGAAACCGAAGATTCCAATCTTCAAATAAACCCAAAACAACTGCAAATATATCATGACTTCGACTTGTTCAACTGTTTTTGGGAATAAAAAGCGAACCCGACGCTTCCGATAATGGTCGCAATGATGATGTAAACCGGCGATACCTTGAAGAAATATATCAGGCAGACAGCCGCAATGGGGAATATGGCGGTCTTCCAGTTTACTTTCGCGTTTATGAACATTTTTACCGCCGGTGAGAGTATGAGCGCGACCACACAAGGACGTATGCCTTTGAAGATGCTCTCGACCACTGGATTGTCTTTGTAGTCGAGAAAGAAAACCGCGATGAGCAGAATTATCACCACCGATGGTATGACGGCGCCGAGACAGGCTGCTATCGCGCCGCGTAAACCCTTGATTTTGTAACCGGTGTAAAGAGCGGTGTTGACGGCGAACACCCCGGGAAGCATCTGCACTATGGTAATCATGTCCCAGAACTCGTCCTTGCCAATCCACTTGCGCCTCCCGACAACAGCCTTCTCCACCATGTCAAGCATGGCGTAGCCTCCGCCGAGCGTGAACGCCCCGATGTTGAAAAACGTGATGAAAAGCTGAAACACCGTACGCATGTTGAAATTTTTTGCAAAGATAGTAAAAAGACTTTAGACTTTAGACCTTTGACATTGGTTTTTTAACAGGATAGACTTTTAACTTGAAAACCACTATCAGCCATAAACTAAATTTTTTTCGTTTTTTTCAATAGTATCGCTTTTTTTTGTATTTTTGCGCCCGAAAATATGGAAAGGAAGCCACAGAAATACGACTCCCCGCCTGTAAAGACGCTCCCAACAGCGTCTGACACCCCCGCTATATGCACACGTGGGGGGGGGTAACTCCCTGATTATCAACGCCTTAAACCAACAGCCAACCACCACGGCCTTACCACCCTTAACGCCCTTAATGGCCCTAATGCCCTTAATGGCCCTAACGCCCTTAATGGCCCTAACGCCCTTAACGCCCTTAACGCTCCCCTCTGCACACTTAATCAATGCTAAATATCATGAAAAAAACCACCAAACTGAAGGTCTATGCCTTCCTTGTGGCCATGGCACTGGTAGTGCTGTCGCCAACGACGATGAACGCTCAAAGCGAGGACTGGTTCCGCAATAACGACTTTAATGG
>UQNO01000063.1 GCA_900542475.1 uncultured Bacteroidota bacterium
TCTGTCCTGTCCGGCTGCCATGTGCGGACGTGTATAACCGGCAGTTCCTGCCGCAAATCGACCATCAGGAAGAGGTAGCCGTCGTCGTTGTAGTTGCTTGAGTTGTAATACTGTCGCACTTGCACGCCGAAAACGTCCTCGTCGCCGCTGGCTTGTTTCACCTCTATGTTCGTGAAATGGAGGTTTATATATTTCTTGTTTTTGAACTGTTTTTTCAGGTCAGCCAGATATTCAGCCTTTGTTTTTTTTGTGAGTTCGACTTTTTTGTTGTTTTCGTAAATCACGCCGTCAGTGCCGACGGGCTTGTATTCGACGACATGTCCGACGATTATCAAAGCGTTGTCGGAGAAGATTTTCTCCAGATATTCTATTTGTTTGAAGGCGTAGGCTGTTTGGTAATCCTCCAGGAAGTTGGTCAAGACGATGCGCGAGTCAACGTTCCATTTGTTTTTCCAGATGTCGTTTTCGGCTGTTTCCGTGAGGCGGAACGCTATCGAGGTCGCCAGTTTGGAATCTTCGTCGAAGCGGAACACCACGTCTTGCGTGAAACTCTCGCTGTTGAAGTTGAAGAGCATGGGAATGGAGCGGCAAATCACCTCGTTTTTGTATCTGAACATCTTGTATTCCGGTGTCCCGACAACCGATGTTCTTCCATAGTTCTTGAATTTCATGAACATTGCGTAGCCCTCGTCGGAGAACAAGTTGCGGACAGACTCGAAATCGCCGGTTCTCACGGCTTTTTCTATCTGTCTCATTCTGTCGATGAAGTCGTTGTCAAGCACTTGATAAGCCTCGATGCCTTTTTCCACTCCACTGACAGCCCTCACCCCCGCTTTCCTCTCGTTAGTGCGGTTCAGCACGGGTTTGTTTGTTTTGCCGAAGACGAGTTTTCTCCTCAGGTTTTTCATCATGGCGAAAGCCTCCGGCGATTTGTTTTTAATATCATCGTAATACAAGCTAATCTCGGCGTTCACTGATTTCACCGGCTCTCCGTTCTTGTCGCCATAAACCTCGAGTTTCGCCAATCCGTTGTTCACATTGACAGTCTCGGTGTACTTCCCGTTATTGTATTGTATGTTGAGATTGCTCAACGACACGCCGTTTGTCATCGAGACATTAAGGGCGACAATGTTTTTATCGCCTTCTTTTTTCCATTCTTTGACGATGAGTCGTATCGAGCCGAGGATGCCGTCGTCGCCGTCGATACGTTTCGTAAGCCATTGGGTCAATTTCACCTGCTTACCAAGTTCGGTGTCGAGGCACTTCAGGTTGTCGCCGTCGGGGTGCGCATAGCAGAGCATCAGGGCGATGTAATAATAGCGCAGGGCGTCGCCGTAGTTCTCCTTGTCATAAGCGAGATTGGCCATGTCGAGATAAGAGTTTATTTCCGCCGTGCGTTTTTCGCATTCCTTGCGGAAGCCGTCTTTCGGCAGATACACAAAGCACTGGTTCTCGACGCCTTCTTTGAGGATAAGATACTGTCTTTCCTGTTGGACAAAACACTCGAATGTGGAGAAGACCGTTTCTTTTTGCGAGTTGAAGTCACCTCCCGCATAGGCGATATGGGATTTATACTCGTTTTTTATCTTGTTCAGGATTTCTTTTTCGGCTTGTTCCCTCGCGTCGTCCACGGATTCAAAATCCGAGCCGCCTTGATACCAGAACCAGGCGGTGTCGAGTTTTATCTTCCCGGCTTCGGCGATGTTCGCCTTGTATTCCTGTGCATGTCCCGACAATGACAGCACAGTGAGCAGTAACACAAGAAAAGATTTTTTCATACTCGTAATTTTAAAGGTACAAAGATAGGAAATATTATATGAAGTCCAACGATTTTTTCACTAAATATTTTTCACCGCTGTCGGGCAGCGGTTTTCACCGTCGCCCCCGCATTACGACAAGAGATGTCAAAAAAAACATCTTCGTGTCGATATTTTTAGTATTTTTGCACGGGTTTGAGGAGGACGCAAAAGGGAATTTCGGCGTCTCGCCAACTCAAAAACAATAAAATCAAGTATAAAATCATAAATCTCCCATATTATGACACCAGACAAGTTCATACAACTTCTCCGAAAAGAAGTCGGCACATACAAAAGTTTCCTTGAAACCGACAGCCAAGATTGGATTGTCAAGGGGTTCATAGATATTGACAAGAATGTCCATACTATCACTAACGACACCAAAGTGGTTTCAAAAATCATTGAAATACTACTCATACCCAAGTTGGACGCTTTTGCAAAGGATAACGGTTTGAAACTTGAATTATCTTCAAAACAGAACTTTTATCCCGATTTGACTTTCAAAGACGAACAAGGAAATTTGTTTGCCGTCGATTTCAAATCAAGTTATTATGAGGGAGATTCCGCAAACGGGCTGACGCTTGGTTCGTATTGGGGATATTTTCGGGACAGGGATTCCATAAAAAACACGGACCATGCGTATAATTCGTATTGTTCTCACATTGTTCTTGGCATACTGTACAAACAGAGTGTGCTTGACGTCAACGAAAAGAATGTTTATTCCGTTGATGAACTTTCTGCCATTCATTCTGTTATAGAAAACTTTATATTTTTTGTGCAACCCAAGTGGAAGATTGCGAATGATATTCCAGGCAGCGGCAACACACGCAATATCGGCGGCATAACAAATATTCGGAAATTGATTGAAGGCGAAGGGCCGTTTGCGACTTTGGGAGAAGATGTGTTTGACGATTATTGGAAAGGGTACTTCAACAAGGTTGACGCCCGCACAGCAGGCATTGGCGAACCTCATTATCACAATATTGCCACCTACAAAGAATATTTGAAATCTCAATCTGATAAATTGAACAAATTAAAATAAGTCGTTATGTCTGTAATTATTCCCGCAATAAAATCCCAAGGCATAAAGACCAAGCTTGTACCGTGGATTAATGACATAATCCTTCAATCCGGCCTTGACATACCCAATACCAATTGGATTGAGCCATTTTTCGGAACCGGCGTGGTCGGGCTGAACACAATCGTAGGCGGCAAGCGCATTGTGGGCGATACAAATCCACATATCATCAACTTTTACGAGAGTTTGCAACGAGGAGACATCACCCCTTGCAACATGCGCAGTTATCTGACGCGGGAAGGCAATATGCTCTCGAATGCCGACGAAGATGGATATGTGCATTTCAGAGAAGTGAAAAAACGTTTTAATTCGGAGCATTGCCCATTTGACTTTATTTTCCTTTCACGCGCGGGATTCAACGGAATGATGCGATTCAACCGCAAAGGTGAATGGAACATACCGTTTTGCAAGAAACCCGACAGATTCGCGCCTGCGTACATCACCAAAATTTGCAATCAGATACAAGAAACTATCCGGGTTATAAGACGTTATGACTGGAAGTTTTATAATCAGGATTTTTTCAAAACAATCGAAAAGGCGCAAAAAGGGGACTTGATTTATTGCGACCCTCCATATTTCGGCCGATATGTTGATTATTACAACGGTTGGACGAAAAACGACGAGGAAAACCTGTTTCGCGCATTATCGCAGACACCCGCCCATTTCATACTTTCGACGTGGCATCATAACGAGTTCCGCTCAAATGATATGATTGACAAATATTGGGGGAGGTTCAACATCGAGACACAAGAACATTTTTATCATGGCGGCGGTCATATAGAAAATCGGCATTCAATGGTCGAGGCCCTTGTTTTCAATTTTGATTTACGACCATTTGCGGAAATACCAAAAGAACTATTACAAATGGAGTTGCAGTTTGCATAATCTCAAACCGGTCATCGGAGATTTGCGACCGATATGTTTTTTAACGACCTGTTGTGGACAGTCGATGTCAAAAAAACATCTTCGTGTCGATATTTTTAGTATTTTTGTAAAAATATTTTCGGAAGAAACGGAAGTGGCAAATGACGAACACTCAACATACTATCATCAATGGCGACAGCCGAAAAATGAGCGAGCTGCAAGACAACGGCGTTCATCTGATTGTCACATCGCCGCCAAGAAAACAAAGTAAACATATATGAATCAAGCTAGCGAACAGATAAGACCTGATTTAAGTCTTGACATTGCACGAGATCAAGTGCTTTCCCAGAGTCAGCAAGAAAAAGCCCTGATGTGTTCTTTGGGCAAGGAGAATTGCAAAGTCGAGGTGATTGCAGGGCATCGTGTGTTTGTATATACCAATACGGCAAAAAAAATTATTTTGTTGCATCGTGCGGTATCTTATTTGGGTAATCCGCACCCCATTTTCAAAAAACGCGTTCAGTTGCCACATTGGTACAAGGAATTCTGCGAGTGTATAAAGAAAAACAAACTTAAATACGATGTTCGCTTTATCGGCATCTATCATTACAAAGGATTGGTGGTTTTTATTGACTTCCTCAAAGACACTTACCTTAAAAAGATTGTACACAACTCTTCAGCACATATCTACATTAACGACCTTTTCCAAGCATTGACCAATGGAGTATTCCATAAGGAAGATATGTTGGGAAATCACATCTACTCTATTCGCGGAAACAAACTTGCAAGTTATTTAGATGGAATGGAATTGGGTCAAAACCTGTTACTATCTCTCTTTGAAAAATTCAATGGTGGATTTACATTTGGCCAATGGCTTAAAGTATTACCCGCAATTAAAGAAATGCGACAAGCAGGGTGGTCGGAATGGAGACAAACAGAATGGCCAGGTTGGTATCTCGAATACAAGTTCAGCAAGTTTACCATAGACAACCAGACTGCTCCGCACATCGTATATACAGGACAATCAAACAAGGCGAAAAAAAAAGGCGTTTTTGACTTTGACATCTGGTTTCAGCATTGTCAATTTTATGGAGACTTGAAATCCAGCACTATCACCTCCAAGGCAGCCCCCGGCAACGACCAAACGGCTTTTAT
>UQNO01000064.1 GCA_900542475.1 uncultured Bacteroidota bacterium
GCCACCAAAAGCTCAATACAATCGACAAAAATAACCAGCAGCAATGAGAAAATCGACATTCCCACTCCGCCAGCCGCGCTGATTTGTGCGACAATGAAAATACTGCTGATGAATCCTAAAACCACAATATGCCCCGCCGTGATGTTGGCAAAAAGACGTACCGCGAGCACGAATGGCTTGGTGAAGCATCCTACGGTCTCTATGATTGGCATGAGAGGTAGTGGAAACTTCAAAAACCACGGTACTCCGGGTGTGTTGAAGATGTCCTTGTAATATTCTTTGTTTCCAAGAAGGTTCGTGATGAAAAAAGTGAAAAGAGCCAAAACAGCAGTGGTCGCGATGTTTCCAGTGATGTTCGCCCCGAAAGGGAATATCGGTATCAATCCCAAGATGTTGTTAATGAAAACAAAGAAAAACACCGTGATGAGGTATGGCAGGTATTTGTCAACACTTTTTTCGTTGATGGCTTTGCGTGCGATGTCGTCGCGTACATACACTATGAGCATCTCGAACAAAGATTGCAGTCCTTTCGGTGCCTTCTCTCCGCGTTCGCGGTATGCTTTCATGACTAAATAGAAAAGAATTATTATAAGAGTGCAAGAGATGAACAATGCAAACACATTTTTTGTGATAGAAATGTCAAACGGACGCTTTTGGGTGCCGTCGGCATTGATAATCACTATCTTGCCTTTATAATTGCCATCGTGCGGAATGGTGAAGACGAGTTCTTCGGAATTTGTCTTGCTAACCGTGACATATTTTTCGTTTTCATGAAAAACTCTTGATGAAAATGTGTAACATTTGCCCTCGTGGAAGACTATGCAAGGCAAATAAACACTCACATCGCGACCTTTCCAGGTGAAAATGTGCCATTCATACGAATCGAGGACGTGTTCAATTATCACCTCGCCGGCATTAAATTTCTCCTTGGTTTCGTTCCCGGCTTTCGCCAAACTTGGCAAGCCGAAAAGCAAACATATTAAGAATGAAAGACTTACGATATATTTCCAAATTTTCATCAAAAAATATATTTCCAAAAATTACAATCTGCAATTATACGAAAAATATTTAAAAAACAACTTCCTTTTTGTCGAAAAAAATATGAAAAAAGTAGATATGCGTTATATCAAAACAATATCATCGTATTTTATGACGACATCAAGCCCTTTTTTGTTGAAATATTCTTTGGTTTCTTTTTCAGAAAGTTCGGTCGCTGCAAGGAAGAAGTCGCCGCCCCAGGCTCCGAGCGACTTGATAACACCTTGAAAATCAGGGAATTGTGCTTTTAATGATGGTTGTTCTAAAACTCGGCTCATGATGACTTCATGGCGGTTCAGCAGTTGGCGGAAATTATCAAAAGAATTGGTTTTTGTCAATGAATCTGTAATCTCCGAGATTTCTTTGATTTCCTTGGAAAAATCAACTGTTTTTGTCCGTTTCTTGAACGATTTCACTTCCTTTCCGGAGTTTTGTTTATGCCCTTGATATACGAAATACAGTTTTTCTGAAAATGTGGGGTGAAAATCAACGGTTTCGACTGTCTGTTTTCTGTTTTCGAGACTATAAATCAGTGGTTGTGAGGCTGTTGCGCAGGCGATGTCGTATCCAGACCCGCCCATGGTCATTTTCAAAAGCTCGTATGGATTCACTTCTGCCCATTGAGCGAGCAGCGAAATCAAAGTGGAGCTGCTGCCGAGACCCCATTCGCTGTCAAATTCCAGACGCGTAGTGAAAAAATAATCGTTGATATCTTGTAAAATATTGGGATTTAACAATTTAACCGCTTTGAAAATCTTGCCGAGGCTGTCGGCCTTGTCCATGTCGTCGGAGGCGTGGACGCTGAAATCGTGCTTGCTTAAGATGGCGGCGAACCAAAAGCCTTTTGGAGTGTAGGCGTCCCAGTGAATCATGCCGTTGCTGTCGTCGATGGTGGCGACCTCTATCGACTGTCCAAGTTTCAGAGGCAACGCCAATGCGCGGGCGCCTTGCAGGACAAGGTATTCGCCGGATAACAGGATTTTGCCGTTAGCGTGAAATGATAACATAAAAACAATATTGACGCTGCAAAGGTAGTGATTTTTTTTGCAAGATTCATTTTATGTTGAACAAACATAATGAATTTAAACAAAACCGGTCATTAGAAACCGGTCGGTTGCAAAATTCGCTCTATCAGACAAAATTTTAGTGTAAAAAACAGGCAAAACCGAAGCAGAAGTGTTCGTTGGCTTGGTGGTACTCATGATTTTATATTGAAAATATTGGCTCTTGTTACAATTGCTCTATGCGAAGATGTGATAATTGCTGAAAATCAATATGATGTTGCTAAAGAATCATTTTATATGGCTGCCCCAAAGTTTACCAATTACGTTAAATAGAATTAATCAATCCAAGAACGATAGTGCTTTTTTGATAAACTCATTATATTCCAATTTGAAAAAATCATCATTTATAAATGCGTAAATCTGTTCGTCAATATATCGAGCTTCGGAATCAGTGTAACCGGTTTCATCATCAAATAATGCGATATTTAGTGAATGTGCGGCTATGGTAATCTTTTCATTGAGGTTGTTGATAAATATGTTGGGAATTTCCACTGCTGGATATTCCTGTTGCCTATAGGTTATTGTAAAAGAGTCCAGTAATTTCATATTGTTATCTTCTTATGTTTTTGAATTTTAGTAACCAATCAATAGAATGCCCTTTAATGGTAAATGCAAGCGATTGGAAATATATAATGTTTCCAGAAAAGTATAGATTCGTTCAAAATCATTATGATTTCTATATTTGTTTCTCGCTGCAATGACGAGGTATTCAACATCAAACATCATACATGCCTCGAAAATATCTTTAAGAAATTTATGATTTTCGGTCGCTTGTCCGGCTTCAATCTCAATAACAATACGTCCATCGTCGCTTATTGCGTCTGCGTAAAACGATTTGTCAATTTTATTGTCTAACCCAAACAAAACAGGAACATCTATTTTAGCCTCTTTTGATTTCCCTTTTTCGACAATGAACCTGTTTTTTTCAAGATGAGGTTTCAGAATTGATAAAACAGAGTTGCTGACCAAATTATGATAATCTGACGATATTTCGTCATTGACGATACTAAAACAATTGACTATTGTTTCCATTTCTTTTGAGATTCCAAGAGAGCGAGGAAAAAATTGAAAGTTTATCATATAATCTTTTTTACGAATTATCCGAATCAAAAGGATGCGGAACATTATATCAGAGGATTTCTCCATTCCGCTTCAGTTGAAACGACGGATTGGTTTGTCGTTATTTGTTGTTCTTTAAAAAATCCTCAACGCCGGCATACGTCACCGTTACATCTTTGAAGTGAACGAGTGCCGCGGCTTTCTGTTCGTCGGTGGCACCGAGTTGGTTCAAGATATTGGCAAGGTGCATTTTCATGTGTCCCTGCTGTATTCCTTTGGTGGTCAACGACTTGATGGCAGCGTAGTTGTTGGCGAGTCCCATGGTGGCGGCTATCGTCATCAGCTCGGGAGCGGATGGGCTGCCCAAAATCTCCAGCGATTTTTTGGCGAGAGGGTGGAGGCTCGTGAGTCCGCCGACGGTGCCTAACGAGATCGGCACCTCCAAGATGAACTTGAACATGCCGTCGTTTATCTCGCATGATGTCAGCGATTCATAGTGTCCGTTGCGTGAAGCGTAGGCATGACCAGCGGCTTCGGTGGCGCGGAAGTCATTGCCCGTGGCTATCACCACAGCGTCGATGCCGTTGTAGATACCTTTATTATGTGTGGTGGCGCGATATTCGTCGATGTGGGCAATATCAACGGCCTTTTTGAATTTTTCCGCGAAAGCCCGGCCGTCAAGGTGGTCGTCGATGCCGTCAAGGTCATAAACAGGGCATTCCACCCATGCTCTGACACGACAGTCAGGCGTATAGTTCGATAAAATAGCCATCACTATTTCGACGTTTTCACCACGGCGTAGGAAGTAGTTCTGGAAAGTGTGGCCGAATGTTTCGAGGCATGAGTTGATGAAGTTGGCGCCCATCGAGTCGCATGTGTTGAACGTGGCGCGCAGCTGATAATAGTCAGGCAGCTTGTCGGTGAAGTCAACAAGTTGAATATCGAGGATTCCGCCTCCGCGTTCATTCATGTTGGCTGTGATGCCTTTAATGGATTTCAGCAGTTCCTCTTTTATCTCTGGCATGAGGCTCTTGAGGTTTTCTTTGTCTCCTTTATAACAGAAATGCAGTTGTCCGACTTTTTTAATGTCGATTACTTCGGCGTGGAATCCGCCACGGTCGCCCCAGAATTTCGCGCTCACCAAGTCCGCCGCCAGTAACTTTTGTGTCAAGGTGCATATA
>UQNO01000065.1 GCA_900542475.1 uncultured Bacteroidota bacterium
TGCAATGTGTTTGACAGGTTATATGATAAATCCAGACACACTCGTTTATTCGGTCTCTGTGCCAAATCTTGAATATGAAGAAAACGAATCCATAGCATACTACAATGCTCCTGCCATCATTCTTCAAAACATACACAATGAAAAAGAGAGAGACTTTTTGCCGATAGAATTGTTTGAAAATGCTGATGGCAAAATGTATGTTACACATGAGGGATTTTATTATTCGAGTGACCTTGACTTGTTGTTCTTCGCTTCGCTGAAGGGTTATCCTTATTTTGAGTTGTCCGATGAAAATCACAATGTGTTTGAAGAAAGTTTTTACAACGAAACACCTTTGTACATTGTTTTTGACACCGACAAAAAAACAGTTGGACGTATAGGTCAATTGGGAAAAATCCATAAGGACTTGCGTCTGGGATATACCTACTGCGCCCCGAAAATAACAAGCCGCGGAACCACGATAGCAGTAACCGACGGCACATCGGGAACTATAATGATATATGAAGACAATGATTACGTAAAACCACTGTCAACAATAGAGGTTTTCAATATTTCCACCGATGATTTCAGCATCGACAGCACATTGTACGGCACCGATGAGTATGCCTATCAGTTTCAGGACAACTTCCAGAACATGATTGTCGATATCTTGATGGATTCAAAAAATATTTATACACTGTCAATAGAAAACGGGTGTTACTTCAAAAAAACATTCAACAAAAAGGGAAAAATGAAAAGCATGGTTCTTCTTCCCAACTCAATAGACGCTTGTCAGTTGGAAATCACCGGATTGTGTCGTGTCAAAAATAAAGTCCTTGTAACAGGCTTCTATTACGACAACAAAAACCACAACATGGTTTTGCTGGATTAAAGAACCTTCAGATAAAGCAGTCAGGTTTATTGAAGTAACAGGCCGGCTCTTCCTGCTTCATCATTGCGTCACCCAATTTTGGGTGACGCAATGATATAAAATATTGTTTGTCAATCAATTATAAAACATGTGTTTTTTCTTGAGTTATGTCGTCACTTCTTT
This sequence comes from uncultured Bacteroidota bacterium, assembly GCA_900542475.1. Classification (GTDB taxonomy): domain Bacteria; phylum Bacteroidota; class Bacteroidia; order Bacteroidales; family F082; genus Limimorpha. The sequence goes on from UQNO01000065.1 coordinate 1,034, forward strand.
CGTTCCCAAGTTTCAAACCTGTAACTACAGTCGATTTGCGGGTCTTCGTCTATGACTTTCAAGTCGATTAGTTCCCAGTTGTTGAAATTTATGATAGGGAAGAAGGTGTCGGCGTCGAAGTCCTTGTCGATTCGTGTAAGATACAGCCTGTCGGCTGTTGGCAGGAACTGCTCGTAAATCATGCCGCCGCCAATGATAAAGACCTCCTCTTCGTTAAACACCATTTTCATGGCTTCGATGATGGAGTTTGCAAGTTCAAAACCCTCTGGAGCAGTGTCTAAATGACTGGATATGATGATATTGCGGCGTTTTGGCAGAGGCTTCCGGTCAGGCAGTGACAGATAGGTCTTATAACCCATAATCACAGTGTGCATAGAGGTCACCTCTTTGAAATGCTTCAAATCGTTGGACAGATGCCAGATGAGGTCGCCTTTCTTGCCGATGGCGCGGTTTCTTGCCATGGCAACGATTATGGAGATTTTTGTTTTCATATTGAAACCTCCGCTTTTATTGCATCGTATGGATTGTAGTTTTCCAATGTAAAATCCTCGTATTTGAAGTCAAATAGACTCTTGATTTCCGGATTGAGTTTCATGGTGGGAAGCGGTCGCGGCTCGCGTGAGAGTTGTAGCTTCACTTGTTCGATATGGTTGTTGTAGATATGTACATCGCCGAAGGTGTGAACGAAGTCGCCGGGTTCGAGGCCGCATACTTGTGCCGTCATCATGGTGAGGAGCGAGTATGATGCGATGTTGAACGGAACGCCGAGGAACACGTCGGCCGAGCGTTGATAGAGCTGACATGACAGTTTGTTGTTGGCGACGTAAAACTGGAAGAAAGCGTGACACGGTGGCAGCGCCGCCTTTCCAGCCGCTACGTTTTTTGAGAAATCCTTCTCGTGCTCGTCGGGCAGCACACTCGGGTTCCAGGCTGTCACGATGTGACGGCGACTGTTCGGGTTGTCTTTAATGCTGTCGATAACTTGTTGAATTTGGTCGATGCCTTCGTTGTTCCAATTGCGCCACTGCGCGCCATAGACAGGTCCGAGGTCGCCCTTGGCGTCGGCCCACTCGTCCCAGATGCTCACCTTGTGCTCGTGAAGATATTTGATATTGGTGTCGCCGCTGACAAGCCATAGAAGCTCATATATTATTGATTTCAGGTGAACCTTTTTCGTGGTCGCCAACGGAAAGCCTTCTGAAAGGTTAAAACGCATCTGGTGTCCGAAAATGCTCAAGGTGCCGGTGCCTGTGCGGTCGCCTTTTTGAAAGCCTTCATCAAGGATGCGTTGAAGTAATTCAAGATATTGTCTCATTTTGCGGATTCAGGATTATGTTTGTATTTAAAAACGATGGCGAAAACAATAGCGACTACGAGAGCGAAAGCCGAGAAAATAAGCCACGAGCTTTGCCAGTCGCCCACGAGATATTTCTGGTCGCCAACTTCAATCCACCGACAGTATCTGTCTATAACCGCACCTGCCGCAAGAGTGCCTATGGTCGCTCCAAGACCGTTTGTCATAAGCATGAAGAGGCCTTGTGCGGAAGCCTTTACCTCGGGGTCGCACTCGTTGTCGACAAACATGGCGCCCGATACGTTGAAAAAGTCAAAAGCTACGCCGTAAACCAAGCAGGATAGTATGAACAGAAGCACTCCGGGCATCTCGGGGTTGCCCAAACCGAAAAATCCGAAACGCAAAAACCATGCGAACATGGCGATAAGCATGACAATCTTAATGCCAAAACGACGTAAAAAGAAAGGTATGAGAAGAATGCACAACGCTTCGGCAATCTGTGATATCGAGACAAGCATGGTGGCGTTGTTCGCCGCGAATGTGTTCGCTAACAACGGCTCGCTCTTGAAGTGTGTGAGGAAAGGCCCCGCGTAGCTGTTGGTAACCTGAAGCGACATTCCCAATAACATCGAGAAGATGAAAAACAAAGCCATCTTTCGCTCCTTGAAGAGTTTGAAAGCACTCAATCCAAGAGAGTCGGAAAGCGTCGAGGCTTCTTTCTGTATGATTTT
>UQNO01000066.1 GCA_900542475.1 uncultured Bacteroidota bacterium
CCATTCTTTAACGATGTCGTGTTTTTTACAGTTTCCCCAGGAATTTCATTCTGATGTTTTGAGCCAGGAACGCCGCCACGTGGTATCCCGGGATATTGGTGACATTGAGCACGAAGTCGTAGTTGCGGGCGTCGTAGCGCGACACTCCGGCGTATCTTTTAGTGTATTCTTCCCGCTCACGATCAACCTCCTTGATGCGTTTTTTTGCCGCCATCTTGGTGATTCCATGTTTCTCGCTGACGTGCTTCACGCGTGCCTCATAGTCGGCGATGAGCAGCACGCGCACAACATTCGGGTGGTTCTTGAAGATATGAAAACCCGTGCGTCCGACGACGATACAAGATTCATTGGCTGCGATGTTCAGCAAAATCTTCTTCTGAATGGCATAGATGTCGTCGGGTAGTTCGTTGGCGATGTCAAATTCTTGTTCAATCTCTTCAAGAGCATTCTTGTCGTAAACCTTGATGTCGAGCAGAGCGCCGAGTTTATACGCTATCTCCCTTCCGCCCGAGCCAAATTCGCGGTTGATGGTGATGATGAGTTTGTCGTTTTTCATAATGAAACGTTTTTAAAAATTGAACATCGCAAAATTATGAAAACTTTTTAAGAAAAACAAAAAAAATCTGTAAATTTTATGTCGCCTGCGAGAGAAAATAGTTGTATTTTTGCATCATGTCAGGCATATATATACATATTCCGTTTTGCAAGTCGAAGTGTGCTTATTGTAATTTTTTTTCTGTTGTTTCGGAAAAGTGGCGCGCCGATTTTCTTGATGCTTTGAAAAAAGAAGCCGCTGCACAGACAGGATATTTGGGCGCTGAAAAAGTGCGCACCATTTATTTCGGTGGCGGCACACCCTCGCTGCTGCAACCTGCTGAAATTGCCGGAATTTTAGATGTCTTGAAAAAGAATTTTAAAATCACGGAAACTCCCGAAGTTACGCTCGAAGCAAATCCCGACACAGTTTCACTAAAATCGCTTTTGGAATATAAGTCGGCAGGTATCAATAGGTTGAGCGTCGGCATTCAGAGCTTTTTCGACGAGGATTTACAATATTTGAGCCGAAAACACGATTCAATACATGCGCGACAAGTGATAGAATGGGCGCAAGAGGTCGGATTTCAAGATGTTACAATAGATTTGATTTACGGCATTCCTACCTTGACGGAAGAGAAATGGCGAAAAAATCTGGAGATGTTCTTCGCGACAGGTGCCAACCATTTGTCGGCTTATGCATTGACAGTGGAGGAAAAAACCGCACTTGGACAACGTATTAATAAAGGTGTGGCGGCGACCGTCAATGAAGAAGAGGTGATAAGACATTACGAAATTCTTGTTGAAATGACTGAAAACCAAGGCTTTGAACATTACGAGATAAGTAATTTCGCGCGTCAAGGGCATTATTCCAAACATAATACTATCTACTGGAAAGGCGGTAAGTATCTCGGTTTAGGTCCGTCGGCTCATTCGTTTGACGGCGTTTCACGACAGTGGAATGTGGCAAGCGTGAAGAGTTATTGCGAAAGCTATTCGTTTGAAAAAGAAACACTTACGCTCGATGACCGCTACAACGAATATGTGATGACCGCACTTCGTACCATCTGGGGCGCGGATTTGGATTACATTCTCGGCAATTTCGGTGAAAAATATGCCGAAAAGTTTAAAAACGGAGTTCAAAAACATATCTTAAACGGCAAAATGACACAAAAAAACCAAAATTTCATCTTGAACGCCGACGGCATGCTCTTCGCCGACGGTATTGCGTCTGAACTTTTCGTGTGACATGTTTTCGACTTGAACGAAAGAGTGTTAACAGTTTTTGTGTATCTTTGCAAAACGCTGGTTTATTTGATGGATAAATAATAATAATATGCAAACGCGAAAAATAGAGAACGCTAAATTGGAGATTGTCGATAAATTCGTCCGTTACACCAATATGAACATCTTTCTGACGGGCAAGGCCGGTACCGGAAAGACAACGTTTTTGCGTGGATTGGCTGAAAACCCCACCAAAAGAATGGTGATTTTGGCTCCTACGGGTGTCGCCGCTATCAATGCGGGCGGACAAACAATCCATTCGTTTTTTCAGTTGGAGTTCGGACCGCAGGTGCCGAATGGCAAGGTGTTGCAATATCAAAAAATGTCGGCGGTGAAGTTGAAAATCATTCGCTCGCTGGAACTGCTTGTGATTGACGAGATTTCTATGGTGCGTGCCGACCTTCTCGATTCCGTCGATGCGGCGTTGAG
>UQNO01000067.1 GCA_900542475.1 uncultured Bacteroidota bacterium
ACCAAAAGGGCTGATACCTCGTGAGAAGTGTCAGCCCTAATTTGTTTTATTTGAAAAAGTTTTACCGGACAGCAATATAATTTTATGATAGAAGCGTGGCACTGATGTCACTTCTTCAATCGGAGATTGTGAGAATTACCTTTGTACGAGAAATGTAACCAGCCCACGCTATACGCGCGAACCGCCACACTTTCCTTGCGTACTACATAAGTTTCTCACATTTCCGATTGCAAGTCGAGCATAACGCTTCGTTGTTTCAAATATGTCCGTGTCTTTTATGAAACACGGTGCAAATTTAGATAAAATTTCCGAATTATAAGCCAGTTGGGATAAAAAAACAGAAATGAATATCTCCGAGTGCTCGCTGCTTGAGTTAAAATGTCAAGACCGACATACCTGAAATCTTGCATTAACGTGCTCAAAGTCACAAATTATATTTATCTTTGGGAAGAATTTAACCCCAAATATGCAAGCCTATGAAATCAGTATGTGGTCTTGACGTGCACAAAGATAGCGTTTATCTTTGTATTTTGAGCGAATTTGGAGAACTTATTGAAAAAGTTTTCGGAGTTTTAACTTATCAGTTGGAAGAAATGCGTGACTTGATGCTTCATCACCATGTTGTCGAGGTGTCAATGGAGAGCACCGGCGTCTATTGGATTCCAATATGGCGTGTGTTGTCTCCACACTTCAAGCTGAATCTTGCCAACCCTTATTTTATCAAGCAACTTCCAGGTCGCAAGAGTGACGTGAAGGATGCGCAGTGGATTGCCGAGTGCACGATGAAGGAGCTCATACCCGGCAGCTTCGTGCCTCCCGAGATAATCCAACAGCTGCGCCAATACGACCGTCGTATATTCGACCTTAACGAGGAGATAGTAAGAAAGCTGTCCAAACTTGACGCCGTGCTACAACGCTGCAACATACGTCTGAGCAACTACGTTTCCAATGTTGACAGCAAAAGCTACAAAGCCGTGGTAAGAGCAATCTCACAAGGGATAACCGACCCCGAAGAGTTGGTGAAGCTAATACATGGACGCATCATCAACCACCACGGCATCGATGTCAGCACAGCATCACTCAAAGGTGTGGTAAGCCTTGCAGAGATTGACATGATATCACAACTGCGTGATGAACTTGACATGGCGGAGGCACACAAGGAGAAATGCCAAGCCAGAATGCTTGAGATTTGTGAAAGGGAATTCCCCGAAGAGTTGAAACGGTTACAGACCATACCCGGCATAAAGGAACGTGCGGCCACATCATTGATCGCTGAAATCGGAACGGACATGAACAAGTTCGAAACGGCCAACCACCTCGCTTCATGGAGCGGTCTAAAACCGAGAAACGATGAATCCAACAAGAAAATCAAGTCAAGGAGCATCACTCATGGAAATGTATATCTCCGCAAGACCATAATAGAGTGTGCATGGGCAGCCAGCAGGACGAAGAATTGCTTCTTCAGTCAGTTCTCATACCATCAGACGCAAGTAAGGAAAAAGAACAAGATGAAGGTCCTGGTGGCTGTGGCAAGAAAGATGCTCATCGCCGTTTGGCATGTGTTGCATGACAACACAAATTATATTGACTTCACTACTGATCGTAAAACATCCCCAACAAGGGGATGAACACGATATACCGCCCGTCAGCAGGCTATTATCTTTGTGATGGTAACACCTCGTCTGCAAATTAACCATACTGACGGACGGCTATGGAAGCCAGTTTGAGTACAAACTCGAAGAGGAAAGTATAATTATATGAATGGACCCTTGTTTGCACTTGGGTCAAGGAAACTATGCGCCTAATTTTTATTATACAGGTGTTTAGTTACATTTTGCGGAGATATTCATTTTTGTTTTATAGAGGAAAATTTACTATAATGTACCCCAGAATTGAGAGCATGAGTTAATGTGAAAAATGAGTAGTTTTGCAGGGGAAAAAACGTTAGGGAAAATGACAACAAAACGAAGGAAATTCACGAACAAATTCAAGGCGATGGTTGCCTTGGCTGCGA